>NZ_CM143921.1:3637500-3772500 GCF_055330225.1 Clostridium sp. LS3
CTCTACCATTGAGCCACTTCCGCTTATGCTAATATTATTTTAATATATATGGTGCAGATGAAGGGAGTCGAACCCCCACGCCAATGGCGCTAGATCCTAAGTCTAGTGCGTCTGCCAATTCCGCCACATCTGCATATATATTGGTGGCTTACCCGGGAATCGAACCCGGTACACCTTGATTAAAAGTCAAGTGCTCTACCGAATGAGCTAGTAAACCAAGTTGGCTGGGATAGCAGGATTTGAACCTACGAATACCGCAGTCAAAGTGCGGTGCCTTACCGCTTGGCGATATCCCAGCGTATGGGGTGAACGATGGGACTCGAACCCACGACAACCAGTGCCACAAACTGGCGCTCTACCAACTGAACTACGTTCACCATAATGGTGCGTGTTAAGAGATTCGAACTCCTGGCCCACGCCTTAGAAGGGCGTTGCTCTATCCAGCTGAGCTAAACACGCGTATTGGAGCGGGTGATGAGAATCGAACTCACGTAACTTGCTTGGAAGGCAAGGGCTCTACCATTGAGCTACACCCGCATATTGGAGCGAAAGACGGGACTCGAACCCGCAACATTCACCTTGGCAAGGTGACGCTCTACCATTGAGCCACTTCCGCTTATGCTAATATTATTTTAATATATATGGTGCAGATGAAGGGAGTCGAACCCCCACGCCAATGGCGCTAGATCCTAAGTCTAGTGCGTCTGCCAATTCCGCCACATCTGCATATATATTGGTGGCTTACCCGGGAATCGAACCCGGTACACCTTGATTAAAAGTCAAGTGCTCTACCGAATGAGCTAGTAAACCAAGTTGGCTGGGATAGCAGGATTTGAACCTACGAATACCGCAGTCAAAGTGCGGTGCCTTACCGCTTGGCGATATCCCAGCGTATGGGGTGAACGATGGGACTCGAACCCACGACAACCAGTGCCACAAACTGGCGCTCTACCAACTGAACTACGTTCACCATAATGGTGCGTCATCAGGGGATCGAACCCGGGACACCCTGATTAAGAGTCAGGTGCTCTACCAACTGAGCTAATGACGCATATCTGGTGCGTGTTAAGAGATTCGAACTCCTGGCCCACGCCTTAGAAGGGCGTTGCTCTATCCAGCTGAGCTAAACACGCATATTACCATTAATATATTATGTTTAATGGAGCGGGTGATGAGAATCGAACTCACGTAACTTGCTTGGAAGGCAAGGGCTCTACCATTGAGCTACACCCGCATATTATGTTTTAAGTGGTCGGGGTGACAGGGATTGAACCTGCGACCTCATGGTCCCAAACCACGCGCGCTCCCATCTGCGCCACACCCCGGCAATGGTGCGTGTTAAGAGATTCGAACTCCTGGCCCACGCCTTAGAAGGGCGTTGCTCTATCCAGCTGAGCTAAACACGCATATTCGTTAAATGACATTAATTATTTTATATCATTAATTGCCACTTGTCAATATTTTTTTAAATCACATTTTAAAAAAATTGGAGCGGGTGATGAGAATCGAACTCACGTAACTTGCTTGGAAGGCAAGGGCTCTACCATTGAGCTACACCCGCATATTATGTTTTAAGTGGTCGGGGTGACAGGGATTGAACCTGCGACCTCATGGTCCCAAACCACGCGCGCTCCCATCTGCGCCACACCCCGATATACTCTATATCTTTCAGCGACAATGTTTATTCTACAATAGGAATAGCAATCCGTCAATACATTTTTAAAAAAATAATCTATATATAAGAATTTTAGAGGTTTAAATAGATATTTAAAAATAATGCCTATTTATAACGGATTGCATAAAATTTATCATTCTATTTCTTTTAAATAAATCTTAGTTTTATTGTTATCTAATATTTCTATAAATCCCAAAGTCTTCTTAGCTCTTCCATAAGGTAGTGTTACACTTCCTGGATTCATTATAGTTAATCCATCATGTTCACTTATTAAGGCCTTATGAGAATGTCCAAAAAGAACTATGTTAGCACCTACTTCTTTTCCCTTATAGAATATAGTATTATATTCATTCTTTACATTATACATATGTCCATGAGTAATAAATAGTTTCAAACCCATTATTTCAATAATTCTTTCACTGGGATAATCCATAGTAACATCACAATTCCCTTTAACTGCATAGATCTCTCCCTTAAAATCATCCATTAATATTTTTATATCTGATGCCCCATCTCCACAATGTAATATAATATCTACATCTACTAAATACTTTTTTATAGAAATTAAAGATGAAGCTTCATAATGAGAATCACTCAATACAGCAATTTTCATATTCTTCCTCCTATAAAAGTTCTTTTATAATTGCATCAACTTTTTTTAAAGCAGCCCCTCTATGGGATATTTCATTTTTTTCTTTAATTGTCATCTCTGCTAATGTCTTATTAAGAGGTTCATACAAAAATAATGGATCGTATCCAAAACCATCTTTTCCTCTTCCCTCTTCTAATATATATCCCTCTACCGTTCCAGTCACTGATTTATATGATTTTTTTTCATCTATTAAAGCTAGTTGACATACAAATCTAGCTTTTCTATTTTTATAACTAACGCCCTTTAATCTTATAAGTAATTTCTCATTATTTTTCTTATCATTTCCATGTTCTCCTGCATATCTTGCTGAGTAAACTCCAGGTTCTCCATTTAAGTATTCAACTTCTAAACCTGAATCATCTGACATTACGATAAAATCGCTTTCGCCTCTGTTTATTAATTCTTTATATATCTCTTCGCTTTTCTTTTTTGCATTTTCTTCAAATGTTATACCATCTTCTTCTACATCTATATCTACTCCTATATCATTTAAAGAAAGTACTTTAAGTGGTATATTTTCTAAGACTTTTTTTATTTCTTTTATCTTTCCTTGGTTATTGCTTGCTATTATAAGTTTCTTCATAAGTATTACTTACCTCCAGTACCTATCCAAAGGGCATCCATCTTTAAGGATTCTTTTTGTATTTGTACCATTTGTTTTATTCCCTTTTGTGCTAAATCCAAAAGTTCATTTAAATCACTTCTACTAAATGGTGATTCTTCACCAGTACCTTGTATTTCTATGAATTCACCTTCATCTGTAGCTATAACATTCATATCAACCTTTGCATTAGAATCTTCTTCATAACATAAGTCTATAACTTTTTCATTCTTTACTATTCCTACACTAGTTGCACTTACAAAGTTTCTTATTGGATAAACATCAAAAGGTTTCTCCTTATGAAGCTTATTTATAGCATCTACCAAAGCTACAAAAGCTCCAGTTATTGATGCAGTTCTAGTTCCACCATCAGCTTGAATAACATCACAATCTATCCATATTGTTTTTTCTCCAAGTGCTTTTAGATCCATAACTGACCTTAAAGCTCTTCCTATTAACCTTTGTATCTCCATAGTTCTTCCATCCAGCTTTAGTCTAGCTATATCCCTAACTTTTCTAGTTCCTGTTGATCTTGGAAGCATATTATACTCTGCTGTTATCCAACCTTCTCCTTGACCCTTTAAAAAAGGCGGAACTTTATCTTCTATGGATGCAGTACAAATCACCTTTGTATCTCCAACCTCTATTAATACAGATCCCTCTGCATATTTTGTATATCCTCTAGTTATTTTTGTAGCTCTTACTTGCTCATTTTTTCTTCCATCTATTCTCATGATTTGCCTCCAATTCTTAATATTATTAAAATTTATGCACTATTTTAATATTAACCTCATATTATTAATATAAGGATTAATGAAGAGGTGAATAAATTGCGATATATAGGACCATTTTTTAGAATGAATAAACTATCCCAAAAAGAAATTAACGGCCAACTTTTTCACTTATCAAAAGAGGCCATAAGGACATTAGTCCTTGAATCAAAATGTGGATTAGTAGATTCAATTAAAAATTATAAAAAAACATCGTCCTCCATTGATATTACCACATCTGGTAATTTTTCTCCACTACTATGTATATATAGAAAATCTTCTCCTAATTATATTCATAGTAAAAACTATAATGGATTTGATGAGGATTCCTTTAAGAAGGATATATCTCCAATAACTAATGCATTAATGACTACATCAATACTACAATTAACTACTTATTACTCAAGATTTAAAGATGCTGATGAAAGATTATATTCTTATTCTCAAGTATATAAGAAATTAGCAAGAGAACAACTTAATTTTTATTCAATGAACTTAAGAAACAATGAAGGAGTATTTATCGAAAAGAAAAATCTGTCTGAAAATAACCATAAAGGATTCAATCTTTCGGATAAAAGTAATAAATTTAAGTTTTCTGACCAAGCCTGCATGATGGTTGCATATAATCTATATTCAACATTATTTCCAGAAGACGAAATTTCAGAAGACTATAATAAATTTTCATTAGAAATATTACAAATGCTTATAGAGTTTAAGGAAAAAATTTATGAATGTTCTTTCGAGGAAATATGTAAAATACTTACATCCATTAATATTTTTTATAGCTTTTCAAAAAATTTAGATTCTCAAATATTAATTATTGATTTAACAGATTTTCTAATAAATAAATTTGATGAAAAAGACTACTATGTCGATTCTTTAGATTTTACGTGCTTATTTTGCATAAACTTGATGCTGTCATTTAAACATACTCAAATGATTACATTTAACGAAAAGGCAAGGGAAATAAATAATAAACTAGTATCTTTATATGATGATGAAAAGGAAGTTTTCCTTAAACTTTCTGGTAAGAAAGAACTGAAATACTCATGTTTTGATGTTGCTTTCTATTTCTTAGCTATTATTATCTATGCAAAAGAATCTAATAGATATGGTGAATATAGAAATATGATATCATCATTGTATAGAAAGTATTTTATTAACTCAGGTTTAATAACTTGTTGGCCAGAGGCTCCTACATTAGATGATGCTGAAAGATATAAGGGTTTAACATTAAATTCAGCTGATATGCTAGAAGAAAACTTTTTTAGAATGCCAACAACATCAACACCAACTAACTTAGGAATAGCTCCTATTTTTAATAAAAGTATTTCTTACTCTAAAAAAAGAGATTCATTTTTATCATCAAGTTCTTCATTTGATAGCTTTAAAAACATGTATATATATCAATTAATAATTTTTCTATTTAAAGATGACTTTATGAATGAAATTAAACTTATTACATCAGACTCTCCAAAAAAACTAAGTAATAGTACAGATTCTGCTAGTGAACTTACAATCAATGATGTAGCTGATGACCTTACTCAAAGTAATATAACTGCTGTTGAAGAAGAAGAGTTTCTAAACCCTGAAATTAATGAATAATTTGATAGAGATACACTAAATATATAAAACAAATCATAAAGACCTTGGTGTAGCCTTAGTCTTTATGATTTTTCTATTTTATTGTAATCTATATTCCCATTTCCATCTAATATCATATTTTTTATTCTACTATTTACGGCTATATTATCATTGTAAAAAACTAAAGGAAGCATTTGATAAGTATTAAATAATTCATCTTCAAGCTTAGAAAATGTATTTAATTTTTCCCCTTCTGTCTTAGCTAATAGTAATTGACTTCTATGCTTTTCTGGAAGAAAGTTTATAAGCACACTATATATAGAGTTATTAGATGATACACTTGAATCTCCTTGAATTAAAGCTATATTATAATAATTTACATCCTTTATTGAAGCAACTTCTTCTTTTGTTATAAGCTTGTAACTTAAGTATATATCAGTATTATTTTTAAACCACTCAACAATATACTCGCAAATTTCCTTATTTTGAGTACTTTCTTCTGCAACTAATACAACTTCTTCAGGTTTATCCCATTGAACTATTTCATTACTCATAACTTTTCTTGCTTGAAGCTTTAGTAAATCTTCTTTATCTTCTCTAAAGTAACTTCCTTCTGCTAATTCTATAAACATACTATTTTCTAATTGATACTGTTCCATAGATCTATTTAATAATCTATATATATCTTTTTTGCCTTCTAATGGTATAATATCGGAATTGGGGTTAAAGGTTAAATACATAGCTTTATTTGATTCTAAAGTTATAAGCCTATTTTCTCTACTCAATCGACTTAATTGGCTTTTAGGTGGATTGATAACTATATCCCTTCCCCCTACTTCAAAAGCTGCCATAGCTAATTCTTCACCTTCATCATCCACAATTTTTATAGTTTCAACTAACTTAGGATTTATATTGCTATTTCTTTTAAGTGTTAATTCTGTTATTGTCATTTCTGAAATTTCATAACATCCTGAATAAATTAACTTATCATAATTTTGTTTTATATTTTCCCATAACAAGACATTTTTTCTAAGTCTATATTGTGGTTCAGTTAGCTCTTTAATGAACTTGTCATCCTTAGAGTTTAATCTAAATACAACATTATCCTCACCAGCTCTTATTCCAACATTTTCAGTAAATGACCCTTCTCCATCCCTAAAGTTTTTAGCTCCATATACATTTAATAAAGCCCCTATATTTTTTTCATTTTCCTCTGTCAATATTTCTCTAAAAAAGGCTACTATATCTTTTGGTGTTATTTGGGTTCCATCACTCCAATAAATATCTGATTTTATTTTAAAGTCATACTCTAATCCATCTTCGCTAACTTTAACACCTTCTGATAATGAAGGTACTATATCTTTAGAAGCATTTAATTCAACTAACCCTCTACTAGTTGCACATACTATATCCTGTACTCTTTTATCTAAATTTCCTACAGATTTAAAGTCAGATGGTACTGAAGATACTGAATATGTAAATACTTCTTTGTTTTCAGTTGTTTCCTTATTTACTACCTCTATAAATCCTAACAAAAATACAATCAATAATATTGTAGATATTACTAATAATATTACTTTTTTCATATATGCTTCTCCTTCTGATTAATATCTTTTTTAAATTATAGACATTTAAGCTAAATACTAATCATGAATATGAAATTTTATACATTTATTTTAATTTAATCTAAATTATATTATTTTCTATGATATAATATTTTTATATAAAAATTTGGAGGTAATATAATATGGACTTAGCTGTTCAAATTTTTCAAATAGTATTCTATAGCATAGGTACTTTGTTTATGATAACTTTCTCTATAATAGGAATATGGAGCTTCATTATCTTTAATAAAACGCATAAAGCTAGAAGAATACAAAATTATCTTTTAGAAAAAATATATCAAGCTATCAATCAAATAACATATAAAAGTAGCAGTTCTCTTAATGAAAATTCTGATGAGGAATTACTTGGTGTTGATGATTTAATAGATGAAGATGAAAATTAAAATTTTCCAATTACAATGGAATAAAGATAATAAAAATGTACTTTATAGAATAAACTTTTTTCAAAAGCCTCTTCTATAAAGTACATTTTTATCTCTTTTCTATTTTCATTTAGAAATAAATACAATTTCATACTAAATAAAACTTTGTAAATTTTATTTTTCAAAGGTTGTAATTACCTTAAATAAGTCTCCATCTATTTCTATATCAAAAGTACCGCCTTGTAATTCAATTATGCTTTTAGCTATGGCAAGCCCTAGTCCAGATCCCTCTGTACTTCTTGATTTATCTCCTCTTTTAAATCTTTCAACAATTTCTTCAGCTGTAAAATCTAACTGATATGATGAAATATTTTTCATTATTATAGATACTTCTTTTTCTTCACTTATAACTTCAATATATACTCTAGATTTTTTCATTGAATATTTAATTATATTATTTATTAAATTTTCAAATGCTCTAAATGTTTTTCTTCCATCTAGAAATAATATAGTTTTTTCATCTGGCCATTTAGTTATTATATTTAATTCTGCTAAGGATATTTTTTCTTCTAACTCACCTAAGATTTGCCTAAGTAATGATACTATATTTAGATCTTCTTTTTGAAGTTCTATACTGCCTGATGCAACTTTTGAAGCTTCAAATAAATCTTCTATTAAAATTTTAAGTCTTTTTGATTTAATATCTAAAACATCTATATACTTATCCCTTTTTTCTTGTGATAAATTTTCTTCCTTTAATAAACCTACATAATTTATTATAGATGTAAGAGGCGTCTTTAAATCATGAGATACATTTGTAATTAATTCACTCTTCATTCTTTCGCTTTTTATAGCCTTACTTACAGATTCTCTTAATCCATCTTCTATATTTATAATATTCTTTTCTATATCTTTAAGAATAATCATTTGATTATCTTTAACTTCTTTTTCATACTCTCCATTTGTAATTTGATTTGATTTGATTTTTAATACATTCACTTCTCCAAGTATTGTGATTATATAGGCAGTCAATAATATCATATATAAAATGACATATGTTTGCGCTGTTAATACTATATTATATGGCCAGTAGTAATAATGTATAATAATTACTTTAATACACACTAATGCTAATATTGTTAGCAATATTAATATGCTTACTTTTACTCCTGTAGCTTTTATCATATAACATTGTTTAATTTTATTTATTACGATAACTAAAAATTCTTTTATCATAAATTTAATAGGCTTCTGCTTTTTTCTTATAATTAGTATTATATCTTTTATGAATAAGGATGTTAATATTACAAATATTAATGTAGATAGTATTATAAAATTAGAATATAGCCCTCCATCATAATATCTAATAACATTATATCTTAATTCATTTATAAGAAATATTAGCAAAATAGGAATTATAATTTTTATATCCATTGGTAATTTTTTATACATAATTGCTAAATATTTTTTTAATATAAATTTACTAGAACTTCGTTTTTTTCTTATAATTAGTATTATATCTTTTATAAATAAATATGTTGGTAGTATAAATATTAATGTAGCTAGTATTATAAAATTACAATACAGTCCTCCATTATAGTACGGAGCAACATTATAATCTAACTCATTTATAAGATATACTAACAAGACAGGAACCATAATTTTTATATCCATTGGTAGTTTTATATATAATTTTTCCATTGATTTTATTAGAATCACTCCCTCCTAAATTTAATTATAAAAGTACTTATTTTTTGTCAATTTTGTATCCAACTCCCCAAACTACCTTTAGATATTGAGGATTTCTGGGATCTACCTCTATCTTCTCCCTAATCCTTCTTATATGTACAGTTACTGTATCTACGTTATATGCAACTTCATTCCAAACTCTTTCATATATCTCTTCTATAGAAAATACCCTTCCTAAATTGCCCATAAGAAGACTTAAAATTTTAAATTCTAGTGGTGTTAGCTTGGCCTCTTTTCCATTAACAGTTACTTCTTTATTATTATTATTTAATTCTAATCCTCCAACTATAATTTTTTCATTATTTTCTTCTTTATTTATAGAAGAAAATCTTGTATATCTTCTTATTTGTGAATTTACCCTTGCTATAAGTTCTAACGGATTAAATGGCTTAGTTATGTAATCATCTGCTCCTAGGTTTAATGCTAAAATTTTATCTGAATCCTCCGATTTAGCAGATAGCATTATTATTGGTATTTCTTTTTCCTTTCTAAGTTCAATTGTGGCTCTAGTACCATTAAGATTAGGCATCATTATATCCATTATTATTAAATGTATACTTTCTTCTTTAGCTATCTTTAAAGCTTGTATTCCATCATAAGCAATAAATACATTATATCCTTCATTTATAAGATAAATCTCTATTGCTTCTGTAATTTCCTTATCGTCATCTACTACTAAAATGCTTAACTTACTCATAAGTCCTCCCAATATCTTTTTATTAATATTTTACCATAATATAGATATTAAGTAACCTTACTCTTATTAATAAGTTTAATTTGAGAAAATTAAGAAACTGCTATCATATTTATTAAAAGTTTCTTAATAAAAAAGTGGACATATGTAAGTTTACTTATTCCGTCACTCCGCTCCAAGCCAACGCAAACTTACATATGTCCACTTACAAACTTAAGGTAAGGCTAATTTTTCACATTGAATTACTAAAAGCATTATATAATCACATTTTCAAACCTTTACCTATAAATTAAACTATAATATCTATCTATTGAATTTTTAAATTCTAAAACATCAAAATATCTTCCTAATCTCAATGCTTCTTTTCCATTAATAAATAATAATAAAATAGGTAGTGAAAATATATCATGTTGTGCTGCTAACTCTTTATTTTTTATTGCATTAATTTCTAAAAATTTTATTTCATTATATTCTTTTATTAAAAATTGAACTTTCTCCTTAATAGCATCACATGCTCCACAATCTGATCCACTAAAATATACTATACTTATTGCATTATTTTTTATTAATTCTTCCATACTATCACCAACTTTTCCTTAAATTATCAATATAACTATTATATCACTTTCACTATTTATTTATAAAATAATATTTTAAAACAAATACTAACTTAGGAGGTGAAATAAAATGAACAAGAAACTTAACTTTTTATCATTAATAGCTTTATCACTTATTACTTTTTTAACTTTAATACCATCATCTTTAGCTACAGGTAAAAGCTTAGGAGATGCACAATTTCAACTTAAGCCACTACCATACGCTTATGATGCATTAGAACCATATATTGATAAAGAAACTATGATGCTTCATCATGATAAACATGAACAGGCTTATTTAGATAATTTAAATAAAGCTATTGCTAAACATCCTGAATTATATTCTAAGGGCATAGAAGGAATCTTAAAGGATTTAGATTCAATCCCATCTGATATAAAGCAAACTGTTATAAACAACGCAGGTGGTGTATATAATCATGACTTCTTCTGGAGTATAATGAGCCCAAAGAAAAATCAAAGTCCTAAAGGAGATTTATTAAATGCAATAAATAGAGATTTTGAGTCTTATGATAATTTTAAGGCTAAATTCAAAGAAGCTGCATTAGGTAGATTTGGATCTGGTTGGGCTTGGTTAGTTTTCGATAAGGATGGTAAATTGTCTATAATTTCTACAGCAAATCAAGACTCTCCTATATCTATAGGTTTAACTCCTATTATAGGAATAGATGTTTGGGAACATGCATATTACCTTAAATATCAAAATAGACGTGCTGAATACATAGATAATTGGTGGAATATAGTTAATTGGGAACAAGCCGAAAAAAATTATAAAAAATAATTTCAAAAATATTTATTTTTTATATAGCTAATGCATATTTAATAAAGAGGTTTATATTATGCTTACTAAACTTCTTTAGTTTACCTTTGTTAATTACATAAAGGGGTACGCGTTTCACGCACCCCTTTTCAGATTCTTGAATTTATTAGAATATTGTGTTTTGTTCTTCCTTATCGAAAATATGAATTTTGTTAGCATCAAATCCAAATTCTATTGAATCTCCAATTTTATAATCAGCACCGGTTCTTGATTTAATTATAAAGTTTGCTCCATCCTTCTTAACATGGATATATGTTTCTGCTCCTAAGTTTTCCTTTAAGTCAACTTCTCCCTTAAAAGTAACAACTCCTGGATTAGCCAACTCTTCTTTTAAATGATAAATATTTTCTGGTCTTATACCAACTATAACTTCTATATTTTCAGCATTCTTTTCTTTTACGATCTTAACTTTATCAGCTGGAATTTCAACTAATTCATCAAATACCTTAACATAGTTTTTACCATCTTTAACTAAGTTTTGCCCATATGTCATATTCATTTGAGGACTTCCTATAAATCCTGCAACAAAAAAGTTTGCTGGATGATTATAGATTTCAGTTGGTGAATCAACTTGTTGAATAACTCCATCTTTCATAACAACTATTCTTGTTCCTAAAGTCATTGCTTCTGTTTGGTCATGTGTTACATATATAAATGTAGTATTTAATTTATTATATAGCTTAGAAATTTCTATTCTCATTTGAACTCTTAACTTAGCATCAAGATTTGATAAAGGTTCATCCATTAAGAATACTTTTGGACTTCTAACTATAGCTCTTCCCATAGCAACCCTTTGTCTTTGTCCCCCTGATAAAGCTTTTGGTTTTCTGTCTAAAAGATGTTCTATATCTAATATCTTTGCTGCTTCTCTAACTTTTTCATCTATTTCTTGCTTTGGTAGCTTTCTAAGCTTTAATCCGAATGCCATATTTTCATAAACTGTCATATGTGGATATAGTGCATAGTTTTGGAAAACCATAGCTATATCTCTATCTTTTGGAGCTACATCATTTACTAACTTATCATCAATATATAATTCCCCGCCAGATATTTCTTCTAATCCTGCTATCATTCTTAATGTTGTTGATTTACCACATCCTGATGGTCCAACAAAAACTATAAACTCTCTATCTTTAATGTTTAAACTAAAATCTTGTACTGCCTTAAACCCATTTTCATATACTTTTTGAATATTTTTTAAAGTTACGCCTGCCATAATTTTCTCCTCCAATTTTATATATTAATAAAATGCTAATGGATTAACTCTTTTAATTAAATTTGTTAAATTTTCATCCATAGCTAATTGAAATCCTACCATTCCTTCAGCTGTTTTTGCCATATAAATTTTATCTTTTAATCCAGCCTCATCTAAATAAGCCTTTATAATTTTATTGTTTGTTTTATCAACATTTTCTGAATTCTTTACACTTGATATATCTCTTATATTGAAGCTCCCTATTTCTTTTCTCTTACTCTTATTCATTATTTTGAATATTACTAGCTCGTTTCCTGTAAGCTCATATTCATATTCAACTATAATCTTTCTAGATAAAATAAAAATAATTAAATATATTAAAGCAAAGACTGCTGCAATTATAAAGTTAAACATTACTAAAAACAATAGTGCAATAACTAATGATACTTTAGATAGAATATTCAATATTCGCTCTAAACTGCTATAATCTTTAGTCTGGAATTGTTCATAAAAGCACTCCACTCTTCAACCCCCTCCTTTAATATCGTTTACAAAAAGCTTATGTTTTTATTATAATGGCTTTTATTTTAAATTCAATCTTATTAATACCATTATCAATTTTTCTTAAATTATGACTAATAAAAATTT
Source organism: Clostridium sp. LS3 (assembly GCF_055330225.1). Taxonomy (NCBI): domain Bacteria; kingdom Bacillati; phylum Bacillota; class Clostridia; order Eubacteriales; family Clostridiaceae; genus Clostridium; species Clostridium sp. LS3. Next base: position 3,650,490 of record NZ_CM143921.1, read on the forward strand.
AAATATATTGTGAAATGTTACAAAACAATAATTATTTTATTATTATTTATAAAATAATATCCAGGGATATTACTCTCTGGATATTATTTTTAGTAATAATATTTATTTAAACCTCTATCTTAATGTAAGTATAATTTTATCTAACTTTTATAACTGATAGTCTATGCAGTGCCCTAGTACACATAATATATTTAATTAAATTATCAGTATTCTCATCAAAATCAACAACAATTACAGCATCAAATTCTAATCCCTTTGCATAATATGATGGAATAAGAACTCTTCCTCCTTTATATACTACATCTACATTATTAAATGCTAGTATATTAGTATACTTCTTAAGTTCTGGAGCAATAATATTAAGTTCATCTTTTCCCTTTGTTATAATAGCAATGTTCTCATACTTCTCTTCTTGGTAATCTTCTAATAAATTCAATATAACATCTATTAAATCTTCCTTATCATCTTTAGGAACAACTGTCTCTAAAACATCAAACTCTCCTTTTCTAACAAAAGGAACAACTGCATTTTCATCTAAAAGCTTGCTTGCATATTCCATTATTTGATAAGTTGATCTATAACTTTTATTTAGTTCAAATAACTTAAAGAATCCTCCAAATATATCCTTTAGCTTTAACATAGCTGATGCTTCTTCTGCTTTAATAAGTCTTTGGTTGGAGTCTCCTACTATAGTATAGCTTCTACATCCTGTTAATTCTTTTAAAACTATAAACTGTAACATATTATAATCTTGAGCTTCATCTATAACTATATGCTTTATTTCAGTTTTAGATTTTTTGCCTTCTAATTTTATCATTAGATAAAGAATTGCTGGTAAATCTAAATAAGATAATTCTTCAGTATTTATAAAGTCTTTATATATTTTTACAACACTTTCATTTTCTATCCAATTATCTATTTCATCTTTAGCTTTCATTACTTCTCTAATTACATCTCTTATTTCAAGCTTTCTTCTAAACTCTATATTATTTTCTTCGATGACTAATTCTTCTGCAGATAATCTTGCTTTTTCTTCTTTTGCCTTTATATTAATTTCTCTTACCTTTTCATCTCTTTTGTCTTTTATTTTAGAAATAAGTATCATCTTTATTTTATTACTTCTTCTAAATATCGGCATATATTTATAATGCTTATTAAATAACTCATCTATTTCATTTATAGAAACTATTTCTTCACCTAAAAATTTAACTGGATTAATATTAAAATAGTTTTCCTCTATATTTTCTACTTCTCTATCTAATTTTTCTATAAAATCATTTGATGACTTATATTTTATTTCATTTAGTATACTTTCATTTCCATTTAAAACTTCTTCTAAGTAATAAGTTATATCTTTTACGGTTTCTTGCAAGCCTATTTCCTTATATGCAAAAGATAAAAATGTTTCATTTATTACTGCTGTTTCTCCTAAATTAGGTAAAACTTCTGAAATATAATCCATAAATATATCATTTGGACCCAAAATTAGTACTTTATCAGTTAATTGATCTCTAAAATTATATAAAAGATATGAAATTCTATGAAGTGCTATAGTAGTTTTTCCTGAACCTGCAACACCATTAACTACAATAACCTTATTTCTATCAGCTCTTATTATTTCATCTTGTTCTTTTTGTATTGTATTTACTATATCTTTAAGTTTTTCTCCAGAATTAGATGAAAGAACCATTTGTAGTATTTCATCTTGTATATTTATATCAGAATCAAAATATCCCTCTAACTTAGCCTTTTTTATAATTAATTGTCTTCTTGATAATATATTTACTGGGATTTCTCCTTGTGGGCTTTTATAACTAGTTTTCCCAAGCACCCCTTTATAAAATAATGAGGAAACAGGAGCTCTCCAATCTACAATAACTGGATCATAAGTTCCTTCTGGTGTTAACCCATATCTACCTATATAAAGTTCTTCTGAATACCCATCATCTATAAATCCTATTTTACCAAAGTATGGTGATTCTTTAAGTTTAACAAATTCAGATAATCTTTTATCTATTGTTTTGTAGGATTCCTCCTTTATATATCTCTCATGATCGAAATACTCTATAAGTTTATCTTCATCGTCTCTATATTCTTCAATATATTTTTTTCTGTAGTCAAGTATATATTCTGATATACTTTTTCTTTTTTCTATATATTTAAGTGTTTCTTCATTAAGTATATTTAATGTATTTTTTAGATTTTCTTCTTCTCTTAATAGTTCTATTTTATCCAAGAGTTATTCCCCCTTTGATTTTATATATTTGTATCATTAAGAAAGAGTGTAACAAAAAATTATGTACACCCTTTCGTTAACTATTGCATTGATCTTTTTTAAATTTCTTTTACTTCATCAAATTTCTTATTTTTCTTATCTTTCTTATCTTTTAGTTCTGGATATTTTTCATAAACAAACTCCATAAACTCGTCTCCAAATATAGTTTCTTTCTCTAATAGATATTCTGATATTTTATCAAGCAAATCTCTATTTTCATTTAATAGTTTTCTAGTATTTTTGTGACAAGTTCTTATTATGTTTAATATTTCTTCATCTACAAGAGTTGAAGTATCATCACTACATTCTCTTACCGCTCTTCCATCTAAATACCTATTTTGAACTGATTCTAAAGCCATCATATCAAACTTATCAGTCATACCATAAATAGTGACCATACTTCTTGCTGTTTGAGTTGCTCTCTCAATATCATTAGATGCCCCCGTTGAAACAAGATTAAATACCTCTTCTTCAGCAGATCTACCACCTAATATAACCATTATTTGACTTGTTAATTCTTCTTTTGATACTAAGTATTTTTCTTCTTCTGGTAATTGCATGGTATATCCTAAGGCTCCCATAGTTCTTGGAACTATAGTTATTTTATGAACAGGGTCAGTTTTGTCTAATAAAGCTGCAACAAGTGCGTGACCTACCTCATGAAACGCTACTACCCTTTTTTCCATAGGAGAAAGTATTCTGTCCTTCTTTTCTTTTCCTGCAATTATAACTTCAACAGCTTCTCTTAAATCTTCTTGCATTACAAATTCTCTTCCATGTTTAACTGCTCTTAAAGCTGCTTCATTTACTATATTTGCAAGGTCTGCTCCAACAGCCCCTGGAGTACTCTTTGCAATTTCTTCTAGATTTACATCATCTCCAAGCTTTACCCCTTTAGAGTGTACTTTTAATATATCTATTCTTCCTTTTAAATCAGGTCTATCTACTATTACTCTTCTATCAAATCTACCAGGTCTTAATAGTGCTTTATCTAATATTTCTGGCCTATTTGTAGCTGCTAAAATAACTATAGCTTTTGATGAATCAAAACCATCCATTTGAGTTAGAAGCTGATTTAATGTTTGTTCTCTTTCATCATTTGCTTGAAGCTGAGAATCTCTGCTTTTACCTATAGAATCTATTTCATCTATAAATATTATACATGGAGCATTCTTTTCTGCTTCTTGGAAAAGATCCCTAACTTTAGCAGCTCCCATACCAGCAAACATTTCAACAAAGTTTGATCCTGAAATTGATAAAAATGGTACATTAGCTTCTCCAGCTACAGCCTTAGCAAGCAACGTCTTTCCTGTTCCTGGAGGTCCAACTAAAAGAGCGCCTTTAGGAAGCTTAGCTCCTATATCAGTATATTTTTCAGCATTATTTAAATAGTCTATTATTTCCTTTAAAGACTCCTTAGCTTCATCTTGCCCAGCTACATCATCAAAGGTTATCTTTATATCATTTTCTTTGTAAATCTTAGCATTGCTTTTACCCATTCCCATCATAGGAGGTGTTCCCATTTTTCTTCCGACTTTCCCAGCAATAAACCTAAAAATAAAGAAGAATATTATAGGAGTTATTATCCATGTAATAATAAATTCTATTATATAATTATTTTGAATTGCTTCTGCTCTAAACTCTACACCTGCTTCATTTAAAATGCTTATTAAATTAGGATCATCAACATTTCCTGTGTACAATATTTTACCGCTTATTTTATTACTACTATCTTCCTTAGGTAATATTTTTATTTCACTTGATGAAATTGTAACACTTTCAACTTCCTTATTTTCTATCATACTTAAAAACTCATTATAAGGTATTTCTTGAGTAGTCATAAAATTTTTTGTTGATGTAAAAGCGTATAAAAATAGAATTGCCATAATCGCATAAAATATTGAATACTGCTTTTTCTTATTATTATTTTCTTCTGTATTTTTATTATCCATAATTCTTCCTTTCCATATACTTCCTTTACTCTATTTTCCCAATTTGATTAAAAGGATAAACCTTGATTTGTGCTTTTCCATTTATATCTTTTCCATCTATATAAGGGTTAATCCAGTATCTTGAATCCTTTGACCAAAGTCTATTATCTCCTAGAAAAAAGTATTTTCCTTCTGGAACTTGGTATTCACCATTAAATTTATCCTCAGCTCCTATATAATTCTCTTCAAGCATTTCTCCGTTTACAAATACTTTACCATTTTCTATTTTTATTTTATCTCCTGGTAATCCTATAAGTCTTTTTATTAAAGACTCTTGAAGTTCTTCTGAGTAAAATACTATAATATCTCCTCTTTTAAGCTTCTCAGGATTATAGACTCTTGTAACAAAAAGTCTATCTCCAACATTTAATGTAGGAACCATAGATTCTGATGGTATTAAAACCTTGAATAGTATAAACTTATTTATAAGAACAGCTAATATTATTGCTGAGATTATTGGAATTCCCCACTCATTCATGAAGTTTTTCATAGAATTTTTACTATTTTCTTCTACTTTATTTTCTTCATTTACTTTATCTTTTTCAATCATTCTTCCCATAACCCTTTCATTATTATATTAATTTTTTCACGTCTCAACTTCGTAGCTTCTTCGTCTATAAAGTAAAGACCTTCTTTTTTAATTAAAACATCTCCTTCTTTTACTGTTCCTATTATATCACTTTTTTTAATATTAATTAAACTATTTACTTTTGTTTCTAATATAACATAATCATTCTCAATTCTATCAACTATATACTCAGTTTTATCCATAATATATTTACTATTACTCACCTCTCCACTTTTAAATCTTATATTTTAGTATATCATATTTATTATAAATTTAAATAAATAGATTAAATCTTATTAAGAATAGAATAAATATAAAACCACTATGGTTTCCCATAGTGGTAGAATTTCTTAATTGAAACTAAATATATTTTTATAATTTTAATTTTGATCTCTATATTTATCCATTAAACTTCCCATTACATCTCCCGATGGAGGTGGAGTGTATGTTATAGCATTTGCACCTGCTTCTATGGTTCTCATTATAGTTTCTTCTGTAGGGCCACCTGTTGCTATTATTGGAAAGGAAGGAAATTGTTCTCTTATCTTTCTTACAATATTAGGAGTGTTTTTACCTCCTGAAACATTTAATATAGTTGCTCCTGCTTCTATTCTTTCAGCAGCATTTTCACACTCTGAAACTACAGTAACAATTACTGGTATGTCTATAGTTTCTCGTATTTTTCTTATAATATCATTTGCTGTAGGTGCATTAACTACTACGCCCATTGCACCTTTGAACTCTGCATCTAAAGCTAGATTCACTACTCTTTTACCTTGAGTTATTCCTCCTCCTACTCCACAAAATACCGGTACATCCGCTGCCATAACTAAAGCTTGAGTTATAAGTGGTTGAGGAGTAAAAGGATAAACCGCTATAATAGCATCTGCATTAGTATTTCTTATAATAGCAACATCCGTAGTAAAGAGTAACGATTTTATTCTTTTTCCAAATATCTTTATTCCAGTACATTCTCTTATACAAGAAGGAACCTCTATTACATGGCTTCTTAATATACCTTTTATCTCTGGTACTTGTTTTTGCTTCTTAACCTCCATACCAAACTCCCCCTATTTTATATTTAACTATAGTTTTTTTTCAGTTATAATTATATTATACTCCGTTAACCATATATCATATATTTAAATATATATAACCATCTAATTTTATAAAATTAATTTAATTTAATCAATAGTATTTGTTAATAATTTGAAATTATTGTGCAGAAATTTATTTTAAAATCTTGAGAGGTGATTTTTATAAGAAAAAGAAAGTTATACCCCCCTTATGTTGTTTTATTGTTAATGTATATATTTTTTATTGTTGTTGCATTTATATTGGATACGCCAACTGAAATCTATTTGGGTTTAAAGAAAATAATTTTAAGTCCGGATATTTTAATAACAGATTATGTTGAAATAGGAGGAATTGGCGCATCACTTGTTAATTCTGCCTTAACAAGTATTCTCTCTATATTAATGTTAGTATTAACTGGAGTTAAACCTAATGGATCTACAATTATGTCTTTATGGCTAATGACTGGATTTGCATTCTTCGGTAAAAATTTATTAAATATTTGGCCAATAATTATAGGAGTTTATCTTTACTCTAAGTATCAAAAAGAACCTTTTCTTAATTATACATTGGTTGCTTTACTATCAACAACTTTAGCGCCCACTGTAAGTCAACTAAGTTTTACACCATACTTTTCAAATTTATCAGGAATAACTTTAGGATATACAATAGGTATTTGTACAGGTTTTATTTTAGCACCCATAGCTTCACATTGTATAAAAGCTCATAATGGTTATAACTTATATAATATAGGCTTTGCTGCTGGTTTATTTGCTACTTTATTAATGTCTATACTTAGAGCTGTAGGAATAGAATTTGAAACTAGAATGATATGGAATACTGGATCCAATCACATATTTTCCATTATACTAATTATAATTTCATCATATTTAATATTAATTGGTTTATTTCACAATTCTGACCCCAAAGAAAAGTTAATGTCTATAATTAAGCAACCTGGTAGATTAGTTAGTGATTTTTATTTACTCTTTGGAGAAACATGTTATATCAATATGGGTATCCTTGGATTTCTAGCTACTTTTCTTGTAATTATTTTAAACGGAGATTTAAATGGACCAACCATTTCGGGAATATTTACTATAATTGGATTTGGAGCTTTTGGTAAACATATAAGAAATGTTACCCCTATAATAATTGGTGCATTATTAGGAGCTATTATAAATATAAACCCTATAAATTCACCATCTTTAATACTTTCTATTTTATTTTCTACTGCGCTTGCTCCAATTGCAGGTAAATTTGGATGGAAAATAGGAATATTAGCTGGTTTCTTGCATGTAAATATGGTTACAAATATAGGATATCTTCATGGTGGTCTTAATTTATATAATAACGGGTTAGCTGCTGGCTTTGTTGCAATGCTTCTAATTCCAGTAATCAACATATTTAAAAAGGAGCTTATCTAAAAAATGAAATTTAAATTTGAAAAAAACCTTAGAATAATAAATGAATTAATCACCTATCTTTATAAGTTAGGGGCTCATGATATTCATGTTACAATGCACACGGAGGAAAACTCTTCTCAATTTCTCATATGGGGAAAAGTTAGAGAAATTGATGACATAGAATTATCTAATTTAAGAAATATATTAAATACTAAACGCCAACATGAAGTTGAAGAGTACTATTGGAGTTTAGGTGGAGAATATGAACTAGATGGGGAACTTTCATTAGTTGGAATGATGATAGATAAAGCTGATATAACTTTTAATGATAATATACTAACTTTAAAAATATATAGAAATGATTACTAGTAAAAAAATAAGAGAAGTTTATTCTTCTCTTATTTCTTTTATCTCTAAAACCTTTTTTACTACTTTTGTTCCTATTATATCTTCCTTCATTTCATCTAAAGCACTTGAAAGCTTGCTCCATCCCATACCTTCAACTTCAGTAGATTTTTTTATAGTTCCTGAAACATAGTCTGCCATAAATGTTATCATTAAGATTTCTTTATCTTTTACATAGTCAGATCCTAGATATGTAATATTATTTATATCTATTCCAGCTTCTTCTTTTACTTCTCTATAAACTGCTTGCTCTGCCGTTTCGTTGTTTCCAACATATCCTGATAATAAAACCTTAGAATTTTCAAATATATAACTTTGCTTTAGCAATAATATCTCATCTTCTTTAACTATAGCGACCATTATACATGGCTTTGGTGTGTCAAAAAACATAACATCATCATGCGCGCAATAAGGTACACCACCCTCATCCCAACTATATTTTTCTTCTAATCCTTTACCACATAAAGGACAAAACTTGTACTTCATAATACACCTCTTAATTCAGCAAATAATATTAATATAAACTTATAATTATTTTAATCTACTATTTATAATATTATATCAACAATATTATTTATTTCAATTCCTTCTCTATCAACTATACAGCTGTACGCCATTATATCTACATGGTTTTCTTTTGCCAATCTTAATGCATTACCAAATTCAACATCCGTTATATCATTAGGAGAAAAGGTCTTAACATTATCTAGTTGAATTAAAAATAAAATTCCTGCTCCAAAACCTTTTTTCTTAGCTTCTATAAGCTCCATTATATGTTTTACCCCTCTTTCTGTTGGAGCATCTGGAAACATACAATGTCCATTTTCCTCTAATGTTACTCCCTTAACCTCTAAATAATATATTTCCTTTTCATCTTCTGTGGATAACTTAAAATCAAATCTACTTTTTCCAAAAGTCTTTTCTCTGCTAATTTTAGTGTACTTATTCAAAATATTAATTTTTTTATTAACTAATGCCTCATTAACTACTTTATTAGGTATTTGAGAGTCTATACTAATTAAAGTATATCCCTTAATAGCTGCAATTAAATCATACTTTGTTTTTCTTGTTGGATTTAACTCTTCTCTTAAAAATACCTTTGTTCCATCTTTTAATATTTCTTTACATCTTCCTGTGTTAGGAACATGTGCAACTATCTCTTCATCCTTTAATATAACTATAGCATTAAATCTATTTGGTCTTTTTTTAAATACTGCTTCATATATATTTTTATTATATTTCATTTTTCTCTCCTTAAGTTAGATTATCTTTCTAAATTTCAACAAATTTTAGCATATACTTTATCCACATTCCTTATTAATATATAAGTTGTCCACAGGATAAATTTAAATAATCCTTAATTTCTCTATATTTATAGTATTAGTGTAACATTATCCACAGTTTTTATCCACATTTTGTACAAACTGTGCATAACTTTATTTTAACATATGAAACTAAAGAATTTTAACCACTACACTCTAGTACATATATTAACGTTCTTTGCCAAAAATCATCATATTGTTACAAACATATATTCTTCACATATATATTGTGTCAATACCTTTTTTAAAAGTTTTCAACAGTTTTTACAAGTTGTCCACATTTTGTGGATAACTTTCCACACTTTTAACATTTTTCCACTTCTTAATATTTACTTATCTACATCTTAAAATTTTCTTAAAGGTTATCTATCACCTTGTGATATATAATACTATTTCATATACTAATATTAAATAAATGTTTTTAATAACCTCGCTAAAAGAAATTTATAAATTCTATTAGTAATGTTATTACAGGGGGTATAATTATAATGACTAAAGATACATTTTTAGATATTCTTAAACAAGGTTTAAATGACTTTCCCGAAGGAAAGTTAAGTGATATTTTATATGATTACAAAGAGCATTTTGATATTGGCTTTGCATCTGGAAAAAGTGATGATGAAATAATTAATGAACTTGGAAATCCATATGACATAGTTGATAAATATAGAAATGGATACTTAAAAAAATATCAAGCTCCTTTAAATGAAGAAAATATAAATAATGAAGAAGATTTAAAGTATAAAAATGCTTATAATTCAAAACAAAATCATAGTGATTTAAATTATCATGATCAATATGCACATGAAAGCAAAAAAAGATCTTCTAATAATTTTATTATAACATTAATAATAATAATTCTTAGTTTAATCCTATTTGGACCAATAACTCTTGGGATAACAGGAACTATATTTGCTATTATAATCTCTTTAATAGTTACTACTCTTTCTATTAGTGTTGTAGGTATAGGTATTCTCCTTGGAAAAGTTGCTACTAATACAATAGGAATTTTTATTTTTCCTTCATTTATATTAGATTTTCCAAATTCAGTTATAGCTTTTACTGTTGCTGGAAGCTCGCTATTGTTTATATTTTTAATATTAAGTTTATATTATGTAATAAAACTATGTGTTATATTAATTAAAAGATTAGTAAATTGGATCTCTTCAAAAATAAAGGAGGAAAAGTAATGACGAACAAAAAAATAATTAGCACTAAAATGAAATTCTTTATGTCTTTTCTCCTAGTTTCATCTATAATATGCTTCAGTACCGCATTTATTCAATTATATTATAGTAATTTTAATCTTAGCAATTATTTTAATGTAAATGAGTCTATACTTGAAGATCTTTTTAATAAGCACTCAGTTAATAGAACTAATACTATAAACGGAGATGAAATTTTTTCAAAAACATTTAATTTAAATGAAATTGATAATATAAATATAGATTTTAATGGATATACTGTTTTTCTTAAAAGTTATCCTGGTGATACTTTAAGCTTATATGCATACTCTAACGAAGGAATCCAAATACAAAATAATAATGATTTTATATCAAGTAATGTAGACAATAAGACATTAAATTTATTACCATCTAGTAATTTATCTTCTGTTGTAAATAATAAAAAGAATATTGACTTTTTAATAAAGATACCTTACTCATATTCTAATAATTTAAGTGCAAATTTATTCTCTGGCAGTATAAAATTAGATAATTTAACTCTAAAATCTCTTAATTTGAAGTCAATTAGCTCTGATATATCTCTTAGTAATATAACCTGTGAAGCTTCAAATATTTCTAACACTAATGGAAATATAACCACTAACACTTTTAGAAGTAAAGATTTATATCTAAATACTATAAATGGTAATATATCATCAACAGAGCTTTCTGGTAAGGTAATGCTTTCAACTGTTAATGGAAATGTTTCAGCCTTAATTTCACCATCCCTAACTAATATCGATATTAATACAACTTCTGGAGAGGTTTATTTATCTACACCTAATGATAGTAATTTATCCATTAACTACTCAACAGTAAATGGAGATTTTTATAAAAATAAAGATAATAACAAACAACTTAATAAAGAAAATGTTTCATTAACCCTTGGAGATGGCTCAACTAAAGCCAATATAAAAACAGTTAGTGGAAACTTAAATCTATCATATTAACTATATAAATTAAGGCTAAGGAACATATATTAGTTTTTCCTTAGCCTTTTTATTTAAAATAAATTCATATCATAACTTAAATTATTTTGTATTCTATTTTACTGTTGGTAAAGAACTTAAATTATTGTTCTCGTCTTGGTCTGGAAGACTTCTTAAATATTCTTCACCTTTCCTAGATATAGAAACTGAAACACCAGCTATTTCACCACTCTTAGCCATTTGAACTCCTTCTTCTTTTGATATCCTTTCTCCAGTTGAAAGTTCATATCCAATTATTTCACCAGACTTTTTAACTACAGCTCTTATTGATTGTGCATTACTATATGGTGTTTGCACCTCTTTATTTTCTGGTAATCTATCAATTGCTTCATTTTTTTCTTTCATAAATAACACCTCCTGTTAAGTATAGTGTTATTTTATCCATTAACAGTTTTTTAATTCAAATCAGTTAAATAACTTATATATCTCTTTAAATCTATTTGCTTCTTCTATATTGCCAGCTAATTCATTAACTTCACTTATTAATAAATATATTTCCTTATTATATGGATCTATTCCTATTGAAGCTTTTAAAAGATCATGAGCGGCTTCTATATTATTTGAATTTAACAACTCTCTTACTTTATCTAGATTATCCTTTATGTCTTTATTATCCTTCTTATTATCTAAATCTTTATTTTCAATTTCATCTAATACAAGATTTATTCTGTCTGGTGAAAAAGGTTTCTGTAAATATGCTACTGCTCCTAATTTAGTACATTCTATTGCATTTTTCACAGTTGCAAAAGCTGTCATTATAACAACATTGCAATTAAACCTAATATTTTTTAAAACCTCTGTTCCGCTTATTCCTGGCATTCTTATATCTAAAAATATTAAATCTATATTTTCATTTGCATTGTTTATTATATTTAATGCTTCTATACCATTATCTGCTGTAATAACATTATATCCTCTCAACTCTAGGCAAGTACTTAATAATATTCTTATATTTTTTGTATCATCAATCACTAAAACCCTCTTCATATAATCAGCTCCTAATTAATTACTTTTGTGCTATTGGAATAGTAAATGTAAACTTACTTCCAAATCCAACTCTACTTTCGCACCAAATTTTACCTTCATGTATCTCTACAATCTCTTTTGCTATGGATAACCCCAAACCTGTACTTTCTTCTGGGATTTCAAATCCTTCTACTCTAACAAATTTCTCAAATACCTTTTCTAAATAATCTTTTGGTATTCCCCTTCCTGTATCTTTTACAGATATAACTATATAGTTTTCTTTAATGTATCCTGATAATTTTACTGTTCCATTTTTTGTGTATCTTATTGCATTAGATATTAAATTATTTAATACCCACTTTATTTTTTCTTCATCTATCATAACATACGGTAGCCTTTCTTTTAACTCTAAACTTAAATCTATTCCCTTCTCATTTGCTTGAGTTAAAAAATTTTCTACACATTCATATACTAATTCATTAATATCATTAGATTTTATATTAAATGATGTTCTGTTTGATTGAATTTGTGATATCTTTAGTAAATTTGATACTAAATCATTTAATCTCTGTACATCTTCCTTTATAGCTTCTAATATATCTTCTTGTTTTTTATTTAATCTGCCTATATTGCTATTACTTATAAGTCCAACTCCCATCATTATTGAGGTTAATGGAGTTTTAAGCTCATGAGATATTGTTCCTATAAAATTTACTTTTACCATTTCAAGCTCTTTTAGTCCAGTAATATTCTTAAATAATACAACTACTTCATTAATTTTTTTCTCTGATCCTTTAATAATAGTGGCTGTTATATTGAAGAAATATTTTTTATTGTTTTTTGTTATCTCTATTAACTTTTCTATATTTTCGTCATCATTATTTATAACTTCTATAACATAATCATATATTTCTGATATATTTATTACTTCTAGAAAATTTTTATCAACAATATCTTTTTCTTCTATATTAAAAAAGTTTTCTCCTTCATTGTTTATGAACTTAATTTTAAATTTATCGTCTAAGACTATTATAGGATCTGATATGCTTTTGATTATACTTATAGATCTGTTCTTTTCAGACATTAAGTCTCCCTTAGTACTTTTTTCAAATTCGTATAATCTATTTGTCATGTTGTTAAATTCTTTAGCTAATAACCCTATTTCATCATTATATATTACTGGAGCTTGCTTATTTAAATTACCTTCTTTTACTGATTTTATAACATTTAATAGAAGTTGTATTGGATTAAAATATCTATTGGTAAAAAACATAGCTATAGATCCTCCAAATATTGCTCCTACAACTGATACCAATATAATTAAATATGTTGATGACTCTGCACTATTTTTTAAATTACTTTTTTTATTAAACATAACTTCTTCATTTAAATCTGATAAAGCATTAAGCTTTTCTTTAAGCAATATTATTTGAGGTGCTATTCTTTCTTTATATATTTCTACTAATTCATTATGATTTGCACCATTATTATGATCTTGTAAGGATGAAAATAACTTGCTAAACTCTATATACTGTAAGCCTATCTCATTTACTAGTTCTTCTTCACCAGTTTCTGTTATATTACTCTTTTCAATATAAAACCACTTGTAAAATTCATCATCACTTGTATGAAATAGATTTAATGCCTCTTCTTTGTTTTCTTGTAAATATATTAATATAGCTTTATCTTGATTATCTATGCATTTAATCATATTATTGCTTGTATCAATACTTTTATAATTATTAGTAATTAATCCATTTATAGATTTTCTAAGAGTATATATATTAAATGTAGAAACCATGCCCACTGCTATAATAATAATAACTAAAGTAATATATATGGCGGTAAATTTCTTTTTTAAAGAGTTAGTCATAACTTTAACCTCTCAATTCAAAATTTTGGCTATTTACTTTATTAATTATACATAATAAACAAAGCTATATTCCACATTTATTTTACTCTTATAATATAAATATCTCAAAAACTTATAAATACGAAATATTATTATTAACTATTTTATATAGATTAAAAAAATAGCTTAAGAGTATGTACTCTTAAGCCATTAATTACTATTAATAATTTTCTGTAAATACTTCAAAATATCCTTGTGGATGTAAACATGCTGGACATACTTCAGGAGCTTCTTCACCCTCAAAAATGTACCCACAATTGTTACACTTCCATAAAACTACATTATCCTTTTTAAACACTTTTCCTTCTTCTATATTCTTTAATAACTTATTATATCTTCTTTCATGTCTATTTTCTACTTCTGATATTCTCTCATAAGCTACTGCAATTGCAGGGAATCCCTCTTCTCTCGCAATCCTAGCAAATTCAGGATAGTCATGTGACCATTCTTCATGCTCACCCTTAGCTGCTGCCATTAGATTTTTAGCAGTATCATCATATAAATCTACCGGATACGCAGCATTTATTTCTACAGCCTCTCCTGCAAAATCATCCTTTAAAAACTTATAAAATCTCTTTGCATGTTCCTTTTCTTGTTCTGCAGTTTCTAGGAATATATTGGCTATTTGAACATAGCCTTGCTTTTTAGCCACACTAGCATAATAAGTATATCTTGTTCTAGCTTGTGATTCTCCCGCAAAAGACTTCATTAAATTTTCTGCTGTTTTAGTACCTTTTAAGCTTTTCATCTCATCACCCTCCATATTATAGATTTATTTTCATCATTTACCCATACTTGTATTATATTACATATATAATTAATTAGCAAATTCAATAAATAATTAATATTCTTATTAATTATTCCAAATTCACTCACATGGTTTCCTCTGCAAATATACTTATTTAATCTATTATATATACAAAAATATTATAATTCCCCTCTAAACTATAGTATTTCATTCAATAATTCATAAATTTTTTCTTTCGTTGCTAACCCTTCTGAAAATGCACTAGCACTTCCAGCTGCAACACCAATCTTAAAGGCTTCTTCTATGCTTTTATTTCTTAAATATCCAGCTATGAAACCACCTACCATTGAATCGCCAGCTCCAACTGAATTAATAAGCTTTCCCTTTGGAACCTCTGATTTAATTACTTCATCATTCTCTGTTATAAGTATAGCACCATCGCCAGCCATAGAAATTAGAACATTTCTTGCTCCCATTTCTCTAAGCTTTTTTGCATAAATTATTATTTCTTCTTCAATATCTATAGTATTATTAAACAATTCTGCTAATTCCTGTTTATTAGGTTTTATTAAAAATGGTTTATATTTTAATACATTCAATAAAAGTTCTCCTGTTGCATCAACAACAAATTTAATGCCTTTGTTAGATAACTTCTCCATTATTATTTCGTATATATTTTTAGGAAGAGTTTTGGGAATACTTCCAGCCAAAACTAAAATATCGCCTTCTTTTAATAAATCTAGTTTTTTATATAACTCTTCTAAATCATTGTTTGTAATATTTGGTCCTTGCCCATTTATTTCTGATTCCTCATTAGCATTTAATTTAACATTTATTCTAGATATCCCCTCTTTAAGCTTTATAAAGTCTGTACTGCAGCCAAAGGAGTTAACCTTTTTCTCTATCTCATCGCCAGTAAATCCGGCTATGTATCCAAGTGCTATATTTTCTACATTTAAATTATTCAATACTATAGAAACGTTTATACCCTTACCACCAGCATAAACTTCTTCATAAGATGTCCTATTTACTTGTCCTAATTTAAAATCTTCAACCCTCACTATATAATCTAGTGCTGGATTAAAAGTTATAGTGTAAATCATAGTTTTAAAACCTCCACTATTTTTGCTCTATTATTGTAATTACTCTTATTTAATATTGTTGTTATTATTACTGCTCCATCTATTTCTCCGAAAGTTACACAACTTATTTCATCAAATTTAGTTTTATCTGCTAAGATATACGGACTTCTTGTTCTTTTTAATGCTTCTTCTTTTACTAGTGCTTCTTTAATATCTGGCGTAGTATATCCCCTGCAATCTGATATACCATTTGTTCCGAAGAACCCCTTTGTAAAGTTATATTTTTTTAAACTATTTATGGCCTCAACACCCACTACAGCTTCTGTAGATGCCTTTATTTCTCCTCCAAGTATATAAGTTTTAAATCCATTGCTTATTAACTTCTTAGCTTGATTTATTCCATTAGTAACATATACAGCATTTCTTTCTTTTATAAAATCAATCATCAAATTAGTTGTTGTTCCAGAGTCTATATATACAAAATCATCTTTTTTTATAAGGCTTGTCGCATACTTTGCAATCATTGATTTTTCATTTATATTTAATGTTGCTCTTATTGATACCAAATCATCTTTAGTATTAAACTCTTTTTCTAATAGAGTAGCACCTCCATGAACCTTTTTTAATTTTCCTTCCTTATTTAAGAAATTTAAGTCTCTTCTTATTGTTGACTCTGATGTGTCTAATATTTTCACAAGTTCATTTACGTGTATTACAGAATTATTTTTAAGTTCTTCTAGGATACGCTTATGTCTTTCTTCAGTTAACATTAAAATCACTCCCAACTAAATAATACAACTTTTAAAAATCAATTTCCACCAATTTAATTCATTTTAATTCATTTTCATTCATCAATGTTTATTCATATGCATAATTAAATATTTTTAAAGTTCCAGTCATTTTTATTCACTTTAATTAATAAGTTGATTCTAAAAAAAATAAACCTTAAGGTATTTTATCCTTAAGGTTTATTTTCGTGTAATTAATAGCAAAATATACTCTATCTCTTTAATTCTATAACATTTTCTATCAGAGATTTACATCTACCACATCCAGTACCAGCTTTTGTAACTTCTCCAACCTTTTCTACTGTATCAGCACCATTGTTAACTGCATTTACTACTGCTTCTAATGATACACTTTTACAACTACATACAGATTCTAAAATTGATTTAACTTCACTAGTACATCCTCCACAACAAGTAGCTGCTCCTGTCTTTTCCATTATTTCTTCTAGAGTTCTTGCTCCATTTATCATTTCTTTTCTTATATCAACGTAGCTTACATTTCTGCATCTACAAATTTTTCTATCTCCAGCCATAACTTCCTCCTAAAACATATCTGTTATTTCTTTATAATTATATATCGATAAAATATATTATTCAATATTTTTTATTAATTAATTTATTTTATCCATATTTTTAGTATATCGATTTACTTATTTCATTTTTATTACTCAATTTATCACTAACTCATTGCAATAAATCAGCTTTGATGTTAAAATTTACTTGATAAACATTATTCATTGATAATTATTTCCAATAAAGTTAATGTTTATTAAATGTTAGAAAAAGGGGTGCACTATATGAAGCAAGAATGGATCAATTTTAAAGAAGGTCAATGGACTAGATCTATTGATGTAAGAAACTTTATACAACTAAATTATACTGCATACGAAGGAAATGATAACTTTTTAGTCGGTGCTACAGAAGCAACAACTAAGTTATGGGAAGAAGTAAGTGAATTATTTAAAAAAGAAAGAGAAAATGGTGTTTTAGATGTTGATACCGAAACTATTTCTGGAATCAATGAATATAACGCTGGTTATATAGACAAAGCTTTTGAAAAAATAGTTGGTGTTCAAACTGATGCCCCATTAAAAAGAGCAGTTATGCCTTTTGGTGGAGTAAGAATGGCTGAAAATGCAGCTAAGTCTTATGGATATGAAATAAACCCTAAAATTTCTGAAATATTTACTAAATATAGAAAGAGCCACAACCAAGGAGTATTTGATGCTTATACTGATGACATGAGATTAGCAAGAAAATCAGGTGTTATAACTGGTCTTCCTGATGCTTATGGTAGAGGAAGAATCATAGGTGACTACAGAAGAGTTGCTCTTTATGGTGTTGATAGATTAATACAAGATAAAATTGCTCAAAAGAAGAGCTTAGAAGTTAGATGCATAGATGAAGATGTTATTAGATTAAGAGAAGAACTTTCAGATCAAATCGTTGCATTAAAAGAATTAAAAGGATTAGCTGAAACTTACGGTTTAGATATTTCAGGACCTGCTACTAATGCTAAAGAAGCTATTCAATGGTTATACTTTGGTTTCTTAGGAGCTATCAAGGACCAAAATGGTGCTGCTATGTCTCTTGGAAGAACTTCAACTTTCTTAGATATATATATTGAAAGAGATTTAAAAGCTGGATTAATTACTGAAGAAGAAGCTCAAGAATTAGTTGACCATTTTGTTATGAAACTAAGACTTGTTAAATTCTTAAGAACTCCAGAATACAATGATTTATTCTCAGGAGATCCAACTTGGGTTACTGAGTCAATCGGTGGTATGGGATTAGATGGAAGAACTTTAGTTACTAAGAACTCTTTCAGAATTCTTAACACTTTATACACTTTAGGACCATCACCAGAACCAAACCTTACTGTTTTATGGTCAACAAGATTACCTCAAGGCTTTAAGGATTTCTGTTCTAAGGTTTCTATTGATACAAGCTCTGTTCAATATGAAAATGATGATTTAATGGCTCCTTACTGGGGAGACGATTATGCTATAGCTTGTTGCGTATCTGCTATGAAGGTTGGTAAGCAAATGCAATTCTTTGGTGCTAGAGTTAACTTAGCTAAGACTTTACTTTACGCTATAAATGGTGGTAAAGATGAAAAATATGGAATGCAAGTTGGACCAAAATTAGCTCCAATAACTAGTGAATACTTAAATTATGATGAAGTAATGGAAAAGTTTGAGCTAATGACAGATTGGTTAGCTAACCTTTACGTTAATACTTTAAATGTTATTCACTACATGCACGATAAATACTCTTATGAAAAATTACAAATG
This sequence comes from Clostridium sp. LS3, assembly GCF_055330225.1. NCBI lineage: Bacteria > Bacillati > Bacillota > Clostridia > Eubacteriales > Clostridiaceae > Clostridium > Clostridium sp. LS3. The sequence continues at coordinate 3,669,533 of NZ_CM143921.1, forward strand.
GCTCTACATGATAGAGATGTATTTAGAACAATGGCTTGTGGTATAGCTGGTCTTTCAGTTTGTGCTGACTCACTTTCAGCTATTAAATATGCTAAAGTAAAACCAATAAGAAATGAAGAAGGCGTAGCTATCGATTTTGAAATTGAAGGAGATTTCCCTAAATACGGAAACGATGATGATAGAGTTGATGATATAGCTGTATATCTAGTTGAAAACATGATGAACAAAATCAGACAAAACAAGACTTACAGAAATGCTTACCACACTCAATCAGTATTAACTATAACTTCAAATGTTGTTTATGGTAAGAAAACTGGTACTACTCCAGATGGAAGAAAAGCTGGAGAACCATTTGCTCCAGGAGCAAACCCAATGCACGGAAGAGATAACAGTGGTTCATTAGCATCATTAAACTCAGTTGCTAAGTTACCATATGAACATTCTCAAGATGGTATATCAAATACTTTCTCAATAATTCCAGATGCTTTAGGAAAAACTTCTGAAGACAGAATTAAGAACTTAAGTTCCTTAATGGATGGATATTTTGGTCAAAATGCTCATCACTTAAATGTTAATGTATTTGATAGAGAAACTTTATTAGATGCTATGGAACATCCAGAATTATATCCTCAATTAACTATTAGAGTTTCTGGTTATGCTGTAAACTTTATTAAGTTAACAAGAGAACAACAATTAGATGTTATAAACAGAACATTCCACAAATCAATGTAATATATAAAGGACTTAGGTTTTCTAAGTCCTTTTACTTTACATACTCAAAACTAGTATTCTTACTTTCTAATTCAAATATCTTTTCTTGATTTATGTAAAATTTAAATTTTGCTGTACACTCTATGTTTTCATAAATAGTTCTAACCATCTCACCACCATCAGGAGCTAACAATTTTTGTGGATAATTTTCATTTATTAGTACTTCTAATTTATATTTTCCTCTTCTTATAATTAATCCTTTTTCATCATATTTAATTATTTTAACTCCATTATAAGTTGCTAATCTATATTCCTTACCTTTATATAAAACTACTGCTATGCAGCCCTTAAATTCAAATCCTAAAAAAGGTATATCTGCTATGGAAACCATAATGCTCGTTTTTTCTTCTTTAAAATTATTACTTTGAATCCATAAATATGATTTAGGAAATGATGTCCCCAAATCTTTTTCAATATAGCCAACTCCATTTTCTATTACAATTTCTTTGTTATCTATATTTAATTTCCCATTAATTTTATGATGTAAACTTATTACTCCATGATTACACTCCATAAATGGAACTAATGAAAAAGGTCCCATTATATCGTATTTAATAGGTATGATGCTATCATAACTTAGCTTTCCATTTACTTTGATTTCGTTACTTTTTATATTTAATATTATACCTTTTCTAGAAAATATATTATCTTTTATTTTAACTGTTAGTTTATCATAGCTAACTGAAAAATCTTCAAATTTATACTTTATATTATATGAGTTTGTGTTTGTTATAATTTGAATAAAAGCATATTTAAGCCCGTCTTTATCTATATTTATTCCTGGAATAAATGCAATGCTACCACCATTATATTGGTTTTTAAAATACCATCCTTCAAAAAAACTTTTTTTCTTATTATATGTGCTATTATTCTTCATATTTTAAATTCTTAATAGATGGTGAATCTAGTAGATTACCCTTGTAATCAAACCTTGATCCATGACATGGGCACTCCCAGGATAAATCATCACTATTCCAACCTAATTCACAACCTAAATGTGGGCATTTTGTTGAAACTGCGTACACTTTTCCTTCATCGTCTTTATACACACCAACCTTCTCACCATTATAAATAACTATTCCACCAGTTCCATTTTCTATATATTCTATAGTGTCCATTGGAATATGAATTTTTTGAGCTATAAAATTATAAGTTGTTTGTGCTCCATCTATAAGCATATTTTTTATCGATGCAGTCATATCAAATCTGCTTGGTGAAAATATATCGTAAAAGTCATTCATTACACCAGCTATCTTATCTGATAAAATTATTGCTGAAACCATTGAGGATGTCATTCCCCATTTATTAAATCCAGTTGCAACATAAACATTTGGCATTTCTTTAGAGTACAATCCTATATATGGAATTCCATCAGAAGTCATACAATCTTGTGCTGACCAATTATATTTTTCAATTGCATCTGGATATAATTCTTTCGCAAGTTTTCTTAGCTCATCATATCTTCCGCCCTCTTCATTACTACCAGTTCTTCTATCTGCTCCAGTTAATATTACTAAGTCTTCATAGCTTCTGAAGGAATATCCAGTTTTGTTTTCATCAACATACATCCCATTTAACTTTTGAGCATTCTCCAATGCTATTACATAAGCTCTTTCTTGATGCATTCTTAAGAAATAATAGCCTGGAAAATTTATAATTGGAAAATGTGTTGCAACTACTATATTTTTAGCTTTAACATTTCCTTTTTCAGTTATTACTATGTTTTCCTTTATATCTGTAACCTTTGTGTTTTCATAAATATTTAAATCTTCTGCTATATAATTTAAAAACTTAATGGGATTAAACTGAGCTTGCTTTTTAAATTTTAAAGCCTTCTCTATCTTAAATGGCAATTCAATTTCATCAACTAGTTCTGCATCTATTCCTAATTTTTTAGCAGCTTCATATTCATCAATTATCTCTTTAGGATTATTTAAAGTGTATATATACGCATCCTTTTCTTCAAAATTACAGTCTATTTTATTTTCATTTATTATATCTTTATAGGTTTTTATTGCTAATTGATTTGCAACTGCATAATCCCTTGCACTTTTTTGCCCAAATTCTTTAATTAATTTACTATAAATTATATCATGCTGCATAGTTATCTTAGCTGTAGTATTTAAAGTGTTTCCATTTAATATTCTATCTCTTTCAATAACAACAACATCTACTCCCCTTTTTTTAAGCATATAAGCTATTAATAGCCCTGCAATTCCAGCACCTACCACTACTGCTTCTACTTCAATATCACCATTTAATGATTTTCTTTCTTTAACAGTATAACTTTCACTCCAAACTGACTTCATAAAAATATCACCTCATTGGTTATTATTCCATTAATTTGATTAATTAAACCAATATGGTTATTTAAATAATTATTTAATAAAAAACCTAGTGACATTTCTATTCACTAGGCTTTTTATAGTTCATTCTAATAACATACTTTTCCTGGATTTAATATATTCTTAGGATCAAAAACTGATTTTATTCCCCTCATTAACTCTATATTTTCATCACTTAATGATTCGCTTAGATATCCCTTTTTAGCATATCCTATTCCATGTTCTCCCGAAACTTGTCCCCTAAGTTCTTTAGCTTTATCATACATACATTTCATTACATCATTAAGTTTTGTTTGCCATTCATCTTCATTTAAATCATCTTTTAAAATATAAATGTGTAAATTTCCATCTCCAGCATGTCCAAAACTTTTTATTCTTATTTTATGCTCTTCTTGAAGCTTATGAGTAAACTTTACAAAGCTAGCAACCTTATTTCTTGGCACTACTACGTCTACCTCATCCATTTCAGTTGTAGAAGATTTTATAGCTTCTAAGAAAGCTCCTCTTGCAGACCATATAGCTTCTTGTCTTTCTTCTGTATCTGATATAAATACATCTATAGCACCTTCATTTAAACATATATCAGCAACTCTTTGATAATTATTTTCTATTTCCTCTTTTGAATTTCCATCAAAGGTTAATAATAAATAAGCATCTGAACTATGATCTGGGAACTTTTTACCTAAATACTCTTCTGCTGCAAGTATTACTTCACCTTGCATAAATTCAATAGCTGTTGGAACAGCTTTTGATTTAATTATTTTTGGTACAGTTTCAATAGCTGTTTCTAATTCTTTAAAAGGTACTAATAAACTTATTGCTTTTTTAGGTAATGGAAGTAACTTCAATATTGCTTTAGTTATTATTCCTAAAGTTCCTTCTGAACCTATTATTAAATCCTTAATACTATATCCTGAACTATTTTTTACAACCTTTCCTCCTATATTTATAATATCCCCTTTTGGAGTTACAACTTCTAAGCCCCTTACATAATCTCTTGTTACACCATACTTTACAGCTCTCATTCCACCTGCATTAGTACTTATATTTCCACCTATTGTAGCTGTCTTTTCACCTGGATCTGGTGGATAAAAAAGGTCGTGCTCTTGAACAAACTTTCCTATTTCCATAAGTAAAACTCCTGGTTCTACTGTTAGAGTTAGATTTTCTTCATCTAATTCTAATATATTATTCATTCCGCTTAAATCTATAACTATTCCACCTTCTAATGGTACACACGCTCCAACTAATCCTGTTCCAGAACCTCTTGCTGTTACTGGTATATTATTTTCGTAAGCATACTTCATAATCTTAGATACTTCTTCAGTTGTAATTACTTTAACAACTGCATCTGGTAGTTTTCTAACAAAGCCTAATTCGTCATGACTATAGTCCTCATTTATATTTTCTCCATAGAAAATTCTATCGTTATCATTAATTAATGCTTTTATATCCTCTATATTTTGATTTATTACTTTGTTATATTGCATATGCTTCCCCTCCATTTTCCTTAATCTTTTGAATCAATTTAGGAATTACTTCATATATATCTCCTACAATTCCATAATGAGCAACCTTAAATATTGGTGCTTTATCATCCTTATTTATAGCGAATATATAATCTGAGTTATTCATACCAGCTGTAAATTGAACTGCACCAGATACTCCACATGTTATTATAAGCTTAGCCCTAGTTGTTCTTCCGCTTAAACCAACCTGTTTGCTAGCATCTTCCCATCCTGATTCAATTAAAGGTCTAGTAACTGCAACTTCTCCTCCTAAAAGATTGGCTAATTCTCTAATCATATTCATATCTTTCTCGCTTTTTACTCCTCTTCCAGCGACAACTAAAACATCAGCTTCTGATATGCTATGCTCTTTCTCTTTATTTACTACACTTCTAACAGTAATATTAGAATTCAGCTTGTCTTTATTTATATTACAAATTACCAACTCTCCATGTGCTTCCCTACTTCTTTCTGGGGCAGACATAACCTTGTACCTAACTGTAGCTAACTGAGGTCTTGAATTTGGAGTAATTATCTGAGCCATTATATTTCCGCCAAAGGCTGGTCTTATCTGTATTAAATCTGTATTTTCTTTTATATCTAAAACGGTACAATCAGCCGTTAAACCTGTTCTATATCTTGCTGCTACTCTTGGTGCTAATGATCTTCCTACATTAGTTGCTCCAACTAAAATAACAGATGGTTTAACTTCATCTATAAAACTTTCAAACATCGCTGTATATGGTTCTATAATAAAGTTATTTAACTTCTCATAATCATATATATATACTTTATCTACTCCATAATGTAGCAATTCCTTTGCTTTTTCAGTTATATTGTGTCCTATAAAAATACAATATACATCTTGTTTCACTTTATTAGCTAATTCTCTTGCCTTTCCTATAAGTTCAAAGGTAACAGGGTGTATATCTCCATCAACATGATCTACATATACTGCTATCCCTTTCCATTTACTTTTATCTATCAATATTCTTTCTTCTTCTAAATACTCTACAGCTCCCTTAGGTCCTTTTTTTACACATAACTTACACATTTTACAATTAGAATTTATATCTAATTTTCCATTATCATTTTCTAATGCTCCAAAAGGACAAATTTTAATAATCTCATCTATATTTATTACTTTATCTTGATTAATTACTAATTTAGCCATATCATATCCCCCTAAATAAACTTTAATTCTTTTAATTTATTAACTATATTTTCACTTATTTCATCTGAATCTCCACTCCATATTTCATGGTGTGCATTAGATTCAGGCGGAAATATTCTCTCTACTTGCGTTGGTGAGCCATTTAACCCATATTTATTTTCATCTTTATCCTCAAAGTCATTTAATGATATAACCTTAATTTCCCTGCCTTTTGATTCTATCTTTTTTCTATATGAAGGTAATCTAGGTTCAAATATGTCTTTTTCTACAGTTAATAAACAAGGATATTTAATTTCTACAATTTCAACTGTATCTGCCATGTCCATTTCTACTGCTATGTAATCATCTGCTACTCCTAAGATCTTTCTAACATTGGCCACATGAGGAATGTCCAAATATTCTGCTATTTCTGGACCAACTTGTGCTGTATCCCCATCAGTTGTTTGTTTACCACAAATAATTAAATCAAATTCCCCAGATTTTCTTATTCCTTGTGATATTGTATATGCAGTTGCTAGAACATCTGCACCTGCAAATTTTCTATCTGATATTAATATTCCATTATCAGCACCCATGGAAAAAGCTTCTCTTATTACCTCCATGGCTTGAGGTGGTCCCATACTTATTACATTTACCTCTCCACCTTTTTGTTCTTTAATATTAAAAGCAGTTTCTAATGCATAAAGATCATATGGATTCATCTTTGTATCTATTCCATCTCTTTTTAGAACTCCTGTTTTTTCATCTACCTCAACCTTTGATGTTCCTGGTACCTGTTTGATACACACTATAGTATTCATGAATTCATCTCCCCTGATTTATTATTTTTAAGTCTTCTATATAAATTTAAGAAAACATTCATAAAATTTACTTTAATATACACAATTTTGTATATTAAACTCTAATTACTTTTTACACCCCACCCCCAAAATGGTTGTAAATTATTCCTATTTAAACGTTATCTAAAACCAATTGTAAACCTTTTATAAAAGGTTGTCTATAATAGTTATTTTTATAACACATTTTTGTCTTTTTTCTGAAATTTCATTTCATCCAAAAGAAAAAGTTATTTATACTTTTAACTTATTTGTAATACTTAACCTACCTCATTACATGTACTGGACTGAATTATGGAGAACTTCTTATTGTACTTTTAACTATTTTGTATATACAGAAATACGAACTGAATCTGAATATTTCTTCTAGTGCCAATGTGGTTATTTTTTGCATTTAATTATCTTTGTACTTGATATTTTAATTTATCCTATAGAAAAAACAGTAGTTGATTTGTTCTAAAACAAATCAATCTACTGTTTCATTTTTACATAATATTTTTTCTTTAATCCACCCCATAGTATTTTACATTTTACACCTATAATTCTAGCATATAAATAAGTAATTGGACTTCTTAGCCTTCCTCTAGAACAAGCTATTATAACCTCATCATTTCTATTGTTCGATATTTCTAATAATAATTTCTTTATTTTCTTTCTATTTTTTATTATTCCTATGCTTATTATAAAAATAGCCAATGGATAAAATTTTTTTATCTTTTGATGCTGAAGTTCATCTATTATTGGTATATTATATTCTGTCATATTCATTATCAAAAATTCCGATTTAGTTCTAACATCTATAATCTTTCTATCATTTATATTCTCGAACTTTACAAACATTATTTCCCCTAGAAATACAATAATATTTTCTATCATATGCGAAACTATATTCATTGTTTACTTTTCTTAGGGCATATTTATATGTCTTATTTGATTAATTCTTTATTTATTTAAAGTACATTTTAAATTTAACTTCTATCATAAATTTTCTTCAAATAAAATGAGGTTATTTTTTTGAAAAATTATGACTCAATAGATTTCCTATTGAGTCATTTATTTATATTTATATTTTAAATTTTTTAATTAGTCTATTTAAAATATCTGAATAATCTTTTAAAGTTTCTGATTGTTGAGCCATTTCTTGTAGACCTGATGATTGTTCTTCTGATGCAGCACTTACTTCTTCAGTTATAGCTGCAGTTTCTTGAGATACAGCTGCAACCTCTGATATCTTTTCAACAACAGTGTCCTTACTTTCTCTTATTTTATCTAAAGAAGCTGTAACATCATTTATATTTTCTTCTAGCTCGCTAATCATATTGTCTATTATATTAAATTTATCTTTTGTTACTACTAAACTTTTTTCTGTTTCATCATTTAACTTTTTAGTAGTTAAAGTATCCTCATAAAGTTCTTTTATGCTTCCTTTTACTTCCTCTATAACATTATTAATTTCTGTTGCTGACTTAGCTGATTCTTCTGCTAATTTTCTTACCTCTTCTGCAACAACAGCAAATCCTCTACCTACTTCTCCAGCTCTTGCAGCTTCTATACTTGCATTTAGAGCTAAAAGATTAGTTTGTCCTGTAATTGACTTAATTGCATCAACGATAATTCCAATCTCTTCTGACTTAGCTGCTAGTATATCTACTTTTACAGCTATATTATCGCTAGCTTCTTTGTTTTTTTCGTATGTTGTACTTAGGTTTCTTAAAGCAACTGTTCCTTCTGTTGAAGATGTTTTAACATCCTTAGAAGTTTCTAGCATCATATTGGAGCTTTCTATAGACTTATTAACTTCTTCTTCTAATAACCCTACTATACGAACCCCAGCATCTAATTCAGCTGCTTGATCTGTAGTTCCTTCTGCTATTTGTTGCACTGATTTTGCAACTTCTTCACCTACATTGCTAGATTCTTTTATAATTCCAAATAATATCTCCGATCCTTCATTTACTTTATCTGAAGCTTCCTTTACACCACCTAATAAGATTATCATATCATCAATTAATATATTTAACCCATTAATCATTGAATTAATTTCCTTATTATAATAGAATTTATTTTCTACTTTCTTAGTAAAATCTCCATCTTTGATTTTATTTAAACTTTCTACTACTTCTCTTATAGGATTTGTTAATTTACCTGTAAATATTTTTGAAACTATTACAATTAGTATTATAATTGCTATAAAAACTCCTAAAGGTAATAACATTTCTTTTAGCGCTGCCATAAATAATTCTTGCGTTGGAACAAATACAACTACAGATAAACCAGTTCCATTTTCTATTGTTTTATAACTTAAGTACTCTACTCCATCTATATCTATATTCTTGCTCGTATTATTTTCAATATTTTGTACTTCTTCTATCCAAGGAACCTCTTTTGCATTTTTTCCTATTAAGCTATTATCTCCATGTGCAACAATAGTTCCATTTTCACTTAAAACAGTTGCAAATGAATTATTCCCAAAATTTATATTTCTTACTATATCTGAAAGTCTATCTAGATTCTTATCTAATGATACTACACCTTGTATTTCACCATTATCACTTTTAACTGCTTTAGAATAGGTAACCACTATTTTTTTATTTACTGCATCTTCATATGGTTCAGACATAATAATTTCTGATGGGTTATTAATTGCTTCCTTATACCAAGGTCTATTTTTGGGATTAAAATCGCTTCCCACATCTTCATGTGGAACTAATATATACTTCCCATCTTCACTGGCAATAGACAAATTCATTATATCAGTTTTTTTTTCGAAATAACTTTGTAAAGTTTTTCCGAACCATAATGCCTCATTATTTTTATTTTCCTTTATCCCTTTAGCATTTGGATCCATTGATAAATAATCTATATCTCTATAACTATTTGCATTACTATTTACTAATGCCTCTTTTATAATATCAACACTACCCTTAATTGTAATATCAACAGACTTATTAATATTCTTACTAAGTGAGTAAAAATTAACCACTCCCATCACTAATATAGGTATTATTGAGGTCATAATTAAAAGTTGAAATATTTCTTGTTTTATTGTTTTTTCTCTTATCTTTTTCTTTTTCATTTTCATTTTCATCTCCCTTTATAATATATTTTATTCTTGTTTATACAATTTTTTTTTACTTTCATATATTTTAATCTATATTTCTAATTTCGAATTTTTTTAAAGTTAATTTAGTTAAAAAAACCTAAAATTCAACAATATCCGTTTATTTTTTCTCATATTTTTATGTAAATGTTTGTATTTGCTAAATAAAACCATTTTTCTCTTAGAAATTCATAATATATATTAATTACTTCTCTCATTGTTGTAAATTGCTCCTCTGAATAAGGTATAATTTATTTAATATTTTACTTAATGTTCTAGTACATTTTCTCTTGTATAAAATTATATAAATAAAACAACCTACTCTTTAAAGAGTAGGTTGTTTTATAACTGATTATTTTTATGAAAATTAAAAAAATATATTTTTTATTTATAGATTATCTGAATTTCAATAAAATTTATTTTATTATCTCTCTTCTATATCCAAATACACCTAAGAATAGCATCATTATACCTAAAATTATTAATGTTTTACTTTCAAATGGTGATCCTGTATTTACTAATTCATCATATTTAGTATTTCATCAGTTACAGATAAAAACATCGAAACAGTTAAACTATATATTGATAAAGATATGTTTAAACTTCATATCTTCTTAATGCTCTTATAAAATTTCCTTCTATTAACTCTCTAAGCTTTTCTATTAAAATCTTTGGATCCTCTCTCATTCCATCTTTCATCCATTGGATTACTAATCCTGCAAAAGCATGTGTATAAAAATTAGCAATAAACTTTTTATCTTCTGCTTTAACGTTCATGTTACTAGATATTTCATTAATAACTCCCATAAGCAAATCATTTATTACAGAAAAAAGATACATATCTAGATGAGTTCTACTTAATGAGTTTAAAGTATTATAACAAAAAGCTTTATTACTTTCTATATATAAAAATATCTTATAGAATCCATCAACCCACGTATTATAACTCTTATATTCTGATATACTTTCAAGGGCTTCGGTTTTATATATCCACTCTACCAAAGCATATATGTCATGAAAATGATAATAAAATGTTTGTCTGTTTAAACTACAATCTTGAACTACATCCTTTACAGATATTTTATGTAATGGTGTTGTCTTCATTAAACTTTTTAAAGATCTAGCTAATGATTTTTTAGTTAATAAAGAACTGGACATATAAATCACCCCTAACTTATTATATATCAAAAAAGCTTCGAAGATTAATCGAAGCTTTTAATGTATTATACTTTAAAATTATATCATCACTTATGTCCTAGTTCAACTTTCAATGAAGACTCTTTATTTTCACTATATCTTAAACTTTTTAATTAGATTATTTAATATATCTGAATAGCTCTTTAATGTTTCTGATTCTCCAGCCATTTCTTGTAATCTAGAAGATTGTTCTTCATATGGTTCAGACATAATAACTTTTGTATGAACTTTTATAATTATTAAATTTAATTAATATTTTATATTTAAATCTAAGGTTAAATAATTATATATATGTGCATTATACTTTTTTAGTTCTCCATAATACTTTTAATATAAAAAAGTTTAGTATATTCTCTTCTAGGATTCACATACTACTTTTATATAAAGATGATTAGACATATATTGTAAAGGAGGTGCCTACATGGCTTTATCTTCAAATTTAAATGAAAATATAAAATTAATAAAGGAACAACTAGCAATAAGTAAAAGTTTTGATATAATTGGCAGAAATATTAATATAGGAAATATAAATTCTTACTTAATTTTTATTGACGGCTTTGCAAAAGACCAAATATTACTTTACGTTATTGAAAGACTTCAAAATCTAAAAAAAGAAGAAATCTCTGCTGACTTTATAGCTAAACTTATCCAAAGTGAAATTGCATATATAGAAGTAGATACCTTTAATACCTTAGAGCCAATGAAAACATCAGTCCTCTCTGGAGGGGCCGCTTTATTAATAGATGGTGAAAATGAAGGAATTATACTAGATGTAAGAGAATATCCTGTAAGAAGTCCTCAAGAACCTGATTTAGAAAAAGTTACAAGAGGGTCAAGAGATGGTCTTGTAGAAACTATTATCTTTAATACAACACTAATAAGAAGGAGGCTTAGAGATCCTAATTTAATATTTGAATTGAAAAATGTAGGAAGTCAATCAAGAACAGATGTAGCTATTGGTTATATTGATAATGTAGTAGATCATAAACTATTAGGTGAACTTAAGAATAAACTAGATGAAATAGATGTGAACGCACTTGTAATGGCAGAAAAGACCCTTGAGGAGCTTTTAATTAAAAAGAAATGGTACAATCCACTTCCTCAAGTTAGATTTACAGAAAGACCAGACGTTGTGGCTGCCCATCTTCTTGAAGGACATATTGCAATAATAGTTGATACTTCTCCAAGTGTAATTCTTCTACCTGTAACAATATTTCATTTTACGCAACATGCTGAAGACTACTATCAAAATCCTTTAGTTGGTACATATTTAAGATGGATAAGATTTTTTGCTATGTTCTTAGCATTTATTATTTCACCATTATGGCTATTATTGGTATATAATCAGGAATTTTTACCTTCTTATCTTGCCTTTATAGGACCTAAAGAAACAGGATATATTCCTCTTTTTATTCAACTTATTATTTTAGAATTTGGTCTGGATTTTTTAAGAACAGCATCTATTCATACTCCTGATGCACTCTCAACATCCCTTGGTATTATAGGAGGTTTAATATTAAGTGAATTGGCCGTAAATGTTGGTTGGTTCGTTCCGGAAACTATATTATATATGGCTATTGCTGCAATAGGTACATTTGCATCACCAAGTATTGAATTTGGTATGGCAATTCGTATTTTTAGATTGTTTTTAATAATATTAACTGGTTTATTCAAAACAATAGGCTTCTCTATAGGCCTAATAATTATTTTAGTAATAATAGGCACAACAAAGGCTTTTGGAAACCAGTCATACCTATGGCCACTAATACCTTTTGATAAAAAAGCATTTTTCAATATGTTTTTGAGAAGACCTATACCCGAAATTAGAAATAATAAAAAATCTTAACTATAACTAACTTGCACTTTCAAGTTGTTGCCCATGATTGATACACAAGAAAAAGAGGATTCAATTTACGAACCCTCTCTTTCCATGTGCCATTATCAAAAGTTATTTTAATACAACACCATTTTCAATTAAGCTAAATTAGGCAATATACCTATGTTACCTTCTAAACTACTGTCATTCTTCTTTTCATATCCATTTTCAATAGCATTGCTTATGTCTTTATATCCCTTGGAAACTGTATCTTTTATATTAGTTACAGCATCATTTATACTATTAGCCACAATTTTACTTGTTTCTTTAACTTCATTTACAACTGATTTTGCTGTATCAATTACATCTCTACTAACTGATATAATCATCTTTTTAACCTCTTGTATATGAGACATTGAACTTTTAATAGAATTTTTTATATTATTATAATCCTTTTTAATTTCATTATATCCTGTTGAAAGTGTATTAGGTATTCTTTTTATAGGATCCTTTATAGAGTTTATTCCATCCTTGGCAATTCCACCAGTTTGAACTATTTTACCTATAACACCACTGTTTGGACTATTCCAAGTTTCTTTAATCTGAACTACTGATGCTCCAACTTTTCCTACTACTTCCATAACATCTGCTCCTACTGAAACAGTTGTCTTTGCTCCTGTTTCAATTAAAGATATAGATGAATTTTTAATATCCTCTGCCGCTTTTTTTAGCTCCACAGAGGCTGTTGTTACTTGTTTAACAGTATTAGATATTCTTGATGCACTATCTGATATTTTATTACCTACTGATTGTAAAGCATCTCTTGTGGTTTTTGATATAGATTTTCCAGTATTAAAAATAGTTTTTGATACTGAACTTACTGTATTAATAACACTTTCACCTACAGAAACTGCTGTTTTAATGAATTTTTTTGATTCACTAGCTACAAATGAAAATTTATCAGATACTGACTTGAAAAATTTCCCTATAGAACTTTTAGTTGTATCTTTTTTTTCAGCTACAACTTTTGGAGAATTTTCTGATATACTAACAATTGAATCCTTATAGTTAGCTGCAGCTGATTTTATGCTAGATGCTTGCTTATCTGTATTACAATTAATACTTTTTGTATTATTATTAAATTTACTGTCATCTTTTTTAGATAAGACATTCACATTTAAACTAACATCACTAGTTATTTTCATAACTTTTCACATCCTTTACTTTTTATAATTTATATACTCACCTTTAGGTGCTTATATCTATATTTAAATAAGTTAATCTTTTTATTTGATACATAATATAAACTATTTTTAATATAAAGTATTAAAAGTACTTTCCTTGTGCTGAATATGTTGCATTTTTTAGCAAATGAAATTCATCTTCTAATATAAATTCACCATCTATAAAAAGCTTCATCTTCCAACTTCCAATAGAATATTCACGAGTATTATCTGTTAAGTCCATCCAAAACCATAACATTATTGGCTTTTTCTCATCTGGTGGGGCAAATAGATTATTCTCATTTATTTGGAATAACTCACCTTTAGGTGTATACCATGCAGCCGTTACAGTATGTAGTCCAGTTACATTTGTAAATTGAAATCTTGTTACTATTTTCTTATCTAACAACAAGTTAAAATTCTTTTTATTTGCAATATTCTCTTTTTCGCTTATTGCAGAACTTATATTATACTTTTCTATATGGGTTGTATATTGAGTATTGTTATACATTCTTTGGTCATTTTCATTAATCATGACTATAGACCAAAGTTCCTCATTATCATCTGGTAAATATATGTTAGCAGCTGAATCATTAAGCTTTAGTTCCCCATTAATAAGAAATTTATATGGGTGCTCTCCTGATTTTAAATTACATTTAAATATCCATTTATTATTGTCTTTAACCATCTTTCCCTTGATAGGATCATAATTATTAAACTTTCCAATTACAGATATAGTTTCAATTGGTAGATAAATATTTTCTTCGTATTCAAAAATTACTTCCATAGCAAGTTATCCTCCTATAAATTTCTAAATTTGTTTCTTATATATATTTTCGTAATATTCTTGATAATATTTAGGCTTTTTTACAAATTATATAGATTATTTTCATAATATTCTGTATATTTATAGCCTTGAGAATCTTTCAAACAAGATTATCTGCAAAAAATCCTTGAAACTTCATAGAAACTACTACCTGTAATATATGAATTTCTCTTTGAATAATTTGGCCATTACTCAAAATTCCCCTAAAAAATCGCTACTATCAAAAACCCTTTTGACAGTAGCGATTTTTATATATTAAAATAAATATCCGCCAACAATTAAAACTTGAGCTAAAACATAAGTTAGCATAATATATACATTTCCATTTTTGAATTTACTTTTAAAAGTATAAAATCCTAATATAGAATCTGAACATAAAAATAACAATGATCCAATAAAAGGAAGTAAAGATGATGTACTAATCCCCATAACTGAAATACGTGCTAAGCTAGCAAAACTCATTGATGAAATAATTGTCACATATACATAGGTAGGTATTTTCATGTTACCTAAATAATTCTTTAATTTTTTCATTACAGCTATAGCTACAATAACATATATTATAATAGAAAGATAAAACCATATTCGTATGTCTTTTGTGAAAGAAATGTCCTGTAAAAAAAGTAAAACATAACAAATATGACCCACTAAAAAAGCTACTAATCCTATAATAAAATAATTTTTTCTTTCAGACCACATTAAAAATACATCACCAATAAAAGCAAATCCTAATGCTAATACAATGAATTTATTAATTTCAGGTACACTTAATATATAATAAATTGCTAGTAATATCATTAAAAATGGCTTAGTGTAGTACCGCCCCTTAATATATTCATTTTTAGTAAAAATCATATGCATGACAAATATTACAAAAAATAATCCCCCAATTATCAATTTCGTCACCATAACCCCTCCTTAAACCCTATAGTAATTTATGTATATTTTACCATATTATTATATATATATGTACATCTAAAATAATTAAATCTGTTATTAGAATATAAAAAGTATATGTTACTTTAATTATTAACTACCTTTAATCTCTTTGTTATAACATCAATAAATCTTATAATTATAAAATAAATGCTATAAGAAAAGCCTAATGTCATTTATGTTAAATAGTATATTTACAGATGTTTTAAACTAGTTTATGGTATAAGTCTCAGTGAATTTAGAAAAGCTTTTTTATTTAATATGTTAAAAAGCTTGAATTAAAGAATATTAAACTTCTCAATTCAAGCTTATAAATAAATTATTATAATAAAATAACACCTATAATAATTACTCTTCTCAAACTTTATTTATTAATTTTTAATATTATTCTCTTATGCTTAACTTTTACACTCCTCTGTTAAATCTCTAGATGAATTATCCAAAAAGTTAGTTCCAATTATTCCGAGTATAATCATAATTGCTCCAATTATATGAAAGTATTTTAATTCTTCTCCTAAGAAAATTACTCCTACAATCATAGTTATTAATGTTGAAAAGTTGCTAAATACGCTCATCTTAGATGCTTCTATCTTAGATAGAGCATAGTTTACTAGCAATGATGTCATTAGAGAAGATAGTATTCCTAAGTACACTATTGATCCTACAAATACCGGATTTGCAAATGGTTTAAAATAAATATTAATTGTTCCTTTGAAAATATGGTTAATAATAGATATGCTATTAAAAAATATAAATCCCATAGAATTTACTATATAAGTTAAAGAAATCGGACTATATCTTACTGACATTCTTTTTGATAATATATTGTTCCCTGCAGATGAAATAGCTGATAAAAGAATAAACAATATTCCCATAAAAATATTACTTTTTAAATCTATACCCTTCATAAAAAATATATAAACTACTCCTAATACAGATAGTAGCATTGATATCTTTTGTAATATACTAGGATTCTCTTTTAAAAATATTATTGATAGTATCATTGTAAAAATAGGAATCGTAGCTTGAATAATTCCTGCTTCTGAAGAAGAAATGTATACTAGTCCAAAAATTTGAAATCCAAAAAACATAATTGGATAAAATAATGAAAGAGGTAAAATATGAATTATATCTTTCTTATTTATATTTAACTTTATCCACCCTAACAAAACAGGTATGGAAGCAAAAATAAATGATACGGTAAACCTATGAGCTAATGTATCGAGAGGGTTAGCTAAAGTTAATGTTAATTTTGAAAATAAAAATGAAAACCCTGTTATAAAAGAATATAGTATGGCGGCTATATACGCCTTTTTTTTATATGAAAATTTCATTATGTATTCCTCCTAAAATTATATATTTATAAGCTTTAAAATTAGACTTAATAAGGTATGTTTATATATTAGTAAATTAATATATATGATACAATATTAATAAAAGCTATCTGTACCGATACAGAATTTAATTCAGAGGTAAAAATCATGTATAAATATCTAGAAATATTAAATAATATTGAGAATTTGATTCAAAATGGAGAATATAAAGAAGGAAATAAGTTACCTTCTATTCGTACTTTTTCTGATATGTATTGTTGCAATAAAAGTACTATAATAAGGGCTTTTAATGAATTAGAAAGAAAACATATAGTTTATTCTATACCCAAAAGTGGGTATTATCTTGTAAAAAGAAAAGTTAATTTTGATAATTCTAAAAGCTCTATATTGGATTTTTCATCTGCATCTCCAGACCCTCAAATTTTTCCATATTTAGATTTTCAGCATTGTATTAACGAAGCAATTAACATATATAAAAATGAGTTATTTATATATGGAACTTCTAAAGGACTGCCATCATTAATTAACGTTATTCAAAAGCATTTAGCTAACTATCAGGTTTTTGCAAATAAAGAAAATATATTTATTACTTCTGGAGTTCAACAAGCATTAGCCATACTAGCTAAATTACCTTTTCCAAATAAAAAAGAAACTATTTTAATAGAGCAACCTGGATATCATTTATTTATAGATTATTTAGAAACTCATAATATACCAGTATTAGGCATTAGAAGAACTAATTCAGGAATTGATTTAAATCAACTTGAGAAATTATTTAGAACAAAAAGCATTAAATTTTTTTATACCATGCCACGATTTCATAATCCATTAGGAACCTCATATTCTCAAGAAGAAAAAAAGGCAATAGTAAAATTAGCAAAAAAATATGATGTATTTATTGTAGAAGATGACTATTTAGCTGACTTAGAAAAAAATTCAAAAGCTGATCCATTATATGCCTATGATAATTTTTCTCATGTTATTTACTTAAAAAGCTATTCAAAAATTATATTTCCTGGATTAAGAATAGGAGTTGCTATCATTCCTGATGCTATTAAAAATGATTTTGGTAAATATAAAAAGCTTATAGATGTAGATAGTCCTATGCTCTCTCAAGCTGCATTAGAAATCTATATAAAAAGCGGTATGTTTGAGCGTCATAAACAAAAAATTAAAGCCTCTTATTCTTTAAGAAGTACTTGCTTAAATTCAACGTTAGAGCATCAATACAAATATTACAGTGATATTTTTAAGTATCATTCTAATAAAAATCAATGTATTCATACCTATATAACTTTTAACGATAAAGTAAATAGTGAGCACCTTTTAAGTAATCTAAAAAAGAAATCTATCATAGTTGCTACTGAGCAAGGTCATTATCTAGATACTTTCCAGAAAGAAAATATTTTGAAATTAAATGTAACAAACGTAAGAGAAGATCTTATTGAAAATGGTATTATTGATATAATTCAAGAAATAAAAAATATGAAAATTTAAGTTATCATAAATATACATTATTCTATAATTAAAACAAGTTACTATATAGACATATTAAAAACTATAATAAATTAAATTGATTATAGTTTACTGAAATGTTTTTCTTATAAAAAATCGCTACTATCAAAATTATTTTGACAGTAGCGATTTTTATATATTATTTAATGTACGTTTTAAAAATTCACGAGTACGCTCTTTAGTTGGATTATTGAATATTTTTTCTGGAGTGCCTTCTTCCTCAATAACTCCATTATTCATAAATACTACACGATCAGATACTTCTTTTGCAAATCCCATTTCATGTGTTACTACTAGCATTGTAAGACCGCTCTCAGCAAGTTCTTTCATAACCTTTAAAACTTCTCCTACCATTTCTGGATCAAGAGCTGATGTTGGCTCATCAAAAAGAATAACATCTGGTTCCATTGATAATGCCCTTGCAATAGCTACACGTTGCTTTTGTCCTCCAGATAACTGTTTCGGTTTAGCATTAATATAGTTACCCATGCCAACAACTTCTAAATATTTCATTGCCACTTTTTCAGCTTCTTCTCTTGAACGCTTTAATACCTTCATTTGTCCTACAACACAATTCTTTAATACATTATGGTTATTAAATAAATTAAATTGTTGGAATACCATACCTAGTTTAGTACGATATTTATATATATTATGGTTATCATCCAAAATATTTTCTTCATTGTAAATTATCTCTCCACCACTTGGTTTTTCTAAAAGATTTATACAACGTAGAAGAGTTGATTTTCCTGACCCAGATGAACCTATTATACAAACAACTTCTCCTTTATTTACTGAAAAGTTAATATCTTTTAATACTTCATGTGTTCCAAAGGATTTATTTAAATGCTTTATATCTATTACTTTTTCCATATTCTCTCCTCCATTAAACTATACTACTACAGTACTTTCTTTTTACGTAGTATATCTTCAGGTGTTTCTACTTGCATTTGATTACCTGCCATAATGTAATTGTCTGGACCATCTATTTTTCTTTCTATAGCTCTTAAAATTCTTGTAATTGTAAATGTCATTACAAAGTAAATTATGCATGATACAAAGAATGACTCAAAATATCTAAAATTATTTCCTGCAATTGATTTAGTTTGGAAAAATAACTCTGATACCGAAATTACATTTAGTACGGATGTATCTTTTATATTTATTACAAACTCATTGCCTGTTGCTGGTAAAATATTACGAATCACTTGTGGTAATACTACATTAATCATTGTTTGAGAATGTGTCATTCCAATAGCTTGAGCTGCTTCAAATTGTCCCTTATCTACTGAAACAATACCTCCTCTAACTATTTCTGACATATATGCACCTGTATTAATAGATACTATAAATAAAGCTGCTACTATTTTATTTATATCTATCCCTAAGAATTGTGCTGATCCATAATAAATTACCATAGCTTGCACAATCATAGGTGTTCCACGGAAAAACTCTATATAAATTGAAAGAATAGCATTAATAAATTTTAAAATTCCTCTTTTAATTCCTCTATCTGGTACTGGAATAGTACGTACAACACCTACTAATAAACCAATTAATGAACCTACTAAAGTACCAACTATAGAAATTAATAATGTCATTCCTGCCCCACGTAAAAACATTGGCCAGTTATTTTCAACAATTCTTATTATCCATTCTATACTCATCTTTTATTCTCCTTATTAAATATAATAAGAGGGAATTGGTTAAGGCTAACCAATTCTACTCTAGCTTTATTGAGCTGCTGGTTGATTTTTAATAGCATTGTCCATTATTGTTTTTTGCTCTTCTTGTGATATACCAGCTAAAATTTCATTTATTTTTTTAGTTAACTCGCTATTTTTTGCAAGCCCTACTGCTATTGCTGTATCTTCTGGTGATGTTACAAATCCATCTTTGAATTCAATCATTTTAAAGTTTGAATTAGCCATTTGAGCACTTACAGCTTCTGGTCTTTCTGTTACATATCCATCAATTACTCCTGACTCAAGAGCAACTCTCATAGCTGGAAAGTTATCCATAGCTGGTTGTATATTTACACCTGGAATTTGATCTATTACTGAATAATGGAATGTATTTAATTGAGCTGTTATTTTAGCTCCTGAAAAATCTTTTAATGAAGTAGCATTTTCGTAGGTTCCTCCATTTTTAACAAGCATAACTAAATCTGATGTATAATAGTTATCTGAAAAATCAATTGTTTCTTTACGCTTTTCTGTTGGAGACATCCCAGCTATTATTGCATCTATTTTACCTGATGTTAATGCTGGAACTAATCCATCCCACTCTGTTTTAACAATAACTAATTTTTTTCCTAATCCATCAGCTATTTTTTTGGCAATTTCTACATCATAGCCTCCTGCGTATTCTGCACTTCCATCAATTTTTACTGCACCATTTGAATCATTCATTTGTGTCCAGTTAAATGGTGCATATCCTGCTTCAAGTCCCACCCTAAAGACATTTTCACCTTTATTTGCTGATGATTTTCCTGAGCCACACCCTGTTAGTGTTAACATTGCTGTCAATGATAATGAAATTAATAATGATAGTTTTTTCTTCATAGTAAATCCTCTCCTTTTTTATAATAAAAAAACCAACCTTTACTTAGGTTGGTGCTATCTTAAATATTCGGATAATTAACTATAAAAAAATAACTGAGCAAAGCTCAGGTCTACTTATATAATTAACCTAATCCTCATCTTTCCCATTTGAGATAGCACAACTTAATAAACCGGGACATTTATTAAGACAGTCCTGTAGTTCTTAACTACAGACCCAGCAAGTAATACTGAGAAATATTACAAACTTCGGCAAAATCTCCTTCTCATTAGCATCATCACCTTCTCAAGCTCCACTAAAAACTGTTAAATTTTGCGCCTCTACCTCACATATAAAAGTGAGGTATTTATTAAATTATATACAGTGTACAATCTTATTTCATTATTGTCAATACCTAAAAAAGAATTTTTTCAATATTTTATTAATTTGAAAATTTAGAACAATATATTATAATTAAAAAATTTAAGAACCCTAAATTTCCTTAGGATTCCTAAACTATATGTTATACATTCTAATTTATATAAAATTTATTATTAAATTTTATATTTTAAATCTTTGAACGAAATTATTAAGCTTCTTTTTTATTCCTCATTTAGCACCTTTTCAATGAATAATTTAACTATTTCTGGGTCAAACTGAGTTCCAGCATTTTTTCTTATTATTTCAATTGCATCAGATTTGCTTAAGTTTTTCCTATAAGGTCTATCTCTAGTCATAGCATCATAAGCATCAGCCACTGCTATAACCCTAGCTTGCCAAGGTATCTCTTCTCCTTTTAGTCCTTTAGGATATCCCTTTCCATCCCACCTTTCATGATGTGCTAAAGCATACTCTGCAATTGGTGCATATTCATTTAAAGAGCTTAATATCCTATATCCAATTTCAGGATGCCTCTTGATTTCTAGCCACTCAGAATCACTAAGCGAACCAGGTTTATTCAGAATTTTTCCATCAATGGCTATTTTCCCTATATCATGCATCAGTCCTGCCGTTCTAAGCTCTCTTATATTTGCATCACTTAAATTTAAAGTAGATGCTATTAAAGCACATATTTCTCCGACTCGTATGGAATGCTTCTCTTCTCTTTCATTTTTTTCGTATAAAGTTTTTATTATTACCTCTATAGTCTTATACCTCATACTGGTACTTTCAGATAACTTTCGCCTATACATATAGTCTTCAGCTTTCTTAAATACTGCTAGCATTTCCTCATTCTCTTCTATTTTAGTTTTCCACCCATAAGAAATTGATACATTAATCGAATTAAATTTTTCCTTATCAATAGCACTATTTATTCGATTTAAAATCTTTTCTGTTTCCTCAGAACTAGTTTCAGGCAATATAATTGTAAATTCATCTCCACCTATCCTAGAAATAATATCCTCATTTCTACACTCTTTTTTTATCACCTTAGCAACTTTTTGTAAAAGTTTATCTCCCTCTAAATGACCAAAAGCATCATTAGTTAGTTTTAATCCATTGACATCAATTATAACAAGAGTTATTGGAAGATTACTTTTAGTATCTAACCTCTTTAATTCCTCTTCAAAAAATCTTCTATTATATAATCCAGTTAGTTGGTCATAAAAGCTTAAATATTCAATTTTTTCTTGCCTTTCTTTCTTCTCACTAACATCTCTAAATGCTAACGCTACTCCATTAATAACATCATTTTCACCTTTAATTGGAGCTGCACTATCTTCGATAAATCTTTCTTCTCCATCTTTAGATATTAAAATGGAATTATTACAAAGTTCAACTATATTACCTGTTCTTAGAACATTATATACAGGATTATTACACTTTTCTCTTGTAAATTCATCAATAATATTAAATACTTCTTCTAATGGTTTACCAACAGCCTCTTCTTGTGTCCATCCAGTTAACTTCTCAGCTATTCTGTTTAATAGCAATATATCTCCATGACTATCAGTAGAAATAACACCATCACCAATAGAAAGGAGAGTTGTTTTTAAACGTTCTTTTTCATCAAATATTATCTCTTCCATTCTTTTACGCTCTGTAATATCCTCCACAATACCTATTCCCCCTTCAATGCTCTTATCATCTGAAAGTATTGTGGCAAACATCACTCTTACTGATGTTATCTTATTTCCTGTAAACGACTTGTAATTCCCCTCATAAGTTGTCTCATATCCATGAAGTGCTCTTTTTATTTCTTCTATTAACTTTTCATCTGGTAGCTTAAGAGTATTCAACCCTATCAGTTCCTCACGAGATGATCCAATTATTTTTACAAAATTGTCATTACAATCAGTAATAACTCCCCTACTGTCAAAATGGTAAACACCAAGTGGAGAATATTCAAAAATCAAACGATATTTTTCTTCACTTTTCATCAGTTCATTTTCAACTTGCTTTCGATGATTGATATTACTACGAGTACCACTCATTAATAAAGGCTTACCATTAGAATTCCATGAAGTTATTTTCCCCCTATCTTGTACCCAGATCCAACTACCATCTTTGTGCTTCATACGAAGTTCCATATCATAATAATCTATTTCTTTTGAAAATATTTTCTTTAATTGAATCCTACATTTTCTTAAATCTTCAACATGAAAGAATCTTTTTAAATCTTTAGAATTAATTATTGATAGTTCATTAAACTTGTAACCAATTATCTCTGCCCATCGCTCATTAAATACTATTTCTCCTTTTTCAATATCCCATTCCCAAGTACCTACATTAGTACCTTTTAGAATATTTTCTAATCTTTCTCTTTCTATCCTTAATAAATTCTCTGTTCTCTTTTGTGTAATAACCATACCTAATTGTCTAGTGTACATTTCTGCTATAATTTCATTATTAAAGCTTTTCTCATTAGGCATAATAAAGGTAAAATCCCCGAGAATAGTATTATTTTTTAGAATTTTAATTACAATAATTTCTCCAATATCAAATGTATTTACTAATAGATCAAGTAGAGGTTCAGAAATAAAATCACCTGTAAATTCCTTTAACGAAGTAAACCGTGTAACTATCTTGTCTTTTATTTTTTCAGCCCTTATTAAATCATACGCCCAGTTGTTACCCTCTACTTTTATACCTAACAACTGAATAGCTTTTTTTATTAAATCATTGTCACCTGATATAGCCATGGTCTTATATTGTTTGCCAACTTCATCATATAAATTGAATGCAGCAAATTTAGCTCTTGACATATGTAAAAAGTCATCAGTAATTTTTTGATAATTCAACTCTTTTTCATATAACTGTAGAAATTCTTCTGAAAAACTCACCATTTTTTTTAATAAATTTTGTTCTTCTATTTTTTCTGTAATATCACGAGCAGCAGCATATATTAAATTATCATATGGTTGACAACGCCATTCTATATATCTATAAGAACCGTCTTTGCATCTATATCTGTTTACAAGATTTAAAACCTGCTCTTGCTTTTCAAGTTTCCTAATAGCTTCAATAGTAACTTCAACGTCTTCAGCATACACAAATTTAATAAAATTACTTTTCTCTATATATTCTTTAGAATATCCTAGGATATTTTCCCATTCCTTGTTGACATTAAGAAAATTACCTTCTGTATCCGCTATACATAGCAAGTCCAAATTTACAGAAAAAAACTTTTCCAATTCTTGTGTTTTTTTCAACAAATAATCTTCAAGTTTTTTTTGCTCAGTAAAATTAATAATACTTACAATATACCCTTTTTCTATTCCAATTCCAGTATGTTTAATATCTGCTTTGAACCACTGCTCACTATTCTGTAAAGGTGATTTATAAATAATAGATTCTTTTTCTCCAGAAACTACTGCCTTTTCAAAAGAAGAAATAAATATTTTTGTCAATTCTTCAGAAAAAAGTTCTTTAATAGTTCTACCAATAATTTTTTCCCTAGGCATAAACAGATGGTTATCATCAGAAACAATTATATTATTAAACCTATAATCTTTATCTAGTTCAAAAATAATATCATTTAATGTGGTCAGTATGGCTGTCTTTTCTTCCACTCCTCTCATTTCTGCAGTTACATCAATAAAAATTGTTATGAAATAATATTCTTGTGGAGAGTATACTTTTACTCTATACCAACGCTTTAAAATTTGTGAATATTGTTCGAATTCTTTTTCACCACCATTAATAGCAATTTCTCCATAAAGTTTTATCCAATCAAATTCATCTTTTTTAATTTCAGGTAATATTTCAGATATTTTTTTACCAACAATTTCTGAAGCCTTTAGACGTGTAATTTTTGCAAATGAATCATTAATTTCAAGAAATTCATAATCACAAGGATTACCTTGTTTGTCGCATATTATCTTGTGATATGCATATCCTATTGGTAATTTTCCAATTAATTGTTTGTAAAAATTATCGTTCATATTTTATTACCTCCATATTTATTTTTAGTTAATTATTTGCTATTCATTTTTTGATACTAGCTATAAAATTTCTTTTCTCTCGTTTCTACCTATCCTTTAATACAAAGAATCTATTCCTATACTTAGGCAAACCGTAATTTATGGCGATGATTCCCGTGAAGTTACTAATACACAGTTTTATATCACCATATATTTAAATATATATTATATATCGACATCATTCTACCATACTTGACAAAATATGATTGCTCGTAATAAAAAATTAATAGTTACACTTAAGTACTCTGGAACGTAATTAAATAGTGTAAATAGCATATAAAATAAAAAAGTGAGCATATACAAGTTTACTTGTTCCGTCACTCTGCTCCAGTTCAATACAAACTTACATATGTCCACTTCCCAAATGAAAGTAAGGAGATTATTAACTTATTTTTTCTAAATTTAAGTTCTTTAAAACATAATAATATGTATCTAATAACTTGTTTAAAGCATAACTTCATCTTCTAAACAAATATTATTAACCCCTCATTTTAATTTAATTAGACCATGTTTATTAATCATAATTAATTCTTTTACTGGTTTAGACTCAATGTTATTAATGGGTACATTATTAGCTTTTAAAGATTTTATTAATTTACTGTATAATAAGTAGTATTCTCTTTCAATTTCATAAAAAATCATTTAAATGAATTTCAAATATAATTTACATTTTACAATTCTATAATTTTATTTACAAAAAAATATTCCCTCAAACCTAAGTCTGAGGGAATCTAAAAATCACTTTAATATTTACTTAAAATCTTTAATACAATCCTATTTCTTTGCTAGTAGCGATCTTATAGTGCAAGAAATTTATCTTTTATTTCTCATTTCTATCATGTACCCATATATTGGAGTAGGCATCCCAAATCTTCCGGAAACCTCCATAATTTAACCAGTATTATAAGCTAGCTTTCTTTTTTCTCTTAATCAAAATAGCTCCTGATAATATAAGTATGCTAGCAAATACTAAAATTTGATTTGGACTAACTGCTGATCCTGTATTAGGAAGATTTCCTCCCTTACCTGCATCTTCACTAATTGAAGTGTTTCCCTTGTCAGTATCTACTTGGTTATCTTCTGTATTTGTACCTGTTTCTGAATTATCCCCAGGATTAGTATTTGTTTCATTATCATCAGTATTATCTACCGGTAAATCCTTTTTATTTATAGAAGCTGTAGCAGTATAAACAACTCCATTTTTATCTGTTGTTGTAGGTATTTCCAATTCTCCACTTCTAACCAATTCAGCTACTTTTCTATAATCTGCAGAATCTCTATCTATTCCAACTATTCTCCAATTATCTTGTTTTTTACTTTCAACTACTCCATTTTTAACTTCTTTTATATATTTGATAGTTAAATTTCTTATAGTTCCTTCCTCTTCTCCAAAAATTAATTTTGAATCAAAATTCGTTTTCTTGATTGAATCTTTTTCACTTTCAAATATTCCGCCTTTAGCTAAAAGCTGATCCATTCTATAGGAGTTCATTCCTAACTTAATTTTATCAGTATCTTTTATTGGTGCTCCATTTTTATACTTTAAATCTGCTATTCTGTTTCCTGATTCCTTAGTTAAATCAATTGTATAATTGATTCCACCAAAATAATCGTTTGTACTATACTTAGATGCTCTTCTTGTAGGATTGAAACTTATAGTTATGTCTCCATCCTTTAATGTATTATAGTAGTCTGCTGACCATTCCATATATTTTTTTAGTTGAGCTCCTGTAACTTCATATACTGTTACTTCTCCACCCGCATATGTATAATTAAATGCAATATCTTTTCTTTTTATCGGCCCTACATTAAGCTTAGCTTTTTCATTGTCTGTTCCTAAGGAAACTACATCAGCTTTACTATAATAAAGAGCTGCTTCATGGAAAAGATCTATAAGAGGTGTGTCTTCTAAGTGAATTGTTGGAATTCCTGGAATCTCATCTGGATCTACCATATTAACACCTTTTACTTCCCCAATTACAATATTTGCATCTGCTCTTAGTTTATCATGATAAGGCTTAACTAAAGCTTCAATATTTTTATCAGATTCTACCCCTTTAATAGTATAACTGCTGTCATTTAATGAACTCTTATCTAAAGCTAGTTTGTTATTACTATCCTTCTTAAAAGTAAGATCAATCCTTGATAAATATTGTCCATATTTTCCTGGCTCTACTATTCTTACTCCATTTATTGCCTTATCCTTAACTAATTGATGCATATGTCCTGCAAAAATAACATCAAGTTCTGGGCATGCATTGGCTACATCTGTTACACCAGTATCTGATATGTTATTTTCATTATCAACACCCATATGCATAATTCCAATCATTGCATCTACTTTTCCATTTAACTCTGCAATAATTTTTTGTGTTTCTTCTATAGGACTTTTAAATTTCATAAATCCTATTTGCTCTGGTGTTTTAAATTGTTCAACCATTGGAGTTGTTATTCCAATAAGTGCAATTTTCAATCCATCTCTTTCAACTATTTTATAAGGCTCAATAAACCTTGTTCCATCCTGCTTATAAATATTTGCTGATATAGGTGTCATTGTTGATCCTACTAATTGATCTGTTGCTCTTTTTAGAACATCAAGACCAAAATCAAATTCATGATTTCCTAATGTCCATGTATCATACTTCATTTCTTTCATTGCTAGTAATATAGGTTGTACATAACCATCTTTAAATGTCTCAATAAAGTTACCTTGAATTGAGTCTCCTGCATCAATCAAGATTGTATTTGGATTTTCCTTTCTTACATCAGAAACTACCTTAGAAATTTGTGATAAACTTCCTGATACATTTGCTGAATCAGATGCATAATCCCATGGTACTAATGTTCCATGTAAATCTGAAGTGCCAAGTATTGTTACTTTCACCTCTGATTTTTCCTCTGCTTGTACAGTTTTTCCATTAGAATAAATTGTTCCGTTAAGTAAAACTGCGGTGCTTAAGATAGTAGTTAAAACTCTGTTTCTAATATTTCTCATATTTTCATCCCCTTATAACTTTATATATAATCGATAAAATTATATACCATGAAAATTATAACACTGATATACTTCCATGTAAACATTTACCATAGTTTCGTTTGAGTAAAAAAACCTATTTAATACTAAATCCAAATGGTGTTATTTGTTTCAATATGGTATCTACACTCTTTATTAACATAGTTTTTAATGTACTTTGTTATTGTGGTGAATTCTGCACGTCCTAAAATATAACAAAATTTCTTCGCAAAAGGAAATAAGAGTCTAAAGGTGAGACGCCTTATCTAAGTAATTCTAATGTTTTATACAAACAAATTGCCTTTTTATATCATAAAAAGGTAGTTTCCAAAGAAACTACCTTTTATCTTAAAAACATAAATATTAAAAACCATCTATCCTTATATTCTAATATAAGTGACAAGCTACAAAATGTCCAACTCCTACTTCCTTCATTTCTGGTTGAACCTCCTTGCACTTTTCTGTCGCATATGGACATCTAGTGTGGAATCTACAACCTGATGGAATATCTATTGGGCTAGGTATATCTCCTTTAATAATTTGTATTTCAGAAGTCCTTGCCTTTTTAGGATCAGCTACTGGTATAGCTGATAAAAGTCCTTTTGTATATGGATGAAGTGGATCTTTATATAAATCATTACTCTCAGATATTTCTACTATTTTCCCTAAATACATTACCCCAATCCTATCTGAAATATGCCTTACCATAGACAAGTCATGGGCTACAAAAAGGTAAGTTAATCCCATTTTTTCTTGTAAATCTTCTAACATATTTATTACTTGAGCTTGTATTGATACATCTAATGCTGAAATAGGTTCATCACATAATATAAAATCTGGCTCTGTTGATATTGCTCTTGCAATTCCTATTCTCTGACATTGTCCACCACTAAACTCATATGGGAATTTTTCCATATCAGATTTTTTCAGACCAACCATTTCAAGTAATTCTTGTATTTTATTATCCCTTTCTTCTTTTGTTAAATTTGTATGCAATGCTAAAGGCTCATCAATTAATTCTTTAACATTCATGTTGGGATTTAATGATGAATATGGGTCTTGAAAAATAGTTTGCATTTTTCTATAAAAACTTTTCATATCTCTTCTATTAAATCTAGCAATATTAGTCCCCTCAAAAAATATATCTCCAGATGTTATATCATAAAGCCTAGTAATTGATCTTCCAAGAGTTGATTTTCCACAACCTGATTCTCCAACTAGACCAAAAGTCTCTCCTTTTTTTATTTCAAAGGAAACTCCATCAACAGCTTTTACAAACTTCTTTTCACCTTTTAAAAACTGATTTTTTACTGGAAAATACTTCTTTAAGTCTCTTACTTCTATTAACACATCATTAGACTTCGTCACTATAACTTCCCTCCTAACTACTTATATTATAAATTTCTCTACTTCGCTAAGAAGCACATAGCTTTATGTGTATTACTGAAATTCTTATATACAGGCATTTCATCAAAACATTTTTTATTTGCAAATTGACATCTTTCTGCAAAGGGACATCCCTTAGGTGGATTTAAAAGAGATGGCGCTGAGCCATTTATTGGCTTAAGTCTTATCTTTTCATCACCTTCGATTTTAGGTATAGAATTTAATAATGCTTTTGTATATGGATGTTTAGCATCATAGAATATTTCATCTATAAGTCCTTCCTCCATTATTAGTCCTCCATACATAACCTCGACTCTATTACATAGACTAGCCACTACTCCAAGGTCATGAGTTATAAGAATAATAGACATATTATTCGTTTCTTTCAAGGATCTTAACAGGCCTAAAATTTGTGCTTGTATTGTGACGTCAAGAGCCGTTGTTGGTTCATCTGCAATTAAAAGCTTTGGGCTACATGCAAGAGCCATAGCTATTAGCACTCTTTGCCTCATTCCACCACTAAATTCATGAGGATATTGATCAATTCTCTTCTCTGGCATAGGTATTCCTACCTCACGTAAAACCTCTATTGCCATTTTTCTTGCTTCCTTTTTATTTATATCCTTATGTCTAACTAGTACTTCTACTATATGATCCCCTATTTTTTTCAATGGATTTAATGCAGTCATAGGGTTTTGAAATATCATAGCAATTTCTTTCCCTTTAATACCTTTTGCTTCCTTTGAATCTAATTTTAAAATATCTTTGCCATCAAAATAAACTTCTCCGGAATCTATCTTCGCATTTTCTGGAAGTATTTGCATTACCGATCTCATAAGTACACTTTTTCCACTACCAGATTCTCCAACAATTCCAAGTATATCACCAGAATTAACATGGAAGCTAACCCCTCTTACAGCTTCTATTTTATTATTTTTACTGTGAAAATTTGTTTTAAGATTGTTAACTTTAAGAAGTGTTTCATCTTTCATACTTATCTTTCACCCCCTGAAATTTTAGGTTCAACAAATACTCTTAAGACATTACCTAATTTATTAAATGAGTATATTGTTAATACTATTAATAATCCTGGTAATATGGCCATATAAGGAGCACTTTGTAAGTTTGTTTGAGCATTTTGAAGTAGGTTTCCCCAAGAAGACATAGGTTGCTGAATTCCAAGTCCTAGGAAGCTTAATGAGGATTCCGTCATTATTGCGCTAGCAATACTTGATGTTGAAGCTATTATTATAGTAGGAAATACACTAGAAATTATATGCTTAAATATTATTTTATTAGATGATTCCCCTATAGAAATTGCATAAAGAACATACTCTCTCTCCTTTATTGAAAGTGTTTCTGCACGAACTAACCTTGCAGTTTCCATCCAAGAAAATAAGCCTATTACAATTATTATTGCTTGAAGCCCTGGCTTTAAAAATATGCTTATTACAGTTACTAATATCATCCATGGAATAGATGATATTAAATCAACAAATCTCATAAGAATACTATCTATCTTTCCACCAAAATATCCACTTATAGTACCAAAGGCTACCCCTATACTAGTGGAAATAATCATAGCAAGGACTCCAACTGTAAGAGATACTCTTCCTCCATATACAGTTCTTACAAAATAATCCCTTCCTAACTCATCTGTACCGAATAAATGAGTTAAGCTAGGGGATTGCAGTATATTTGATGTATTTGTAACATTAGGATCTATAGGTATTACAAATGCAAATGTTGAAATAACTACTATAAATATTAGAAATCCTATTGAAATTAAAGCACTCTTATTTCCTTTAAGTTCATCCTTAACATTTTTTATTCTTCTACTATTCATATTTCTTACCCCATTTCCTTTATTCTAGGGTCAATCAGAGAATATAGTATATCGGATAATAAGTTACCTATTATAACTAAAGAAGATGATAATAGTAAAATTGCCATGATAACTGGATAATCTAAGGCACGAACAGCATTTACAAAATATGGCCCAACTCCTGGCCATCCAAATACTGTTTCTGTTATCATTGCTCCTGTAATTAACATAGGTAATGCCATACCACTCTTTGTGACTATAGGTAAAAGTACATTTTTACATACATGGTTAAAAAGTATTTCTCTTTTACTTGCTCCAAAAGCATTTTGTACAATTACATATTCTTCTGAAATTTGTCCTATAGTTGATGATCTTACATATCTTATTAAATCTGGTAGATATGCAATAACTAAAACAGTGCATGGCATTATAAAATGGAGTAAGAAATCTGAAATTGAGCCTTTTACCCCTATGGTGTTCATCCCCAATATAGGAAGAATACCAAACTTATATCCAAATACAAATATCATAATCATCGCAAACCAAAAACTAGGTATAGCTATACCTATTGAACAAAAACCATCTATTATTTTATCTACTAATTTATCTTTATTTGAACCTGATATTAAACCAAGAACTATTGATATTACAATGGCAATTAAATAAGATGGTAATACTAAAGCAATAGTTGCTGGTATTCTTGCAACCAAATCATTTGAAATACTTTCATGAGTTATTATTGAATATCCAAGCTGTCCACTCAATACTCCTTTAAGCCATAAAAAATATTGAACATACACTGGTTTGTCAAATCCGTATTTAGCCTTTATAAGGTCTACTGTTTCTTGTGGCATCTTTGGCGTAATCATTGTATCAATTGCATTATATGGGGCTAACTGAATTAAAACAAAACATATTATAGAAATTAATAATACCAATGGAATCGCTTGAAGGATTCTTTTTACTATATATTTTGCCACTTACTCTCACTTCCTTAATAAAAAACTATATATTGGGAATAAGATCTTATTCCCAATATACTAAAATTCAAATTTATTATTTAAAATATAATTTAGACATATCTTCAAAAGTATAAACTGGAACTAACTTAGCCTCTTCTACTCCACCTAAGTTAGAACTCATAACTACAATTCTCTTATTTTCAAGTATTGGATAAAAATACGCATTATCTTGAAGTTTCTTTTGAACATTATTGTATATTTCTTTTCTCTTCGCCTCGTCAGTTTCTACTCTTCCAGCATTAAATAAATCATCAATTTCTTTATCTCCAAAGTGACTATAATTAGATGGGCTATCTGATGTAAATAATGAATTAAATGTATCAGGATCTATTCCCATAATATATCCACCTAGGAACATATCATAATCAGTATCTTTATTTTTCATTTGTTGACTTATTGCTGTTGACTCACCTGCAGCTAGTTCAACATTTATTCCTACAGCTTTAAGATTTTGTTGAATTATAGCAGCTTCTTT
Organism: Clostridium sp. LS3; assembly: GCF_055330225.1. Lineage (NCBI taxonomy): Bacteria > Bacillati > Bacillota > Clostridia > Eubacteriales > Clostridiaceae > Clostridium > Clostridium sp. LS3. The sequence goes on from NZ_CM143921.1 coordinate 3,702,800, forward strand.
TTGGGAAGGCACATCATTTGAAGAATAGCCAAGTTTAAGTGTAAGCCCAGAAACTCCAGCCTTTTCTAAAAGTTCTTTAGATTTATTTTGGTTAAAATCATACTTTTCAACATTATCTGTATGGAATGGATTTTCATTTGGAAGGAATGTATAAGCTTCAGCAGCATACTCTTCTGATCCAAAAGCAGCATTAATTAAATCTTTTCTATTTAATCCATATAATATTGCTTGTCTCACATTAGCATCCTTAAGTTTTTTTGAATTAGAATTAAGAACTAGGTAACCCACTCTACCTTCATCATATTTGTAAGTGGTTAAGCTATTATTCTTTTCTAAATCGGATAAATCGCTTGATTGAACAGATAATGCATTAATTTCTCCTTTTTGAAGAGAAAGTTTAGCTGTATTAGCATCTGGTATTACTCTAAAAATAACATTTTGAATATTTGGCTCTCCTAAGAAATAATCATCATTTTTTGTGAACTTTACATATTGACCAGCTTTGTATTCTTCTAACTTGTATGGTCCAGTACCTACTGGTGTTGCATTTTTAGGACTATTTTCAAAATTAGTCTCATCCTTATAGATATGCTCTGGCATTATAAAGATGTTAGCTAAAAGCTCACTTCCAGGTGCACTAACTTCTGGAAGTGTAAAGTCAACTGTATAATCATCTACCTTTGTAACCTTTACTGGTTTTCCATTAAATATTAATTGGCTATATGCCCAACCAGCATTTTTTTCTTTTAACATTTCATTATAGGTGAAAACTACATCGTCTGCAGTAAAATCTTCTCCATCACTCCACTTGACATCTTGTCTAAGTTTTGCTGTATAAGTTAATTTATCTTCTGATTGTGTCATACTTTCTGCAAGAAAATAATTAATTCCATCTGCATTATACATATATAACGGTGAATACAATGCCTTTATTGTCATTAATCCAAAACGATCACTTGTTGTTATTACATTTACAGAATTACCTGGATCACCTGGTATTCCATATACAAAAGTATCTGATTTAGCTGCAGCTCCATTTTCATTTGAGCTTGTCCCTTTATTTGTTCCGCATCCTGTCAATATCATTGTTGCGGTTATTATTCCTGTTAATATTTTTGATAGTTTTTTGAATTTCATTTTAATCCCCCTTAAGATTAATTTATATTTATAAGAATTAGAGCCTTTGTTCTTCAAACTCCGGATTTTGAAAAACAAAAAAACTCCGCCTCTATTTTCAGAGGCGAAGCTTTAACTTCGCGGTTCCACTCTGATTTTTATGCAATTGCATAAAATCTCATCAATTCGGTACAAACATACCTCAACGCTTTAACGGGCGTTCCCGCTGAAGTCTACTATTATTTCGATTCAGGGCTCAAAGATGCACTTCAATTAAGTTCCACCTAAAATCTCTTTCAGCCTAGGAGATTTCTCTCTGTAAATTTTCCTTAACTTACTCTTCTTGTCATAGCCGTTAATTCCTATCGGATTACTGTATTATTATATTCTCATTATATGCACATTTTTTTTATTTGTCAACGCTTTTTCTATGACTTCACTTTAATTTATTATATTTTAAATATTTCTAGATTTATATTTGGATAGCAAAATAATTTTTGCCTCTTATTCTATACCACATGCTTTTTTTAATTCTTCAACTGTCCCATGCTTCTTACCATTTAAGTCAGATAACCATTGATTCTCATTATTACGATCTATTGACTTAGCATTATCAAAATTTTCAGGATTAGTAATTCTAGTAGCAACAGCTCTTGTTATAGTAGAAACTCTACACTTAGCTATTCCATATCCAGCATTTATATCCGGCTTAGATCCATTAGATGACCAATAATATACAATATCATCGCGATTTCCATCCTTATCGTAAGAAACAGTTTTATCTAGGAATAACACCAGATGTCCACGTTCGTCACCCTCACTATTATTATCATCACACCCAATACCATCATTCCAGAAAATTTTTAAAAAATCAAATCTCTCTACTTGGCTCCATGCATTATAATAATCCTTCTCTTTACTATACTCACTTCGAGAGCCAATATAATAATTTTTACCTGCATCTAACTCATTAACCAATACAGCTATACCAGGCCCATTTGCATTAGCTCTCCCCCAGCAACCAAACCCATCATCCTGCCTTGCTTGAATTACATTGCCAGAATCATCTTTCTCATCAAGTGTATATGGTTTTAAATTTATCCATGCCTCTTTAGAAATAACATTCTCTTTTTGAGATTCATTCCATATTGATAGACTTTTTAATAACAACATATAAATAGCTGATGAACAAAATGAAGGCCTTGCCTCATCAACATCAATAATAGGAGTATTTGATTTAGAATCTAACTTATATGCTTTATCCATTCCTTCCCAAGCATTTTGTTTAAAACCTTCTAGATGTTTGAAACCAGTATAGTAACCTCCTTTATCATCAAATAATTCCATTGATTTTAAAGTAGCATCACTCCATGTTGATTTCTTCTTTGCTTTAATAGAAGAATCATATCCAATTAATGAGAACGATAGGCATATAATAACTCCAATTGAAAAATATTTTAAATATCTTTTCATTTTTCCAACCCCTTTTAATTCTTAATTAAAATAAAAATACCCCCCTTTATTTTATTATACATTTTTTATTTATTTTGTAAATATATTCCATAAATATAACTGATATTTGTAATTTTATTTCATGAATCTCTTTAGAGTTTTTAACAGATGAATTAAACTAATTTTTGAAGTGTTAATATAATCGTTCATGATTTTTTATGGTTGATGTACATTATTGATTTTCTAAGAGTATATCTCGTGTAGTTACTACAAATCTCTATAGAGTAACTACAAGAAAGCACCTGATAAATGAGCATAATTCTTGATTTTGCTGCAAAACATAAAACGGTAACTTTAATTTTTCAAAAGCTACCGTTAGCAGGTTAATTTTCATTTTCACTAGCTTCTTTTATCAGCCTTATAATAATAATGTAATCTTCTATGCTGATTAACCTTCCCAGTTTCTCCCCCAAATTGTATCTAACTTTTTTCTAAGAGTGTATCTCGTGTAGTTACTATAAATCTCTATAGAGTAACTACAGAAAAGTCCCTCAAATCTAAAGTTTGAGGGACATACAACACTCTTCAATATTTAATTAAAAATCTTCAAGACCTTTAAAATGAGGCTATTTCTTTACTCAAATGAATATTTTTGAACTAACATTATAATTCATTTTCATAACACAACTGTCCGCAAGCAGCACTAATTTCAGAACCAAATTGTGTTCTAACAGTTACACTAATACCAGCTTTCTTTAGTATACTGCAAAACTGCTTGATAGCACTTGAAGATTGAAATTTAAAAGTTGTTTTATCCGTAGAATTATAAGGTATCAAATCAATGTGATATAAATGCTCCCATGAACTACGATTTTTCAATAAACCTACAACTGCCTCTGCATGTTCTTTTGAATCATTAATTCCTTCAAGCATAATATAAGCAATAAACACTCGTCGTCCCGTATGAATGATATGTTCATCTAATGTTTTCATTACATCATTCAATGGAAATCTTTTATTTATAGGCATTAAATCACTTCGTTGGCTTTCAAATGGTGAATGAAGTGAAAAAGCCAGATTCACTTGTGGAAATTCTTTGGTCAATCTTTGAATTCCCGATATAATGCCAATTGTTGAAATAGTAATTCTTCGTTGACTTAACCCAAATAAATTTTGATCAGTTAAAATTTTTACTGCATCAAATAACTCTGGATTTGCAAAAGCCTCACCCATTCCCATAAATGAAATACTATTCAATCTATGGCCATTAAAATAGAAATAAAGTAATTGATCAGTTATCTCATCAGCAGTAAGATTGCGTTTAAATCCAGCACTTCCTGTTGCACAAAAACGACATCCAAAACCACAACCACATTGGGAAGAAATACAAAACGATTCCCACCCCTGTTTATACTTTAGTCCAACAGCTTCTATTCTTTCTCCATCATTCAATTCGAATAACAATTTTTGAGTTTGTTTAGAATTTTGTAAAAAATAGGTATTACACTAGATACATTATTTCCAAACTCATTTACTAAAGCCATCCTTAACGTTTTTGGTAGTATATGCATATCATCAAAATCACCTATTCTTTGATGAAAAATAGCTTTTGTAAGCTGCTCGTATCTATAATCAGGTAATTTCAAATCCGATACTATTTGTTTCATTTTTCCATATTTCGTTTTTGTCTGTTTCACGTAGGCTTCCCCCTCACTATTAATAGTTAGGAAGCAAAGCCAGTATAATTAGCGACTTATACTACTCCATGCAAGCGTCGCCCAAAACATCTAGCTTTGCATGGAGCCTATTGTGTGTTACTTTTATATTCCCATCAAACATATTAATTGCCATTTCTACCTTTACAATTTTATTATTTTTGTTGCAACATTTTCACAAAATGCACTATCATGCTCAACAAACAAAATTGTAGGTTCATGTTCAATTAACAATTTCTCAATCTGCATACGAGAAATGACATCAATAAAATTCAATGGTTCATCCCAAATATACAAATGTGCCTGCTCAGATAAACTTTTTGCAAGCAATACCTTTTTCTTCTGTCCTCCACTAAAATCCTCGATATTCTTTTCAAACTGTTCTCTTGAAAAATCAAGTTTTCTAAGCATCGCTTTAAATAAACTCTCATCAATACAGTGTTTATCTGCATACTCAGATAAGTTACCATATAAATCTGAAGTATCTTGTGAAACATACGAAATGATTAACTTATTATTCTTTCTTACAATTCCACTATGGGGGATATCTTCTCCATAAATTAATTTCAATATACTTGATTTTCCGCTGCCATTCTTTCCTTGAATAGTAATTCTTTCGCCTTGCTCTATAGTGAAGTTTACTCCTTCACAGACAATTCTATCATCATATTCAATTGCAACACCTGTAAGTTCTACAAGCTTTTTATCATGGAAAGTGAGTGGTACTATTTTTAAGCTTTCATTAGATTCAATATTTTTAAGAAGCTTTGATTTTTCCTCAATCATGTTTTGTTGTCTAGCTTCTATATTTTTAGCACGCTTCATCATTTTTGCAGCTTTATGCCCAACATATCCTTTATCTAATTTACTCCCAGAATTAGTAGTTCCATACTTGCTGCTTTCAACACTATCTGACCACGTAGATGTACGTTTTGCCGAGCTAGAAAGTCTGTTAATATCCTTTTTCAATTTTTCGTTTTCTGCTAGCTCAAAACCATCTTGTAATTCTTTATTTCTCCACCATGAAGAAAAGTTTCCTTTTTGTATTTCAATATTAGTTTTATTAATAGACAAGATATGGTCAACACAATTATCCAAAAAAGATCTATCATGTGAAATCAGAATAAATCCTTTCTTTTTTTTCAAGTAATTACTTAGTTTTTGCCTAGCTTCAGCATCCAAATGATTGGTAGGCTCATCAATAAGTAAGAAGGAATTTTCCTTCAAAAACATAGCGCCCAACAATGCTTTGGTCTGCTCTCCTTTAGATAGTGTATAAAACTGTCTATATAAAGCATCGTAGTCCATATCTAACAAAGATAATTCTTTTACTATTTCCCAATCCATTGAATTTGGACTAATCTCTCTTATGACATCTATGGTGAAATTGCTTTGCTCATGCACCTCATAAGGAAAATATTCAAAAGTCACATCAGCTGAAATGTTTCCATTATATTCGTACTTCTCAAGCAAAAGATTTAGAAAAGTAGTCTTTCCTCTTCCGTTTCTTCCAGTTAATCCCAATTTCCAATCGGTATCAATTTGAAAACTAACATTTTCAAAAATATTATCATAGCTACCTTCATAAGCAAAGGTTAGGTTTGTAACATTTATTAAAGACATATTTTTGTCCTCCTCTGTATTTAATAGTATAAATAACAAAGTCGGAACAATAGGCGATCTTGTTATTACTCCATATAAGTGTCACCTGCAGTATCCGACTCTATATGGAGATTATCATGTGTTAGTAAAGTGTCTTCATTTATCATAATATTATTTATCCTCCTTATTCGAATTATTTATAAAAAAGTAAGAGCCGCAAGAATTAATTATTCTTACAGCTCATAGATATACGTAGTTAAGCTAACCATTATAGCATAACACAAGTGTATATATTAAGAGAAAAAAGAATAACCTTCTTGCATAAGTACAACAAAACAAACAGAATACACCTGTTTATCTTTGTATTAAATGTACGTTAAAAATTAGCAAGAAAAATTAATCATTTTTTCACCTCAAATTTCAATTTTTTCATCATTATACTATTGTGCATCTGAAAAGTCAATAAATAGTGGATCAAGAAAATCTATTTCTTCTTACTTGATGTTCACAGAATAATTTGAAACAGTTTTTCCTGAAAGATCTTTATAATAGAAATTAATATTCGTGCCATCATTGCTATTTATTAAATTTATAAGCAATCCATATGCTCCATTATTTCCTTGCTTCATTGATCCCATATTTGCATATGTGAAATTAATAGGAACTTCTGAAGAAGACTTGGAGCATTGTATAGTATCACCCTTCACTTTAACTGTACCATAATTTGTATCATTTTGAGAATGATTATGTCCCCAAAGGAATATTACGTTTCCATAATTATTAAGAAGAGAAAGGAGATCTTCTGAATTTCCAATGGTTCTCTTCCCAAAATAATGAATAGGGCAATGAGAAACAACAAAAACTGGCTTCGATGAATTTATGTCATTCAAAGAAGATTTAAGATTCTCCATATCGTCAGTTGTAAAAGACTTGCTTGATGAATCCATTACATATATAGCATAATTGCTATTGTTAACAACTAATCCTGAATCATATTTTCCTCCCTTCCCCTTATCATGGTTACCTTTTGCTAATATGGATGAAGTTCCGCTAAATTGGCTCTTCACATCAGAGACATAGGATTCTGCATCATCTGCACCTACATAATCACCACCAAAAATCATGTAATCCATCGATATTGTCGTACTTTTCAAATTAGATAGCCATTGTGTCAAATTAGAAATCTTATGGTGGAGATCTGAAGTAACTCCAATATATGTAGTATCCTTTACAGTTTCTGAATAAACTGTTGGCGCATAAGAACTAACCAGTAACGTTAATATAATAAAAAATAATAGTTTGTTAAATTTTTTCATTTTCATGTAATCTTACGCTCCTTTCTATTGTTTTAATATATAATTTCCATGGCTTAACATAAAATATTTGTCAAATAATGTTCCATGTCTATTTATAGTATTAATAAAAAAACAAACATTATACTTGAATTTTATATTTATAAAACATGGGAAAAGACGATTACTAAATAGCGTTTTTTTATTTAGTAATCGTCTTTTCTCTTTAAGTAAACGGAAGAATATACTTTTTTATAAGCTTCTCCCTATCACGCGGTTGTTGAATAATTTTAGAAGTGATTGAATTGTTGCTATATTGTTTTCTAAATTCTCTTGGGTATTACGTTCATTTTAAATAACAATTTCTGTTATTCCAGAAAATTTTAAAAAAATCAAACCTTTCTACTTGATTTTATGCATTATAATAATCTTCCTCATATACTATTTTATACTCTTATTTCTCCCTGTTTGCTTGGCTTCATACAGTTTTTTATCAGCATAATTTATCGCACTTTTTATATTTATATCAAAGTTATCTTCATCTAATGTATATATACCAAAACTTGACGTAATATTAATCTTGTTATCTTCACATTCAAAAACTTTTTCTTCGACTTTTTTCCTTATCTTTTCTGATATTTCAAAAGCAGTATTACTGTCTGTGTTGTCTAAAACAATAATAAATTCCTCTCCTCCATACCTTGCCACCCAATCACTATCTTTTCTTATTGAATTCTTAATTAATGAAGCAAATTCAAACAATATATAATCCCCTGCTAAATGTCCATAATTACTATTTATAGATTTAAAAAAATCTATATCTGCAATTATAATTGATAGTGGAGATTTTTGAGATGCACTTTTTAAAATATCTATTGGCAGCCTTTCATCAATAAAACGTCTATTATATATTCCTGTTAATTCATCTTTGATAATCTTATCATTCATTCCATTTATATAAAGCTGAATTTCCTCACTTGTTTTCTCAGAAAAATTTTCTATAATACCTGTATTTGTTACATCCTTTAACATTTCAAAAACATATTTCTTATTTTCCATAACTATAGGTGATGCCATTATCATATAAATTTTTTCTTTGTTATATTCAATTTTTACAAAAGTATCAGCTTCATTATATGCTCTCATAGATATACAATTAGGGCAATATTCTTCAGATTTCCAAAAATCATAGCAACTATTATTTAAAATTTTAATTTTAGTTTTATCATAATGTACCGTTTTTTTCGTTAATGGGTCTACTATCCTTATAACATCATATAAATTCTCCAATATTGACAAATTGTCAGTTAAAGCATTTAAATATTTGTCCATTTTAACTCCTCCAATTTATCTTCAAGAATATTAAAACTTCTTCTGATTTCCAATAATGATATAGAGTAGATACTTTAATGTTTGCTTATTCATATCTTTTATTTGCAATCATCTAAAAAAATTTTGCTTTATTTTTTTCATTTTACTTAATTTTAGCGCCATTATGCTATCCTTTAATGGACCATTCCTTACTCTCGTTTTTTATTCTGAAGATATTCTAATATAATTTTGTTCATCATTTCACTTATTTCTTTCAGTTGCTTTATATCTTTTTTATTTAAAATGTTTATATTTTAAATAACTTAACATGCTAGTTAATATCTAGTTTATTGAATGTATAATAGTGTCATTCCACCGTAAGAACTTTTTATAATCAAGTTTATTCTAGCATTTGTGAGTGAAGCCAACAAGTCAACATCTCATTAACTTTAACTTTAGTTGTATGATTTACTTATGCAAGTTTGTCTTATAACCCTGTTCAGCTTTATGCAGTATAGTCCGATTTCTTCAAATTACCGTTATTTATCTCACTAGTTATATTCTTCTCTTTTGTTTGTAACTTCTTCTTATAGACGTTTCACAACAGAAAAGAATTACTTATTTCAGCAATTCCTTTCTGCTCTCCATCTTCATTTTTAGGAAAGCAAAGGCATAAAAAATAATTTATAATATAGTAAGAGTTATACAGTATATTATTTTACTTATTTCATTTTTCATCTGTACTATTATAAAAATAAATCAAAAAATATCTATATGATTATTGGAAGAGTGTAAATTAAATTAATTGATATATAAATAAAGGTAATAATATATCCAATGCCTCTACTTTTATCAAATAAGTTAAAACCAATCACATCATTATGAAGAATTTAATTAAATTGGGATAAATCAGATGAAGATAGGTACACTATTAGAAGAACTTATTAATATAGCACAAATATCTAAAACAGATTTTGCTATTAGTATGAATATGACACCAAGTGGATTAAGCAAAATCCTAACCGGAAGAAGACTGCCTCTTTTCAGAGAAAAAAGACTTATAGATTTTCTTATATTCTTCTGATACAGAAGTAATCCACAAGCCTAAATATTTTATAAATTCATCACTTTATCTTAAATCACCTAAATAATAGTTAATTCAAATTAGAAGTTGATGTACATCATTGATTTTCTAAGAGTATATCTCGTGTAGTTACTACAAATCTCTATAGCGTAACCACAAGAAAGCACTTGATAAATGAGCACAATTCTTGATTTTGTTGCAAAACATAAAACGGTAGCTTTAATTTTTCAAAAGCTACCGTTAGCAGGTTAATTTTCATTTTTGCATTAAGAATCTCTACCATATCTATGCAAAGTTAGAACATAAAGTCCCCTAATGAACGCCCTAACTCTCTAACTTGAAATAAATGAGCAGTACTTTATATAGTCTTTTTTAGTAATCTAATTTTTTAGAAAATCTACACTATTGTTATTAAGTTGATATAATTTATTTTCCATCTTGACCATAACGCGTCATCATTATCACCGTCTCCACATGTGATGTATGTGGAAACATATCAACAGGCTGAACTATTTCAGTCCTATATCCTTTTTCTTCTAATATCTTTAAGTCCCTTGCTAAAGTACTTGGATCACAAGAAACATATACAACTTTTTTAGGCATTGCTTTTCCTATTGCTTCTAATAGTTTTATATTGCAACCTTTTCTTGGTGGGTCAACAACTATAACTTCTGGATTAATTCCTTTTTCCATTAGCTCTGGTATTATTTCTTCTGATTTTCCAACAAAGAATTCTACATTATTGACATTATTAATACTAGCATTCTCATTTGCATTATCTATAGCTGCTTTTATTATCTCAACTCCATATACTTTTTTAGCTTTTTGAGAAAGAAATAGTGTTATTGTTCCAGTCCCGCAATATGCATCAAATACAGTTTCTTCTCCTGTTAAATTTGCGTATTCTAAAGCTTTTGAGTATAAAACTTCTGTTTGAACAGGATTAACTTGGAAGAATGAAAGTGGAGATATATTAAATTTAAAATCTCCTATGTAATCTGTTATTGTACCTTCTCCCCATAATGTTATGCATCTTTCTCCTAATATTACATTAGTTTCTTTTTCATTTATATTTTGTATTATGCTTTTTATTCCATCTATCTCATTTTTTATTATATTTATAAACTCTTTTATATAAGGAACTTCTTTTTTTAATGTAACTAGTACAACCATCACTTCATTTGTTTTAAAGCCTCTACGTATCATTATATGCCTAATTATGCCATTAGGATTAAATTTTCCATCTATCGTTGCTGGTTGTATTTTGTATTTTTCTATCCATAGTCTTGTTAACTCTGCTACTTTATCTGCTACTTTATCTTGAATTAAGCAAGTATTTAAATCTATAATATCGTGACTTCTTGGTGCATAAAAACCTATTGCAAGCTTACCTTTTACTAAGCCAACTGGTAGTTGAACTTTATTTCTATATCTTTCTGGTTCTTCCATTCCTAATGGATATTTTACTATATCCTTTGATAATCCACCTATTTTATAAATACAATCTTTAACTCTTTCCCATTTATAATCTAGTTGTTTTTTATAATTCATATGTTGAACAGAGCAACCCCCACATCTTTTATAATTTCTACATTTTGGCTCTATTCTATCTTTTGAAGCTTCTAAAACTTCTAATAACTTTCCATATGCAAAATTTTTTTTGACTTTTATTATTAATACCCTTACTTTTTCTCCATATATGGCTCCTTCTATAAATATAGGATATCCATCTATCTTTGCTATACCTTCACCTTCGTAACCTACTCCTACTATATCTAAGATATATTCATTATTTTTTTCTACCAAAATAATCACCTCTTAAAATCTTATCTATCTATATGAGATCTTATATACTCTCTAAAGTTTCATCTTATAATAGCATAAAAATATATAAAACAAAAGGTGCATATTAATAAGACACTTACCTTATTAACGCACACAATATATAATTCCTATAAATTTATTTTAGATAAAAAAAAATGGCATCATAAGATGCCTAATTCAGAATTAGTTGCCATTTAATTCCTTTTTAATATTATTACAATATTCATTTCATAATATACATTATAACTTAAATATTATCAATATAATTATGAACTTTTTGTTAATTATCTATTTTAATACTATTTTATAACATATTTAATTCAAATTTTATACTAAATATAAGCTTTTTTCTTTATAATTGATAATGATTTTCTTTTGATTAAACATTTATCAAATTTTAATTTATTAATATATAAAAAAGCTCTATGCTAATAGTTTATAACAGAACTATTAGCATAGAGACTTATTTCTTAAATTAATTATTGTGTTAATAAGTAAGTTTTACTTAAGTTGAAAAGTAAAATTATACTTCTATTTTTTATTCAACTACGCTTATCTTTAATAAGTTAGTAGTTCCTACTTTATGAACTGGAACTCCAGCTGCTATAACAACTGTATCTCCTACATTAACGAAACCATTAGCTTGTGCAGCCTTAACTGATTCTTCCATCATTTCGTCAGTTGATTCTACTTTGCCTGCAACAACTGGGTAAACTCCGAAACATAATGCTAACTTCTTAGCAACTTTTTCATCTGGAGTTACTGCAACTATCGGACAATCTGGTCTACATTGTGATAATCTTCTAGCAGTTGCACCACTTTGAGTTGATGAAATAATAGCTGAAGCTTTTAATTCATTTGCAGCATTTGCAGCAGCTCTTGAAATAACTCCTGCTATAGCTGGAATATGTTTCTTAGCTCTTGAAACTGCAACTTCATAGCTTAATTGCTTTTCAGCTTCTACAGCTATTTTAGCCATAGTTTGAACAGCTTCTACTGGCCAATCCCCATTTGCTGATTCTCCAGATAACATTATAGCATCTGTTCCATCATATATAGCATTAGCAACGTCAGATACTTCTGCTCTTGTAGGTCTTGGGTTTCTTATCATAGAATCTAACATTTGAGTAGCTGTTATAACTGGTTTACCTACATGGTTACATTTTTCAATTATCATTTTTTGAACAGCTGGTAATTTTTCCATTGGTATTTCAACACCTAGATCTCCTCTAGCTACCATTATACCATCTGAAGCTTCTAATATAGAATCTATATTGTCAACACCCTCTTGGTTTTCTATCTTTGAGAATATTTGAATATGCTCTCCACCATTTTCAACTAATATTGCTCTAATAGCTTCAACGTCTGATGCTTTTCTTATGAATGATGCAGCAACTAAGTCAACTCCAATTTCGCAACCAAACTTTAAATCTGCTATATCTTTTTCTGTTAATGCTGGTAATTTAATTGAAACTCCAGGAACATTAACTCCTTTATGAGTACCTACAAATCCTGTATTTTTAACTTTACAATTAACTTTGTTACCTTCTACAGATTGAACTTCTAATCCTACTAAACCGTCATCTATTAATATAATATTACCAGGCTTAACATCGTTAGCTAATCCTTCATATGTTACTGTACATTGTGTTGTATCTCCAATTACATCTCCACCTGCATATATTACAAAGTCATCACCTGACTTTAATTCTACTTTTTTAGGTTCGAACTTTCCAGTTCTTATTTCTGGTCCCTTAGTATCTAGCATTATAGCTATTTCTTTATTGTGTTTTTTAGCTAATTCTTTAACTAAATTAATTCTTTGTGCATGTTCCTCATGATCTCCATGTGAGAAATTATGTCTTGATGCATTCATTCCAGCTTCTATTATTTTTGATAATATTTCTGGATTTTCGCTAGCTGGTCCTACAGTACAAATCATCTTAGTTTTTCTCATGTAATAACACTCCTTTAATTTACGCATGTAATTTTTATTGTTAGTTTGATTAAATATTATTAAATCGACTAAATATAGTCATATATAATTTGAGTAATAAAATCAAATATGTATATCCTAAGATGAAATTTCGTTTGCTATGTCAAATAATTTTTCATCAAATGTTCTATCCAATGCCAATGCTTCATCTATATCTTGATCAATTATCTCATTATTTTTTATTCCTATTACTCTTGAAGTTTTTCCTTCTAAAAGAACTTCTACAGCCTTAGCTCCCATTTTAGATGCTAAAACTCTATCAGTAGCTGTTGGGCTTCCACCTCTTTGAATATGTCCTAGTATTGTTGCTCTTGTTTCAATTCCTGTAACACCTTCAACATATTTCGCTAATTCTTGCGCTCCACCTACACCTTCAGCTAATAAAACTAAATTGTGTATTTTTCCCTTTTGTTTTCCTTCTAATATTATTTTGCAAAGTTCTTCTTTTGAGAATCCTTTTTCTGGAGTTATTATATATTCAGCTCCACCTGCTATACCTGCATATAAAGCTAAATCTCCACAGTCTCTTCCCATTACTTCAACTATTGAAACTCTTTCATGAGAAGTTGATGTATCTCTAATTTTATCTATAGCATCTATTATTGTATTTAAAGCTGTATCAAAACCTATAGTAAAGTCAGTGTAAGTTAAGTCATTATCTATTGTTCCTGGTAAACCTACAGTTTTAACTCCTAACTTTGATAAAAGTTTAGCTCCTGTAAATGAACCATCTCCACCAATTACTACTAATGCATCTACACCGTATGCTTTTAATATTTTGGTAGCTTTAACTCTTACCTCTTCTTTTTTAAATTCAACACATCTAGCAGTTCTTAAAATAGTTCCTCCTCTATGGATTATGTCAGATACTGATGATCTATCCATAGTAAATAATTCTCCATTAACTAAACCACTATATCCTCTTTGAACGCCCATTACTTCTATGCCATGATGTAAAGCAGTTCTTACAACGGCTCTTATTGCTGCGTTCATTCCTGGAGCATCTCCACCACTAGTTAAAATAGCTATTTTTTTCATGTTGTTTCCTCCTTAACACCACCGGGACAAAGGTTGTCCCACATTCTGTGGAATTATCCATTTTTTTATTTACTATAATAATTTTTTTGCACTATATTAATTTAAATTTTCTTACTAATTTTTATTACCTTATTTATTTTACTTGCTACTCTAAGTTTATGCAACTAAAATAAATATATTATTAACGATTTTATACATTATTACGATTTTTATCGACTTTTTTATACTTTCTTAAGTATATTATAACCTAATTAATTATAATTTATATATTAATTAATAAATTTTTCTTAATTAATCATTGTAAATTTTTTCATTTTACAATTCATTAATATTACATATAAAATTGTAAATTTTTCACAATATAATTTAAGGGAAAGAGAGTTTTATCTCCTTCCCATTCTTGATACTAGCTTTAATTATTCTATAACTTTAACATTATCTTCACCAGCAAGTTCTCTAAAATAAATTACTGCATCCGATTCTAAGTTAATCCATATATCCTTTGACATTCTATACCTCTTCTTATCATTTGCTGTAAACACAAATACGGTTGTATCTCCTTTAAATTCTTTTGGCATAGTTCGCAATTCTTTCATCATATTCTTGCCTTCATCTAAATTATTTACTCTAATATAGACCTTAGCTGTATTTATCTTCTCTAAAGGCTCAATTGTTTCACATATAAGCTTTGGCAACTCATCTTCTTTTATGCTTACTCTTCCTTTTATTACAACTAAACTGTCTTCTTTTACAAATTCTCTAACTTTATCTAAAGTTTTAGGAAATACTATGACTTCAATAGTGCCTGTTAAATCTTCTAACTTTAAAAAGGCCATCATTGAATTACTTCTTGTTATTTTTTGATTTGCTTCGGCAACTATTCCTCCAAGAATAATCCTTTCCTCATCGTGTATTATATCTTCTGGTAATTCAATATTATTATATGCTTCTTGAATTATTTCGTAGGATTTATATATCTTTTCTATATTAGTCGTTGTTTGAACTCTTAAACTCTCAGCATATTCATCTAAAGGATGTCCTGATAGATATAGCCCTGTCATTTCTTTTTCCATATCTAAAAGATTTTTCTTTGAAAATTCTCTTATATTAGGATAACTTACCTCAGGTATATCTAAAACTTCTTCTTCTAAGCCAAATAAACTTATTTGTCCATCTATATTTCTCTTTTTTTCACTTGAAACTCCATCCATTAGTTTTTCATATACTGCTAAAAGTTTTGATCTAAATACATTAAAGTAATCTAAAGCACCTGCTTTTATTAAACTTTCGATTGCTCTTTTATTTACAGCAGATAAATCTATCTTATTTATAAAATCTATTAATGACTCAAAACTTCCTTTTTCACTTCTTGACGCAACAATAGTTTCAACAACATTATAACCAACATTTTTTATAGCTGCTAATCCAAATCTAATTTTATCACCTTTTACTGTAAATTTAGAATAACTTTCATTAATATCTGGTGGTAACACTTGAATTCCTAGACTTTCTGCAAAGTTAATATAATGTGCTACCTTTTCACTTGTTCCCATAACAGAGTTAAGCATTGCTGCTATTGTTTCTACAGGATAGTATTTCATTAAATATGCAGTTTGATATCCTATAACTGCATAGGCTGCTGCGTGAGATTTATTAAACGCATACGAAGCAAAGTCCATCATCTGATCGAATATTTTATTTGCAGCTTCTTCTGATATCCCATTTCTTTTACAGCCTGGAACTTCTATATTTCCTTCTTCATCTACAACTCCATATATAAAGTTTTTTCTTTCCTCCTCCATGACCTTGTGTTTCTTTTTAGACATCGCTCTTCTTACAAGGTCACTTCTTCCCATAGAATATCCAGCTAGTTTTCTAACTATTTCCATTACTTGTTCCTGATAAACCATTACTCCATAAGTAACATTTAATATTTCTTCTAACTCTGAAGTCTCGTATTGAGCTTTATCAGGACTTTGCTTACATTCTACATATCTTGGTATTTCTGCCATAGGTCCTGGTCTATATAAAGATATTCCAGCTATTATATCTTCCAGACAATCAGGTTTTAGCTCTTTCATGAAGGAAGTCATTCCTGGTGATTCTAATTGAAAGACACCTGCTGTTTTTCCTTCTCCAAGCATTTTATAAACTTCTTTATCCTCAAAGTTTATTTTATCTAAATTTATTTCTATTTCTTGATTTTCTTTAATCATTTTAACAGCATCATTCATAACTGTTAGTGTTCTTAAACCAAGGAAATCCATTTTCAATAATCCAAGCTCTTCTAATGTTGTCATATCAAATTGAGCTACTATTGATTCATCATTTTTTTGCAAAGGAACATATTCAACTAAAGGCTTAGATGCTATAACTACTCCTGCTGCATGTGTTGATGAATGTCTAGGTAAGCCTTCTAAATCTTTGCTTACATCTATTAACTCTTTAACTCTTTCATCCGTATTATATGCTGCCTTTAACTCTGGATTTATTTCTAAAGCTTTATCTATTGTTATTCCTAGCATAGTAGGAATCATCTTAGCTATTTTATCTACCTCTGCATAAGAGTAATTCATAGCTCTACCAACATCTCTTATGCAAGCTCTTGGAGCCATTGTTCCAAAAGTTATAATCTGAGAAACATTATCTACTCCATATTTATCTACAACATAATCAATAACTTCTTGTCGTCTTTCATAACAAAAATCCGAATCTATATCTGGCATACTTACTCTTTCAGGATTTAAAAATCTTTCAAAAAGTAAGCTATATTTTATTGGATCTATTTTTGTTATACCTAAAGTATAGGCTACTATTGAACCTGCTGCAGATCCACGCCCCGGTCCCGTTGGAATTCCATTATCTGTTGAGAATTTTATAAAATCCCAAGTAATTAAAAAGTAATCTACATATCCCATCTGCTTGATTACTGATAGTTCATATTCTAATCTTTTAATGTATCCACAAGCTTCTTCATTTGTTTTATAATAATCCACAAGCTCTTCCACATTTAGTGGTTTATTTATAAATTCTTTAAAAACTTCGTATCTTTCAATTAATCCAGAATAACAAACCTCTTTTAAATAATCATAAGGTTCAATTCCTTCTGGAACTGGGAATTTAGGAAGTTTTGACACATGGAATTCATAATCAAAATTGCATTCCTCTGCAATTTTAGTTGTATTTTCTAGAGCCTCTGGAATATATGAAAACATATCCCACATTTCTTCTGGAGATTTTAAGTAAAATTGGTCTGAAGGATACCTTCTTCTATTTGGATCATCAATAGTTTTTCCTGTTTGAATACACATTAATACATCATGTGATTCAGAATCTCTTTGATTTATATAATGAACATCATTAGTCGCTACTAAAGGAATATCTGTTTCCTTTGCTAACTTAATGTTTGATTCTGTAACCTTTCGCTGCTCATCCATCCCATGATTTTGTATCTCAAGATAGAATCTATCTTTAAAAATATCTTTATATAGAAGAGCTACTTCTTTAGCTTTTCCATAGTTATCTTTAAGGTGCCATGACTGAACCTCTCCCCCTAAGCAAGCACTTAAAGCTATAAGTCCTTCACTATGACTTCTTAAAAATTCATGATCTACTCTTGGCTTGTAGTAAAATCCTCTTATAGATGCTTGAGATACAATCTCCATAAGATTTTTATATCCTTCTTCATTTTTAACTAATAAAACTAGGTGATGGGTGCTATTTTCTTTATCATTAATCTTAATATCCATAGACTTTGCGGCCACGTATATTTCACAACCAAGTATAGGCTTAATTCCTTGTTCAATAGCTTCTTTATAAAAAGCAACACACCCATACATAACACCATGGTCAGTTATAGCTATACTATCCATACCTAGTTCTTTAGCTTTACTTATTAATTTTTTAATCTTTCCTGAACCATCAAGTAAACTATACTCAGTGTGGAGATGTAGATGGGTAAATTTTTTACTCAACTAAAACACCACCTTTATTTATTTATTTCTTAGTAAGTTCCTGATCTAACTTCTTCTGCTATTTTTTCTATTTTTCTTAATCTATGATTTACTCCGGACTTACCTACTGGAGGATTAAGCATTTCTCCAAGCTCTTTTAAAGATTCATCTGGATAGCTTAATCTAAGTTCTGCTATTTCTCTTAAGTTTTTTGGTAATCTTTGAAGTCCTATTTCTCTTTGTATTAACTTTATACTTTCAACTTGCCTTACTGCTGCATTAACTGTTTTACTTAAATTAGCCGTTTCACAATTTACAAGTCTATTTACATTATTTCTCATTTCCTTCATTATTCTTATGTTTTCTAATTCTAATAAAGAAGTATGTGCACCTATTATGCCTAAAAGGTTAGATATTTGTTCTCCTTCCTTTAAGTAAATAATATAACTGTTTTTTCTTTGAATTACTTTTGAATTTAACCCAAAAGTATTTATTAACACAGATAAATCTTTAGCATAATCTTCACTATGAGTAACAAATTCTAGGTGATAAGTTTTTTCTGGATTGGTTATACTACCACCACCTATAAAGGCTCCTCTTACATATGCTCTTTTTAATTCATCTGTTTTAACCATATTTTCATCTATTCTATAATCCAAAGTTAATACGCCTTCTACTTCTGTAAGTATTCCTGTCTCTCTTAAAAGATTTCTAACCCCCATATTTTCTTCTATAAGTACCATATATATATTATTTTTCTTTAGGGAATTACTCTTTTTAACCATTAATTTTGAATGTATATTAAAATGCTCCTTAAGTAAGCTAAATATATGCCTTGCAGACGCTGGATTTTCAGTAGTAATTCTAAATGCTAACCCTAACCCACTAAATGATATAGTTCCACTTACTTTCATTATTGCTGATATCTCAGCTAATGCTTCTTCTTTTGTTAATTCTGAATGTCTGCAAATTTCTCCTTTTACCTTTGATGAAAATGACATATGGCCTATTTCTCCTTATTATCTATTCTTATCATGTAATTATATCATAAACACTAATAAAAATTTAGATGTAAATTATAGCTTTAGGATAGTTTTCTATATTATAAAAAGAACCAAGAAGGTATAATTCTTAGTTCCTTTTATTGTTAAGCTTATTTTTTTTCTCTCTTTCTTTAATTCTTTGTGATACATACATATATTCTATTATTTTCTTTCTATCATACAATAACTTTTTCTCCATTATTGTATCAACTAAAACTTCTGCTAAATACTCTGAATCGTGCTTAACATAACCTTTTTCTATCTTTGCTAATGATGCCTCAACTACTTCTACTCCTAAGGCCTTTATTTCCTTCATATCTAATTCTACTAATTGAGAATTATCTAATAAGTATTTCTTTTTTACATCATCGGGAATATCTCCTCTATTTGCTATAACATAATCTATAATTCCTCTTCCAGCATACTTTTTTAATATCTTAATATGATCTGATGCTTTAAACCCATGTGTTTCTCCTGGTTGAGTCATTATATTAGATATATATATTTTAATTGCATCGCTTTTTCTTATACTTTCTGATATATCTTTTACTAATAAATTAGGAATTATACTTGTATAAAGACTTCCTGGTCCTAATACTATTGCATCTGCTTCCTCTATTGCTTTTATTGCATCCTCTAATGGCTTTGCATCCTTTGGCTCTATCATAAGCTTCTTTATCCTTGAATTTTGTCTTAACACTTCATCTGGAATTTGAGATTCTCCTTCTACTTTATTTCCATTCTCAAGCTCTGCAATAAGCTTCATATCCTCTAAGGTAACTGGTAAAACTTTCCCCGTTACCGCTAGTACTGAGCTCATCTTTTGAATCGCATCTTCAAAATTGTCACTTACCCCATCCATTGCTGCTAAAAACAAGTTGCCAAAGCTTTGATTTTTAAGCCTTCCATCCGGAAATCTATATTGTAGTAACTCCTCCATTAATGGCTCTGTATCTGCTAAAGCTAAAATACAGTTTCTTATATCTCCAGGAGGAAGCATACCAAGATCTTCTCTTAAGTCCCCAGATCCTCCACCATCATCGGCAACTGTTACTATTGCTGTTATATTAGATGTATAATATTTTAATCCTCTAAGCATAGTGGATAATCCTGTTCCTCCACCAACAACTACAATCTTAGGTCCTTTTACTAATAATCTCTTCTCATAAATAAGATTTTCCATCTTTCTGCTATCTAAAGACAACTGAATATATCCCTTATTAGTAAGTGCTATTATAGATTTCATGCTCTCTACTACTGATATATATATAACGAATATTCCTGTTATATTTAGGAATATATAAAATACTTTATAGTAAAAATCGTAAACTCTACGCATTGCTAGTTCAGTAAAGCCAAAGGCAATTAATAGTATTCCAAATATTCCAAAGAAAATCCACCTTTTAATTCTAACTCCTGGCTTTAACCAATCTTTAATACTCATAGTTTTTTAGCTCCTTGGTGTACATCTTCTATTATATCTCTATGTTCAACTGAAGCATTATAATTTCTTTCTAATAATTTTTTATATAAAGCATTAGCTATAGCTACTGATCTATGTCTTCCACCAGTACATCCTATAGATATTATAAGTTGTCTTTTACCCTCTTTCTTATAGTTAGGTATTAGGAAATCCAACATATCATCTGCTCTTTTTATAAATCCTTTAGTTTCTTCTTGCTTTAATACATAATCCTTTACTGGTTCATCATTTCCTGAATAAGGCTTAAGCTCTGCTATATAAAATGGATTTGGTATAAATCTAACATCAAATACTAAATCTGAGTCAACTGGTATTCCATATTTAAATCCAAAGCTTAAAACAGTTACTGAAAGTTGCTTTTCAGGTTGCTTCATATCTCCATAATTTTTGTTCATTTCTTCTCTTAAATCTCTAATTGCATATTTTGATGTATCTATAATTATATCTGCTCTATCTTTTACTTCTCTTAATCTATTTCTTTCTTCATTAATCCCTGTAATAACCCTACTTCCTGGTGCTAATGGGTGACTTCTTCTAGATTCCTTAAATCTCTTAACTAAAATCTCATCTGATGCATCTAAAAATAATATTTCATATTTAAAATCTTGTCTCTTTAAGTAATTTAAGCTTTCAAATAAATCATCAAAGAATATTCCACCTCTTATATCTATAACTAAAGCGACTTTATTAATTTTTCCTTGACTTTGAACACAAGCTTCTGCAAACTTTGGTATTAACTTTGGAGGAAGATTATCTACACAAAAGTATCCCATATCTTCAAGGCTTCTTGTTGCTTCTGTCTTGCCTGCTCCTGATAATCCTGTAACTATTATAAATCTCATCATGCTGCCTCCTTTTAATTTGAAGATTATATGATTAAATTATATCATATTAAGCTTATTTATATAAGTTATAATAAATATTATAGCTATACCTAAGCAGTAATATCCTTTCTATAAAATAAGATTTTTATTTAAAGACCCTAGATGAAGAATAAAAAATAAGTTAAAAGAGGAAAGCTGTCACTTCTCTCATTTTAACTTATTTTATATCTCTTTCTTTTATAATATCATATAGTAGCTTACTAAATTCAGCTCTTCAGTTCCTACACTAATTCTTATTCGCTTAGACATATCTAATAAATATTTTGTGATTAATTCTCAAAAAGACTTCCTAAACTTCCAAGAACACTACCTTGATCAACTGACTTTCCCATATTCTGTGGTGTAGCTGCATAAATTCTAGAAGCTAATTTACTAAATGGTAGACTTTGAATCCAAACCTCCCCTGGACCTGTTAAAGTTGCAAAAAATAATCCTTCTCCTCCAAATACAGCATTTTTAAATCCACCTACAAACTGTATATCATAATTTACATTTTGAGTTATTGCAACTAAACATCCTGTATCTATTTTTATGGTTTCTCCAGGCATTAATGTTTTCTTTACAATAGTACCTCCAGCATGTATAAATGCTAATCCATCCCCTTCTAATTTTTGAAGAATAAATCCTTCTCCGCCAAAAAATCCTGTTCCAAGCTTCTTTGTAAATTCTATCCCTACACTTACTCCTTTTGCACAGCATAAAAATGAATCTTTCTGACAAATTAACCTACCACCTAATTGTCTTAAATCCATAGCCATTATTTTCCCTGGGTAAGGAGCTGCAAATGCTACTTTTTGTTTTAAAACACCTGAATTAGTAAAAGCAGTCATAAACAAGCTTTCACCAGTCATAACTCTTTTAGCTGCTCCTCCAAGCTTTCCAAAAAAACCACCTTGAGATTTTTCACTTCCATCTCCAAAAATAGTTTCCATAGTTATACTATTATCCATCATCATCATTGCACCAGCTTCTGCAACTACAGTTTCTCTTGGATCTAATTCAATTTCTACATATTGCATTTCATTTCCTACAATTTCATAATCTACTTCATGAGCCATTATTATTTACCTCTCTTAAATAAATTTTATAAAATATATTATATTATTAATAATATAAATATAGTACACTTATCTACATATAATTTATATACTAATTATCACTATGAAATCTTACCATATCTATCATTACTAATAGTCCTACAAAAAAATTAGTATAACTTTCATCTAACACCTCTAAAGAATATCTGTCACGTCCAAAGGTTAACTCTTTATCTATTTTACCTATTTCCACACCATCTTTTCTTATTATATAGTGTCTCCCTAACATACTTTTTGATTCCATAGCCATTACCCCTACTGATCCAGTTATATTGTATTCAGGAACCATAAATTCTTTTTTAATTGTTGCTATTTCTCTCATATTTTCATCATAAGCAATATACTTATGTGCTCCTAACCTTAACTGTTGTCTCATATATAACACTTTCCTATTATTTGTATCATAAATACTTATATTTTTTCCTATGTCAAACTTGTCTGCTTCTGCAATAAAGGCTGTGTTATTATACTCATCTAACACATCAAATTTAGCTCCTATAGCAAATAATCTTTCTTTAACATAAAACCTTCTCATAAATACCTCCACACTAATCACAATATAATATAATTTATTTAAACTTTAAATACAGTATATTATACCTCTTATTACTTGTCAACAATTTGTTAGTTTTTTATAAAAAGTTTTAAAAAAAGACCTAAGAAAATTCTTAAGTCTTTTAAAATAAAATATTTATCTTTTATCCTCACCTATTATTCTAACTTCCGGATGTAATTCTACGTTAAATTGCCTTTTTACCTCATCTTGAATATATGATATTAAATCTAATATATCTTTAGCAGTAGCTCCATTTTTATTTATAACAAAACCTGAATGTTTTTCTGAAACTGCTGCACCACCTATACTATATCCTTTTAATCCTGCATCTTGTATAAGCTTACCTGCAAAATAACCTTCTGGTCTTTTAAATGTACTGCCTGCAGATGGGTATTCTAATGGTTGTTTTGATTCTCTTTTATTAGTTAGATCATTAACTGCATTTTTTATTTGATCTTCATCACCATTTTGTAATTTAAATCTAGCTGATAAAACAATATAATTTTTCTTCATAACTATAGAAGATCTATATCCTAATTCTAAATCATCTTTTGATAAAGTAATTATATTACCTTTATCATCTATAACTTCTGCACTCTCTATAACATGCGCTATTTCTCCATTATAAGCACCTGCATTCATAAATACAGCTCCACCTACAGTTCCTGGAATACCACATGCAAACTCAAATCCAGTTAGTGAACTTCTTAAAGCTGTGTTAGATACATCTTTTAGCATAGCTCCACATTCAGCCTCAACTATATCTCCTACTATCTTTATGTTCTTGACTTCATTTAACTTAATAACAACGCCTTTTAATCCACCGTCTTTTACTAACAAGTTAGATCCATTTCCAACTACGTAGAAAGGTATGTTTTTTTCTCTACAATTTTCTATTGTCTTAATAACCTGATCTTTAGATTCCGGAATTAAAAGAATATCTGCTGGTCCACCCACTCTAAAGTGAACATAATTTTTCATTTCCGCATCAATAATAACATTTTCACTTTTATAAAATTCTTCAAATAATTCTTTAAACACTTTATACTGATTCATACCTAACTCCTTATAAATACGTAGTAATATCCTTACATAGTATAAATTAAAAAACTTCAAGAAACAACCCACCAAAGGCATATTTATATATTATACCGAAGTTGTAACCCTTTTGTTACTTCTTTTCTTTTGTATTAAAGTAGTCTATTATGCTTTGAGCAGCTTTTTTATCTATACTAGGTGTTTCTAGTAATTCATTTATGGTTGCATTTTTAATATTTTCAACACTACCAAATTTCATTAAAAGATTTCTTCTTCTCTTTTCTCCTATGTTAGGAATATCTTCTAATATAGAATGTAATGTTCTCTTATCTCTCAAAGTTCTATGATATGTAATTGCAAACCTATGAACTTCATCTTGTATCCTTCTTATCATTTGCATTAGGTTAGAACTTCTATTTATTATAACTTCTTTATTGTTATATATAATTCCTCTAGTTTGATGCTTATCATCCTTTACTAATCCACAAACAGGAATATTTATATTTAACTTTTTTAATACTTCTAAGGCTACATTTACCTGTCCCTTACCCCCATCCATCATAATAAGATCTGGGAAACTAGAAAATTTACCACTTGAAAAGTTCAGATTTCTCTCTTGAATTTTTTTTATTTCTTCAAGACCATGGGCAAACCTTCTTTCTAGTATTTCTCTCATACTATCATAATCATTGGCACCTTTTACAGATTTTATTCTAAATCTTCTATAATCGCTGTTTTTTGATCTTCCTTCTTCAAAGACAACCATTGTTCCAACTGAGTCAACACCCTGTATATTAGAAATATCATAGGCTTCTATTCTAAATGGTACTTCATCTAAATCTAGTAAACACTGTAACTCCTGTAGGGATATTCTATTGATCTCCTTCTCTTTAAGGAACTTATCCTTAAATTGCTCTAAAGTTATTTTAGCATTATTTCTTACCATTTCAATCATATCTTTCTTTTGACCTTTTTGGGGTATCTTTATCCAAACCTTTGATCCTCTTTTAATGGTTAAAAACTCTTCCATAAGTTCTAAGTCTTCTATTTCCGGAATATATATAGTTTTAGGAATTTTAGCGGCTCCTGCATAAAAAGATGTTATAAAAGCTTGTAATACTTCTCCTATTTTATCATCTACTGTGTTTTCAAACATAAAATGTTCACGCCCAGTCACCTTGCCATCTCTAGCAAAAAATACTTGAATACAGCTATCTTTCTCATCTTGAAATATATTTATAAAATCTTCATCGCCTTCCATAGTTTTAAATATCTTTTGTTTTTCCACTATAGCCTCTATTGCAAGTATCTTATCTCTAAATTTTGCCGCTTTTTCAAACTCAAGATTCATTGAAGCGTCTTCCATATCTTTTTTAAGTGAATTTAGTATTGTTTTATCTTTACCATTAAGTATATCCATAATATCATCAATCATTTCACCATATTTTTCTTTTGTTACATATCCAGCACATGGCGCAACACATTTTTTAATATGGTAATTTAAACATGGTCTAACTTTTTCTCCATTTTCATTTATTATTAACTTACAGGTTCTTATAGGAAATATTTTATTTATCAAAGTTATAGTTTCATAGACTGCTGTTCCATTTGTATATGGTCCAAAATATTTGCTACCATCCTTTGCATATTTTCTAGTTACAAATACTCTAGGGTAGTCATCATTTGCTGTTATTTTTATAAATGGATAAAATTTATCATCCTTTAATGCTATATTATATCTTGGACTATGTTTCTTAATAAGATTACACTCTAAAATCAAAGCTTCCATTTCAGAATCTGTTACTATGTACTCAAACTCAGATATGTTTTTAACCATTACTTTAACTTTTTCTGAATGATTCTTAGAATTTTGAAAATAACTTTTTACTCTGTTTTTTAAAACTTTTGCTTTTCCCACATAAATTATTTCTCCAAGTGAGTTTTTCATTATATAAACACCAGGTTTATCTGGTAAATTTTTTAAATGATATTCAAAATCAAACATCAGAGTTCCTCCCTCCAATTATGATACTTCACAATATAAATTTTATCATTATATATAGAAGTAAACAAAACTTATTTATATAGAAATTTAAGGATATAACTTTTAAATTAGCTATATCCTTAAATTTCTAAAATGGTGAATCAAATTCCTCAAACTTTGGCCAAAGTTTATCTTCACTTTCGACTTCAACCTCATCTTTAAAATCCCATGGAATATTTAATGAATTCCAATGCACTCCACCCCTTAATTCTCTTATAAATGGTTTTGTAACCTTATAATAAACTAAAGCATCTCTCTTTCCTTTTATATAGTATCCATGTGCGCATCCCTTAGAAATATATATTAGATTTTTATTGTATTCATCTAAATCCACTACTGTATACTTTCCAAAGGTTTTAGAATCTTTTCTTAAATCTATTACTACATCTTGTATTTCTCCTATTATACAAGTTATAAGCTTATCATGATCTTCTGGTGGTAATTGAAAATGCATTCCTCTTACTACCCCTGGCTTTGCTATTGCATAATATTCCTCTTTAAATTCTGTGCTTAACCCATATATATTAAATTGAGTATCATTAAAAACTTTAATTAAATCACAAGTACTTCCCATAAAAACAGTTGGTGTTATTAAGTAGCATCCCTCAACTTCTAATTGCTTAACCCTAAACATAGCTTGTATTCTCCTTTTAGTCTTTAAAGTTTTTTAACTTTATATAAATAAAGCTTAAAATTAAGTCTCTATCTTAATATATGACAAAAAATTTAAAGAGTGAGAAAGCTTAAATTAAAAGATAAAATTTTGTAGAAAAAGAGGTTGATAAGTAAAATCAACCTCTTAAATGCTATTCTCCAAGAACAGCTGCTCTCACAACCTGAGATGCTATATAAGCAGCTGAACCTGCACCATTTTCACCCTTTTCTACTATTACAGCTACTGCAATTTGTGGATTATCTAAAGGTGCTGCTGATATAAACCATCCATGAGGTATTCCTTCAACTCCATCCTCTATATAATCTGCTGTTCCTGTTTTTCCACCAGCATTTGTTCCTTCAAAGGCTGGCCATCTATGAGTATTATTTGATACTAAATAACCCATATATTTTTTTACTGTTTCTGCTATATCCTTTGAAATAACATCAGTTTTTAATGTTTTATTAGGTATTTCCTTTACTGTGTTTCCATCCTTATCTACTATTTTATTCACTAATTTAGGCTCCATAAGAACTCCATCATTTGCTACAGTCGCAGCAACTATAGCCATTTGCATTGGAGTTGATAGTACACTTGCTTGCCCTATTCCACTTTGAGCTATATTTCCCACTTCGTAATCCTTTAATGCTGGAAATCTACTTTCTGATATAGAAATTCCTATTCCTGGAACTCTAGAGTTAAATCCAAACCTCTCTGAAACTTCTTTTAACTTAGGATTTCCCATTTCCATTGCAAGTGTTCCAAATACAACATTACTTGAAACTCTATATGCCATTTGTAAATCTAGATTTCCATGAGCTTGCTTCATATAGTTATTAAGTTCTGTACCATCCGGAAAAGTTATTTTACCTGTATCATTAAATGTTCTATTAACTATACTTGGATCATTTTCTAAAGCTGCTGATAATGTTACTGTTTTAAATACAGATCCTGGAGGATACAATCCATTTATAGTTCTATTTAATAATTTACTATCTACATCAACACCAGTATTAGCTTCTTCTATAGCTTTTTCAAGATTAGTTGGATCATATGTTGGTTTTGAAACCATAGCTAATATTTCTCCTGTTTTAGGATTTAATGCAACTACAGCTCCCTTTAAATCTCCCATAACTTCATATGCAATCTTCTGCAACTTATAGTCTAAAGTGGTGACTATACCATTTCCTATTTTTTCTTCGTTTCTACTTTCAAAAGCTTTTTTTAAATCAAAATCTTTAAGTAAGCTTCTAATACCATTTGAAAAACTATTATATTTCGATAATTCGCTATCAAATTCCTCTTCTAATCCAGTTAATCCAAATCTTTCATCTATATATCCTAGTGAGTGAACATATAAATCTCCATATAAATATTCTCTACTTTGATTAAACTTATCTAATCTAACACTTTTAGTTAACGGATTTCCATCTTTATCATATATAGTTCCTCTTAGCACTTCATTTCTTTTTGCCCAAAGTCTTTTATTTCCTGTATCATTTGCTATATCAGGACCCTTAAAAACTTGAAAGTAGGCTATATATGATATCAACGCTATAAAGCAAAAAAGGAATATAACCATAACGTTTCGTACACTTTTTGCTAAATCATTCATAAAATCCTCCTTAATCTGTAAAACCTATTAATACAATTATAGCTATAAAAATTAATACTCTTCTGATATTTTTTGTAATATTCCCAACGCAAAAAACATTGTTATCATTGAGCTTCCACCATAACTTATAAGAGGTAGTGTTATACCTGTAAGCGGTATAACAGTAAATATTCCACCTATAATAACTAATGTTTGACAAGCTATCATTGTACTAAATCCAACAGCTGCAAGTTGACTGAACTTATCATTAGTTACAAATGCTATTCTTATTCCTCTATAAAATAATAAGAAATATATTATCATTAATCCAACTGCAAATATTATTCCAAGCTCTTCGCAAATAACTGCAAAAATGAAATCACTTTCTTTTGCAAAGATTAAGTCAGGATACCCATTTCCTAATCCTACTCCAAATAAACCACCTGAAGCTATAGCATAAAGCCCTTGTACTATTTGATAACTTTCATCGTGTGCATATTTCCAAGGATCAAGCCATATTTTAACTCTTCTTTGTACGTGTCCAAATACACCATAAGCCCCTACTGCTCCTATAGCTGAAAGTCCTAAGCAAGTAAAAACATATTTTTTCTTTGAAGTTGCAATATATAGCATAGTTACAGATATACCAAAGAATATTAAGGTTGATCCTAAGTCAGTTTGTAGCACCATACAAACTAAAGAAAACATAACTATTAATGCTGGTTCTATTAATTGTTTAAAATCTTCCTTAATTACGTTTTTACTTTCATAGTTCATAAGCGAAGCTGATAAGTATAAAACTAATGCTATTTTTCCAAACTCAGATGGTTGGAAACCAAAGGGTCCTATAAAAACCCAGTTCATAGCCCCATATGTTTCTACCTTAAATACAAGACCATACACCAATGCCATTGGCATAAGTATTAATGTAATAATCATATATATCTTTTTGTACTTAGCAAAACTCTTTAAATCCGGTAATGCTACAACTATAACTATATATGCTATTATTCCAAGTACAGCCCACACTAATTGTTTTATTGCAAAACTAGGATCTATCCTATAGAGCACTGCTATTCCAACTACAGCTAATATACTTGAAAATATAAGCATAAATTTATCGCCATCAGGATAAAATCTCCTTATTAAATAATGAGAAAATCCTATTATTAAGCATAAAATAATTCCTATAATTAATGCTTTTGTATCAAAAGGTTTCTTCAATAGAGCTAGATTAGTAAATAGAAGTAAGCATAGAAGATAAATCAATTTAAGAACTCTTTTTTCTAACTTTAATGCACTATTCATAATCTCACCTCTAATTTTTATCTGCTCTTATAACCTTAAATATAGCACTACCTATTCTTATTTTATCATTTGCCATTATCTTAGCATATCCTTCTACTTTTTCATCATTTATAAACACACCATTAGTGCTATCTAAATCCTCTATAATTATCTCATTATTCTTAACTACAATCTTAGCATGGTTTCCTGAAGCATATTGATCTGTTAATTTTATTGTATTTCCTTCTTTTCTACCTATTGTTATAATTCCTCTTAACAATAAAATAGATCCTTCTTCTAAGCTTGAATTTTCACCCACACTCAGCACTTCTATACCATAATTCTTTTTAGCAGAAGGTTGCTTTCTTCTTCCTCCACCTTTTACATCCTTGTACATTATTTTTAGTGCATAATAAATAATAAAATATAGTATTATCATAAATGCCACACCAAAAACTAATGTCATTAGCTTTGAAAAACCCATCTTTTCACCTCAAAATTAGTATTCTATTACCATTATATATTAAAACTTCTAGTTAAAAATAACAAGTATACTTGACTTATCTTAACATCTTTTTAAGATATTTACCTGTATATGAGTTATTTACCTTACTTATTTCTTCTGGAGTCCCAACTGACACTATTGTACCGCCTTTATCTCCGCCTTCTGGTCCTAAGTCTATTATATGATCCGCACATTTAACCATATCTAAATTATGTTCTATAACCACTACTGTATTTCCTGACTCCACTAGTCTTTGAAGTATTTCAACAAGTCTATTTACATCATCAATATGAAGTCCAGTTGTCGGCTCGTCTAATATATAAAGTGTTTTTCCTGTACTTCTCTTTGAAAGTTCAAATGCTAGTTTTATTCTTTGTGCTTCCCCACCTGATAATTGAGTAGAAGGTTGGCCAAGCCTTATATAACCAAGTCCAACATCATTTAAAGTTTCTAATTTATTTTTTATTCTAGGAATGTTTTCAAAGAACTTTAAGGCTTCTTCTACTGTCATACTTAGTATATCATCAATAGATTTCCCTTTATATTTTACCTCTAAAGTTTCTCTATTATATCTTTTTCCTTTACATACTTCACAAGGAACATATACATCAGATAAGAATTGCATTTCTATTTTTATTATTCCATCTCCTGAACAAGCTTCACATCTACCACCTTTTACATTAAAGCTAAATCTTCCTGGTTTATATCCTCTCATCTTAGCTTCTGGAGTTGTAGAAAACAGTTCTCTTATTATATCAAACACGCCAGTATAAGTTGCTGGATTTGATCTTGGAGTTCTTCCAATAGGACTTTGATCTATATCTATTATTTTATCTATATTTTCATAACCTGTTATTTCTTTATGTGCCCCGACTGGATTTTTACTTCTATTTACTAATCTATTAAGACCTTTATATAATATTTCATTAACTAAAGTACTTTTCCCTGAGCCTGACACTCCTGTTACCATAGTTAAAGTTCCTAATGGAACCTTTATATTAACATTCTTTAGATTATTTTCTTTAGCTCCTTTAACAGATATAAAGTTACCATTTCCCTTTCTCCTTTCTGTAGGAATATCAATTTTCTTTTCTCCTGTTAAGTATTGCCCTGTTATAGAACCTTTACACTCTTTAATATCATCTAAAGTTCCTGCTGCTACTATTTCTCCACCATGTTCTCCTGCTCTTGGCCCTATATCAACTACAAAATCTGCTTCCTTAATAGTATCTTCATCATGCTCAACTACTATTACTGTATTTCCTACATCTCTTAAATTTTTAAGTGTATTTATTAATCTATCATTATCTCTTTGATGCAATCCTATACTTGGTTCATCTAGTATATATAAAACCCCCATAAGAGCTGATCCTATTTGAGTTGCAAGCCTTATTCTTTGTGATTCTCCACCTGATAAAGTTCCAGAGTTTCTTGCTAAACTTAAATAATCTAAACCTACATCTATTAAAAATTTAAGCCTACTTTTTATTTCTTTTACTATTTGGTCACTTATTATTTTATCCTTTTCTGAGAAAATTAATGAATCTATATATTCAAGCTCCTCTTTTATTGAAAGTTTTGTAAATTCGTGTATATTCTTTTCTCCAACTCTAACAGCTAAAGCTTCTTTCTTTAATCTTGCTCCCTTACATTTAGGGCAATGATTGTTACTCATATATTGCTCTATTTCACTTTTTATAACATCAGAATTAGTTTCTCTATATCTTCTTTTTAAAGAGTTTATTTCACCATCATATGCATATGAATATTGTGATTTAACTCCTTCTCTAGTGTAAATCACCTTCATCTTCTTACCATCAGTTCCATAAAGAATTAAATCTAATTCCCTTTTGCTTAGCTCCTTAACAGGCCTACCTAAATCTATATCATACTCTTCACTTAAAGCCTTTAATATAGCATATGTCCATGAGTCTTCTTTTAGCCTACCTTCTCCCCAAGTAGCAATGGCACCTTCTAGTATGCTTAAGTCTTTATTTGGTATAATTAAATCTTCATCTAATTCGATTAAGGTACCTAATCCATCACAACAATCGCACTTCCCAAATGGAGAGTTGAATGAAAATAATCTTGGTGCTAATTCATCTATACTCATACCACATTCTGAACATGCAAACTTTTCACTAAATAATATGTCTTCTCCATCAATAATATTTATAACTACTAATCCCTCTGCTAATTTAAGTGCTGTTTCAATAGAATCTGATAATCTTCCTTCTATGCCTTCTTTTATGACTATTCTATCTACAACTGCTTCAATATTATGCTTTATATTTTTATCTAAACTAACTTCTTCCTCTGCTAGTTCATAAATTGATCCATCAACTCTGGCTCTTATAAATCCACTTCTCTTTATATTGTCTAATACTTTTTCATGAGTTCCCTTTTTACCCCTTATTACAGGAGCTAAAACTTGAAGTTTAGCTTTATCCCCAAGAGCCATAACACTATCCACAATTTGATCAACAGATTGTTGTTCAATTGGAATTTTGCATTTTGGACAATATGGTTTTCCTACTCTTGCATATAATAACCTTAAATAATCATATATTTCTGTTACAGTTCCAACAGTTGAACGTGGATTTTTACTTGTTGTTTTTTGATCTATAGATATTGCTGGAGATAAGCCTTCTATATACTCTACATCTGGCTTATCCATTTGTCCTAAAAACTGCCTTGCATAGGATGAAAGTGATTCAACGTATCTTCTTTGACCTTCTGCATATAAAGTATCGAATGCTAATGATGATTTTCCTGATCCTGATAACCCTGTAAAAACTACTAACTTCTCTCTAGGAATTTCTAGAGATACATTTTTTAAATTATGTACCTTTGCACCTCTTATAATAATTTTATCTTTCATATTAAAATGCCCCTTCTTATTTTATAACATTAGTTTTTCAGTTTTCTTGAAATTTAATCTCGAACAAACGTTCTTTATTATATTCTAAGTTTTATTATAATTATTGTCAATTACATAATAAATTATTTAATAGAAGTAATTACTGAATAATAAACTTAATTTTCTTTTTTTATATTTTTACTAACAATTAAATTTAGTAAAATCTACTTAAGTACTGGAATAACTTATATTTTAATATAGTATTAAAATATGCATGAAAAATTAGAGGATGAATAAAAATTCATCCTTTATAAATCTATATTCCTATAGTATATTCACTATACTCCCTCAGAATTAAAGAGTGGAATAAAACTTTCTTTTGCTGTTCCCTCTTCCTGAATAAATCCATTCTCTACTCCGATATCTAATGAATAATCAATAAGCGCTTCATAATGTTTTTGATTTAATGGCTTGTTTATTTCAGGATATTCTTTAACATGCTCTAACGGAGTATATTGATTCATAAGGCTTATATATACCTTGTTTCCATAGGTTTTATGAATATAATCTACTATTTTTTTAGAATCAAATAATAATCCTGGTAACATTAAGTGTCTTATTATTACACCTTTTTTTATTATTCCATTTTCATCAAACTTCACGTCGCCTACTTGATTAATCATCTCATCAATAGCTTCTTTTGCATATAAAAAGTAATCTTTAGCCTTAGAATATTTAACTGAATATTTACTATCAAAATATTTCATATCTGGAAGATATACATCTATATAACCCTTTAGTAGCTTTATAGTCTCTACTTTTTCATACCCACTGCTATTATATATTATTGGTATATTTAAGCCTTTATTTCTTGCTACTCTTATAGCTTCAATTATTTGAGGAACATAATGTGTTGGAGTAACTAAATTTATATTAAGAGCTCCTTTTTCCTGCAATTCTATAAATATTTCTCCTAATCTATCAATAGATATCTCTTTTCCAAAGCTACACTGACTAATATTATGATTTTGACAAAATACACATTTTAAAGTACAGTAAGAGAAAAATACAGTTCCAGAACCTATATTCCCTGATATGCAGGGTTCTTCCCAATAATGTAAAGCGGCCCTTGCAACCCTAATTTTATCTCCCGCTCCACAAAATCCTCTTTTTTCACTTAATCTATTAACGCCACAATTTCTTGGACATAAACTACAGTTTTCTAATAAATCTATCACTTTTTCACCTCAAGTAAGTTAAAACTTTTGCCCGTATTTATTTAGAAAATATATATTATCACCTTTACTTATGCTTAATACTCCTTCCCCTGCCTTATCAATATAATCTGCTTTTATTTTACTATTTGTTAATTTTAAATCTCTGTAATATATGTCTACATCGTCTCTAAAAAATCCTTTTTTAGTACAAATAAAAAATTGATCTATTACTTCAATATCAGAATATTTAAATGGTATTACTTCTTCTCCATCTAAATTTATAACTCCAACCTTAGTTTTTCTGTCATAATTTTCTATTATAAAAAAGTCCTTTATATCTTTAGAGTCATATACCCTTATATTAACATTATCAATCTTAAACTTTTCATTTCCCTTTGAATCCATAAAGCTTAACCCGTTATAATGATTATAAAATACAGATACACCTGATTTTGTAGTTCCCGTAAAAATATAATCTATAGGTAATCTATATATCTCATTAAGGTTCTTATCTAATACGACATTTTCAGAAGTATCTACGTCTTCTCCTACTATTATTCCATCTATAAATCCATCATACGAATTTTCGAAACTTATTGGGTTATTTACTTCATTTCCTTTTGTATCTATAAGTTTTGACCTTGCGCCATCCTTCACAATAGCATATCCATTTCTAAAATCCTCTGCATATTCGTAAATTAGCGGAATAACTTCCTCTCCCTTTTCATTTATATACCCATATTTCTCATCATACTTAACCAAAGCTAGTCCATCTACAAAACTTCCTAAAACATTATATTTTATTTGTCCTACTTCTTTTCCGCTCTTATCTAAGTAGCCCATTCCTATTTTTTCATCATTATTTCCAACCTCAACATAGTTATTTATTGTTCTAAATATTCTATATTTATCTGTTCTAAATAATTCATTTCCCTCTTTATCAATTACTCCTGATTTACCATCCTCAAAGTCCACTACTGCAAGTCCATTATTAAAAGGCGATGCATAATAATATTTATTCTTTACTACTAAATTTCCCTTTAAATCTACGTATCCATATCTTCCATTTTCATATATAACAGCTAACCCTTCTGATGAATCATATGCACTACTATATTTAGGCTCTATAACAATATCTCCATATGAATTTTTAAATCCATATAAACCATCTTTATCAAAAGCATATATATTAGATTTAAACTCCTCACTATCCGAATCCTTATTTATATTGTTATCGTTCTCTATAGTAATATTTTCTTCTATATTTATGTTTTCCTCTATTTTAGCTTCATAATTATAGTCATTAAATTTACTATATGATTCTAGTCCTAATTTTACTAGTACGGATATTAACGATGCTAGCAAAATAACTATACTTATAATTATAAAAACAATATATTTTTTCTTTAATCCCTTTGACATGAATTCCTCCTAAAACCCTATTTATATTATTATTATTCCATATATTTATAAAATGAACAATTAAAATACCTTAATTAATAAAGTATGGTATATGAATTAGTACATCATACACCATACTTTTATAACTAAATTTAATTTACTTTTTTAATTTATTTATTATATCGCGTAGTTCTGCTGCTCTTTCAAATTGTAAATTTTTAGCTGCATCCATCATTTCTTCTGTGTATTTCTTAATTAATTTTTTCTTATCTTTTTCAGAAACCGCTTTTACTTCTTCTACTTCATAACTCGCAGAATCTTCTGCTACCTTTGTTGCTTCTATTACATCTCTTACTCCCTTAATAATTGTTTGTGGAGTAATTCCGTTTTCTTCATTATACTTAATTTGAATTTCTCTTCTTCTTTCTGTTTCTTTTATTGCTTTATCCATAGACTTAGTTATATTATCAGCATACATTATTACTTTACTTTCAGAGTTTCTAGCTGCTCTACCTATTGTTTGTACTAGTGATGTCTCTGAACGTAAGAATCCCTCTTTGTCAGCATCTAATATTGCAACTAATGCAACTTCTGGAATATCTAGTCCCTCTCTTAAAAGGTTAATTCCAACTAATACATCAAATTCTCCAAGTCTTAAATCTCTTATTATTTTCATTCTTTCTATAGTTTCTATATCAGAATGCATATAAGTAGTTTTTATACCTAAGTCTTTTAAGTACTTAGTTAAGTCTTCTGCCATTCTCTTTGTAAGTGTTGTAATAAGTGTTCTAAACCCTTTTTCAGTAGTTTTCTTTATTTCTGCATATAAATCATCTATTTGACCTTCTACTGGTCTTATTTCTATAACTGGATCTAATAAACCTGTTGGCCTTATTACTTGCTCAGCTATATTAGTTGAATGATCTATTTCATATTGTGCTGGTGTTGCACTTACAAAAACTACTTGATTCATCTTATTTTCAAACTCAGCAAATTTTAATGGCCTATTATCATATGCACAAGGTAATCTAAATCCAAATTCTACTAAGGTATCTTTTCTAGATCTATCTCCTGCATACATGGCCCTACATTGTGGTAAAGTAACATGGCTTTCATCTATGAACATTAAAAAGTCATCTGGAAAATAATCTAGTAGCGTTTGTGGTGGGGTTCCTGGCCCTCTTCTATCTAATATTCTTGAGTAATTTTCTATTCCACTACAATAGCCCATTTCTCTAATCATTTCTATATCATAATTAGTTCTTTGTCTTAACCTTTGTGCTTCTAATAGCTTTTCTTGACTATTAAGTTCCCTTAATCTGTCTTCTAATTCATCTTCAATGGTTTTTATAGCTCTTTCTAAAACTTCAGGTGAAGTAGCAAAGTGAGATGCTGGAGATATTGATACATGATTTCTTTCTCCTAATATATTTCCTGTTAAAACATCAAATTCTCTGATTCTCTCTATTTCATCACCAAAGAATTCTACTCTAATTCCTTTATTAGATGAAGATGCTGGGATTATGTCTAAAGAATCACCTCTAACTCTAAAGCTTCCTCTTGAAAAATCTATATCATTTCTTTCATATTGTATTTCTATAAGCTTTCTTATTATTTCATCTCTTTCTTTTTCCATTCCTGCTCTTAAAGAGATTGTTAACTTCTTATACTCCTCTGGATTTCCAAGTC
Organism: Clostridium sp. LS3; assembly: GCF_055330225.1. Lineage (NCBI taxonomy): Bacteria > Bacillati > Bacillota > Clostridia > Eubacteriales > Clostridiaceae > Clostridium > Clostridium sp. LS3. The sequence continues at coordinate 3,740,536 of NZ_CM143921.1, forward strand.
CATAAATACAGGAAACTGAAGCAACTATTATTACATCTCGTCTTTCTAATAAAGCTGATGTAGCTGAGTGCCTAAGCTTATCTATCTCATCATTTATTGATGCATCCTTTTCTATAAATGTATCTGTTTGTGGTACATATGCTTCTGGTTGATAATAATCATAATATGAAACGAAGTATTCAACAATATTATTCGGGAAAAACTCCTTAAACTCAGAACATAATTGAGCTGCAAGAGTTTTATTATGAGCTAAAACAATTGTTGGTTTTTGAACTCTTTCTATTATATTTGCCATGGTATATGTTTTACCTGAGCCAGTTACTCCTAATAAAGTTTGCCCTTTATCCCCTTTATTTATAGAATTTACTAAACTATCTATAGCTTGCGGTTGATCTCCAGTAGGTTTAAATTTTGATTCAATCTTAAATTCAGGCATTTACTCACCCCCATAAAATTATTTGTTAATATTTATATTTTATCTTTTATAACTTTCTTATTCAATGAATAATAATCTTTTTATTATAAAACAAAAAGAAAGCTTAATGCTTCCTTTTCATTTCTTCTAATACCTTCTTAAAATCATCATTATCTATATTTAATGTATCATCTATATTTACCATTTTAGGTACAAGTAATATTCCTAGTCTTTTATTTTTGGGAATTATTTTTAAATCTACTATTTCTCCTGAAATCTTTTTTATCTTAATTGAAATTTCATGAAGACTATCCTTAACTATCTTAAAAATATCTACTTCTGACATAGCTTTTTCATTATTAATTTCTATTATTTTATCTCCTCTTCTTATACCTGCTTCATAAGCTGGAGAAGTAGGAGCCACTTCTAATATAGATACTCCACTATCATCAGTAACATATATATATTCACCAGAATCTTCTAATTTCTTCTGAATTCTTATCATAATTTCATGAGCTAATGGTGCAAATACTATAACTACAATTTGTCCAATTATTCCAAATTGAGCTAACTGAGATATAATTGTTAAAGATATGCCATAAATTAATATTCCAATTCCTGAATAAACTGGTTTCTTATTTTTACCCTTTGTAAATGATACAGAATTATAACTTATAACACCATATAATGGAATTGCTGATATAATAGCTGTACTTAATATTAATAATGTTTCTGTTCGATTTATTAGTGGCCACCAAGTTGGTGTTTCAATTGCTGTTGTAGCAAAACTAGATAAATCTCCAGAAAAAGCTATGAATATAGCAACTGGCAATGCCCAATACCTATTATAAGCAAAGCCACCTACTATTTTATTATCTTTATTTGAAAAAACAGGTATCGCTCCTCTTCCTCCATCAAAGATTACTAAAAATCCTTCTACTACGTGCATAAGTCCAACAAAAGTCATAAGTGCTAATATATTTATATTTATATATGATTTAGTATTTGTTATATTAGCCAATACACTTGATAATATACTTATTGCTCCTAAAACAGCTCCTGAATATGAAAAACATATGAATCTCTTTTTAACAAAAAGTAATAGAACTGATATCATAAACATTATTTCTATTCCAGAATTTTCATTGAATACAATTCCTAAGCCACTTAGAATTAAGCTTATTGTTGCACCGCCTATTATTCCTAATGAAATTTGAGAAAGTGTAAGCTCTAGAGGAGAATTTATACTCTCCCCTATAGTCATTTTTTGCATTATTGTTATTCTTTTGTTTTTTAAATAAAACATTATTCCTAAAACTACTAGCATAAATATGTGCATTGGCTCAATTATGGCATATGCTACAGTTCTTAATGTATATAGTATCAACTCCATCTCTGAGCCTCCTATTTTAACTTATCTTTTATAACCTCTAGCCCTTTATTAAATTGTGGATCTATACTCCTATTATACTCTTTTGATAACATTTCTTCTGGAATAGTTACCTCTATATCTGGCTTTATTCCTATTTTGTGTATATTTTCTCCATTTGGTGTATAATATTTTGAAGTTGTTACTTTTAATCCACCACTTCCATCCTTGAATTCTATAAGTTGTTGTACAACACCTTTACCGAAGCTTGTTGTACCTACTATTGTTCCAGCTTTATAATCTCTTAAGGCTCCTGTAACTACTTCTGATGCTGATGCACTTCCTCCATCTATTAATATTACTAATGGCATGCCCTCAGCTTCTCCTCCTACAGATTTTGACTCTTGTTTGTTTTCATATTTGTCTACGGTATATGTTACTACCTTTCCTTTTGGTATAAATTGTGAAGCAACATTAACTGCTTCTCCTAAGAAACCTCCTGGATTTCCTCTTAAGTCTAAAATCATGCCTTTCATGCCTTGATTTTTTAATTCAATTATTTTTTCCTTAAAATTCTTTGCAACATCTTCATCAAAAGATGCTATTTGTATATAGCCTACGTTTCCATCTATAATTTCGCCTCTTACTGAAACTACTTTAATAACATCTCTAACTATTGTTATATCAAGGTCTTGTGAGTTTGCTCTTGCAACTGTTAATGTTACAGGCTTTCCTTGCTCACCCTTTATCATAGATATTGTTTTTTCAACATTAGGCTCAACTATATCTGTGCCATCTACTTTTAATATGACATCTCCACTTTTTAATCCCGCTTTTTCAGCTGGAGAGCCTTCTATTGGTGCTACGATAGTAACCTTATCATCTTTAATACCTAGTTGTGCTCCTATTCCAACAAAATGGCCTTCACTTTGCTCTACAAATGATTTATATTCATTTGCATTCATAAAAACAGTATATGGATCCTTTAACGACTGAGTCATTCCCTTTATAGCAGCCTCCAACAAAACATCATCATCTATTTGCCCATCATACTTTGCTAATAATGCTTCCCTAACTTGAAATAATAAGTTATATTTCTTAACGTCTTTTATATCTCCTAAATCCTTGGCAACATCTTCACTTACATTTTTTAATGTTAATCCACTAAATGCAAATACATTTCCTATATAGAAAAACATTATATTTGAAAATATAAAAGCTATAACTATCGCCACTATAATTATTGATTTTTTAGAGCTATTATTTACTTTTTTATTTTTGCTGTTATTCTCCTCCATATTCCTAATACTTCCTTTCATAAAAACTCATTCTGTCGTATATACATTATCTATACTCTTAGATTACCTTAAATATGTTTTAAGTGGAGTATATACTCCACTTAAACATATTAATTATTTTATCTTGTTATTCTATATTTTATACATCTAAGAATTTTCTTAATGCTACAGAACTTCCTACTGCTCCAACAATTGTTCCTCCTAATATGAATATCCATGTCAAGGTTCCAAGAACAAATCCAGGAGTAACTAATGTAACTAAGAACATATTAGACACTATGTATCCATAAGCCCACTTATATAATGCAAATAATGATAAACTTGCAAATAATGATCCTACTATACCAATTATCATACCCTCAATTATAAATGGCCACCTTATAAACCAATCAGTAGCACCTACAAATTTCATTATTCCAACTTCTTTTCTTCTTGAATACACTGTTATTTTTGTTGTGTTGGTAATTAAGAATATAGATACTCCTACAAATACCACAAACAATACTAATCCTGCTATTCTAACTCCATCAACAAATGAACTTATTGCATTTATCATTTCTTGTTGATTAGAAATATCTTCTACACCAGTCATATCCTTTACTGAGCTTCCAATAGCATTTGCATAAGCTGGATCTTTTAATTTTACTATAAATGAGCTAGGAAGTGGATTGTTTTGTAAATCATATCCTTGTAATAATCCTGGATTATCTTTTAAACTTTCTTTAAAATTTAAAAAAGCTTCTTCTCTTGACTCATATATTACTTCTTTAACGCCATCTTGCTCATTAAGCTTCATTTCTATTTCTCTTTGATCTAATAACTTTACATCCTCTTTTAAGTAAACTTTTATTTCAACTTTTGATGCTACATCTTCTATTGCTTTATTAAAATTCAGCCCTAATAAAGTAAATGTACCAAATATAAAGAATGTTATTAGTACCGTAATCATGGCTGCTATACTTAATGTTCTATTTCTTCTAAGACTTTTTAAGGCATCTATAAAAAAGTACTTTAGTGTATTAAACTTCATCTTCGTACATCCCCCTCTTAGTATCTCTTGATACACATCCTTTTTCTATGGCAATAACTCTCTTTTTCATATTATCAACTATTTCTTTAGCATGAGTAGCCATTAATATAGTCGTTCCTGCTCTATTTATATCTTCTAATAAATCCATTATTTCTTTAGCTGTTTCTGGGTCTAAATTCCCTGTTGGCTCATCACATATTAAAACTGAAGGATTATTAACTATAGCCCTTGCAAGTGCCACTCTTTGTTGCTCTCCACCAGACAATTCATTTGGGAACATTTTGTACTTATGGGAAAGACCAACTAAAGATAATACCATTGGTACTCTTTTTCTTATATCCTTTGCTGATGTTTCTACAACTCTCATAGCAAACGCAACATTTTCATATACATTTAATGTTGGTATAAGTCTAAAGTCTTGGAAAACCATTCCTATTTTTCTTCTATAGTAAGGTATTTGCCTTCTTGTTATTGTTGAAAGCTTCTTTCCTGACACTACTATTTCTCCAACTGTTGGTTCTGTTTCCTTAATTAACATCTTAATAAAAGTTGATTTACCTGCTCCTGAAGGTCCAACTAAAAATACAAATTCACCTGATTCTATATTTATATTTACATCCGCTAAAGCCTTAACATTGTTATCATATAGCTTAGATACATTCTTAAATTCTATCATTTCAAAACACCTCGCATCAGCCTATTTTTTTAAAAGTTGCTAAACCTATAGCGTTATTATAGCATAACATCCTCTAAGGAAAAACTTTTTTTATACTTTTACTTCTAATAAAATCTATATTTTTTTTATTTTCTTCAGAATTCTCTTAATTTCTTAATAATCTGCGAACCCCTTACCTAAAGCCTCTGTTGATTCACTCACTGTTAAAAAAGCCTCTGGATTTCTATGCTTTATAAATTGTTTTAAAGTTATAAATTGTTTAGAACTTAAAACTGTATATATCACAGTTGTATTTTCTTTTGTATAGCCACCTTTCCCCGACAAAATAGTACACCCTCTATCAATCTCATTATTTATAAAATCCACTATTAGTTTTTCTTTATTTGTAATTATAAATACTTGTTTAACTGGATTAATTCCAGCTATAAATCTATCAACTAAATTTCCTATTAATATAGCACTTAGAAGTCCAAATAATCCCTTTTCAACACCAAATGAATAAATTGCTAATAATGTAACTGTACAATCTGCCATTAATAGTCCCTGCCCAATTGGTATATGAAGATACTTATTTAAAATTTTTGCTACTATTGCAGTTCCTCCAGTAGATGCATCTTGATAAAAAACTATTGCTGTTCCCATAGCTAATACAGCTGAACCAAATATACATGCTAGTATTAAATTTTCAGTAATAGCTTTAGGATGTAAAAATGCTTCATATATCCACATAAAAAATGATAGCATAATGGTTGAATAAATGCTTTTTGCCCCAAATGAACTACCTATCAAAAAAAATGCAAGGATAAATAATATAATGTTAAATATAAATACTAATATACTTGGATTTATATTTATAATTTTATTTATCGCTAATGCCAACCCAGATACCCCACCTGCTGCTATGTTATTTGGAAAGAAGAAGTATTCTAGTCCTGTTGCTACTAATGCTACTCCTAAAGTTGATAAAATATATTCTTTTAACTTATTCATACGTTTTTTTATTCTCCTTCTAATAAATAGTCCCATCCCTAAAATTATTGTATATTCTTAAATCCTTCTCCCATAACTTCATGAACTTCTCCAACTGTTATAAAAGCCTTAGGATCTATTTTACTTATATACTGCTTTAATTTTATAAATTCACTTCTTCCCAATACTGCATATATCACATAAATATCAGTATTGGTAAATCCACCTACTCCTTTTAAATATGTGCATCCTCGCTCTAAATCGTTCATTATAAATCTACCTATTTCATCATTTTTAGAACTTATAATAGTTACTTCTTTACAAACATGGAAACCTTCTATTACTTTATCAATAGCAATTCCATTAATTATTACTGAAAGTAATCCATATAATCCTATGTTTATGCCAAAAGTAATTGCCCCTAATAAGGTTACTATAAAATCTACTGATAATAATGACTTACCTATATCAATATGAAAAAATTTATTCAATATCTTTGCTATGGTGTCTGTACCACCCGTTGATGCATTTGCATTAAACACAATTGCCATTCCTATTGAGGTTATAAGAGTTCCAAATATTGCTGCTAACATTAAATCATTTGTTATTGCTTGAGGATTTAAAAATTTTTCTATTATTGTCATCATTCCTGCCAAGCTAAAACTAGATACTATAGTTTTGACCCCAAAGTTTTTCCCAAGAAAAATAAATCCGATTACAAACAAGATTAAATCCATAATAAACACTAATGGTCCAGTAGACATCGCTGGTATATAATGATTTATTACTATAGCTAATCCAGTCAATCCCCCTGCTGCTATATTATTAGGAATAAAAAAATATTCTAATGATATAGCAACTAGAAACACACCTGTAAGTATTAAAACATATTCCTTTATTTTTTCCTTCATTATTATATGCCCCTTTCTTAGAGAACTTCTATTATTTTTCCTCATTTTATTCTTTTCTATCCGCAGCTTTACCCCTAATATTATGGTATTTTCATTTAATAATTAAATAAACCACTGTTACTATTATATTACTATTTTAGCAAATTGTAATTTAAAATTTTAAAATAAAAAGCTGTAGAAATTTTCTACAGCTTTAGTGGTAAATATAGCTATTTTTTTAGTAATTTATTTAAATTATTATAGTAAACTTTTTATTTTTTTAGAGAAATTGCCTTTTTAACTTTTTCTATAACATTACTAGCTGTTAAACCATATGCTTCTAATAATTGATTTGGCAATCCACTTTCCCCAAATACATCATTTACTCCAACCTTTAATACAGGCACTGGAGCTTCTTCAGTTAAAACTTCTGCAACCGCTGAACCAAGTCCACCTATTATATTATGTTCTTCAACAGTAACTATAGCTCCTGTTTCCTTTGCAGCTTTAACTAACAACTCTTTGTCAATTGGCTTTAATGTGTGAATATTTATTACTCTTGCATTAATTCCATCTTTCTTTAATTGTTCTTTCGCTTCTAATGCAACATCTACCATTATTCCTGTTGCAACTATCGTTACATCATTTCCTTCTGATAATGTCACGCCTTTTCCTATTTTAAATTCATAAGTTTTTTCATCATTTATAACATTTACAGCAGCTCTTCCAAGCCTAACATAGCAAGGTCCATCATACTCTGCAATAGCTTTTATAGCGGCTTCTGTCTCTACTGCGTCTGCTGGGCATATTACTGTCATATTAGGTATACTTCTCATTAAAGCTAAATCTTCTATAGCTTGATGAGATGCACCATCTTCTCCTACTGTTAAACCAGCATGAGTTGCACATACTTTAACATTTAATTTCGGATAACAAATAGAGTTTCTAATTTGTTCAAAAGCTCTTCCAGCTGCAAACATTGCAAAGGTACTAACAAATGGTATTTTTCCACAAGTAGATAAGCCTGCTGCAACTCCCATCATATTTCCTTCAGCTATCCCCATATTAAAGAATCTTTCTTCGCAAACAGCTTTAAAATCTGCAGTTTTTGTAGATTTAGAAAGATCCGCATCTAAAACTAATATATTCTCATTAACATTAGCTAATGATGCTAATGCTTTTCCATAAGCTTCTCTTGTTGCAATCTTCTTACTCATTAGTTATTACCTCCAATTTCTGCTAGTGCTTGCTCACATTGTTCTTTACTTGGTGCTGTTCCATGCCATGCTGCTTGATTTTCCATAAAGGAAACACCTTTTCCTTTTATAGTGTTACATATAACAGCAGTAGGTTTTCCTTTGCAATTTTTAGCTTTATCTATAGCATTTATTATTTCTTCTATGTTATGACCATCTATTACTAATACATTCCATCCAAAGGCTTCAAACTTTTTATCTATTGGTGATGGATTCATAACTTTTGTTATATCTCCATCTATTTGCAATCCATTAAAGTCTACAAATGCAGTTAAATTGTCAAGTTTATAGTGAGCTGCTGACATAGCTGCTTCCCAAACTTGGCCTTCCTCAAGCTCTCCATCGCCTAAAAGTGTATAAACTCTATAGTTCTTCTTATCAACTTTCCCTGCTAAAGCCATTCCTACAGATGCAGAAATTCCTTGGCCTAAAGACCCAGTTGACATATCTATTCCAGGTAAGCATTTCATACTTGGATGCCCTTGTAATCTTGATCCAATTTTTCTTAAAGTTTTAAGCTCTTCAACAGGAAAATATCCTTTTCTTGCTAATACGCTATATAAAACAGGGGCTGCATGTCCTTTAGATAATACAAATCTATCTCTATTTTCGTCCTTAGGATTTTCTGGGTCTATATTCATTTCTTCAAAAAATAGTGTAGTTAATATATCTGCCGCTGATAATGAACCACCTGGATGTCCTGATGCTGATTCTGTTAGCATTGAAACTATATCCCCACGAACAGTTTTAGCTACTGATTTTAATTCTTCAATATTTTTTATCATTTTTTATCCTCCTAAGATTTAAATTTACCTGTCAATATATATTTTCCTATATTCGCTAAAATTATTTTAGCATAACATTTTTATTTTGTATATACTATTACTTCTATTTTTTAATAAAATATATATTTTTTACACTTAAGTGATACTCTATTTAAAAATAGTATATCACTTTTGCTATGTTTTATATAAATAAAAGAAACCCTAATCGGGTTTCTTAAGTATTTAATATACTCTTTTTCTCAAAATTTTATGCAAGATTTAAACTAATTAATAAGGCTTTATTAACTTTCTTCATATCAGCATCTGTCATATGCCCTATTTTTTCTTTTAATCTTTTTTTATCCAAAGTTCTTACTTGTTCTAATAGAACAACTGAGTCCCTATTCAATCCATATTCTTCTGAAGAAATTTCAACATGCGTTGGCAATTTAGCCTTATTTATTTGTGAAGTTATAGCTGCAACTATAACTGTAGGACTATATTTATTGCCAATATCATTTTGAACTATTATAACAGGTCTAATCCCACCTTGTTCTGAACCTATAACAGGACTTAAATCTGCATAAAAAATATCCCCTCTTTTTACTACCATAGTCGTCATTAGAAATATCACACTCCGCAAAGCCAGTTCTCATATTCGTTAATATCTGCAATTTCGCACTCGAAAGGAAGTTGTGAAAGCTCCAAATTAATTTTAGACATTTCTTTGTAGCCCTCTTTCATTAATTCTAAAAATTCCAAATCAAGTTGGTCTTCATTATATTCTATTAAATTGTAATCAATAAATTGACTATTTTTTTTAATTTTAACTACATTTTTTATAAAATTTAGTTTTTTAACTTTATTAGACATAATTTGCCTCCAGGTAGTAAAAATCTATGTATAACTCAATTATATTGCAAATTATGTCACTTTGTCAAAACATATGTTTCAAATTCTTTGTTTAAATTTATATTTCTATAGTTTTTTTATAATTTAATAAAATAATATTAAGGTTTAATTTATAAAACTATTTTTACACTTATGTACTCCATTTTCTTTAACTTCTTAACGCGTACTAATATCGAACTGGTTATTTTTATTTTACTTTGTTTCTATATCAATTAATCTAGAAATCCATCCTCTAATTGCTTTAGTTTTTGGAAATCTCTATACACAATCCTTATTCTATCTTTTCCATTTTTGTCATAAACGATGGCTCCAATTGGAGTCTTTTCATTCTTATCTATGAAAACCTTAATTTTATCTAAATGATTATTTTTTAAAAATACCTCACTGGTAAATTCTATATACTCTGTGTCTCCCCACTCTTCCTGTCCCTCTTTTATTCCATCTTCATTAATTGGGTATGATAATAATTTATTCATAAAAGCTAAAGAATGTATTTTATCCATATCATCTTCCATTGCATATTCTTTATTTGATATGTTGTCTTTAACTATAATTTTATTATCTTTGTATATCTTTGATCTTTCTTCTCCAAAGTCAATTCTTCCACCAATATCTTTTAAATAATAGTGTTTAGTTTCCTCTCTTTCCTCTCCCCTAGAATTTTTTATTATATACTCTACTTTTGTACTATAACATTTTATTTCTCTTAGAGATTTTATTATTTCTTCATTACTTGGCTCAGATGTAATTCTAAATAATATCACTAAAAGAATCAATATAACTGGTATGCATACCATAAGTATTAATAATAATTTCTTTTTCATAAATCCTCCCTAAAGCTTTAGTACTTATTAATACTAATATTAGCTTTAGATGGATTTTATTCATACTTTAAAACTTATCTAGATATATAATCCATAACTTTAGATATATTTTCTATAACTTCAGAGGCTACTGTACAATATTTATTGGAATAGGAAAGCTCCCCTGCTAACCCATGTATATATGTACCAAGTAAAGCTGAATCCATAATAGAATGTCTTTGTCCTATAAGTGATGATATTATTCCAGTTAAGCAATCCCCCATTCCTCCTGAGGCCATCTTACTATTCCCTGTATTGTTTATGTACACATCATCACCATTTGTTATTACAGTATTGTACCCCTTTAGAACTATTATTACATCATTATCTTTTGCATATTTTTTTGCAATACCTATTCTATCACTTTCAACAAAATCAACTGATTTACCTAGTAGTTTCGCCATTTCTCCCGGATGTGGAGTAAAGACTGCCCTTCCTCTAATCCTTTTCATTAAATCCTTATCTTTTGAAATCAATTGTAATCCATCTGCATCAACTACAAAAAATTTTTCTTCATAGCTTTTTATATCTTTTAGTATATTTTTATATAAGTCTCCTTCTGTTAAACCAGGTCCTATCGCAATTACATCTGAGTTCTCCAATAAACCTTTTACTTTCTCCTCTTCCTTTATATCTAAAGTCATAGCCTCAACTAGCTTACAACTCAATATATCTTGGACATATCCTGAAGATACTAGGGTAATTAATCCTGAACCTGATTTAACACATGCTTCAGTAGTTATATATGCTGCTCCAGTATAACCTTTACTACCTGCTAAAATAGCAATTTTCCCGTACATTCCTTTATGGTCATATAAATTTCTCTTTTTTAGCAATTTGCTATACTCAACCTTTTTTAAAATAGTTATTTTTTCAGAGTTTTCATGCTTAACATAATCTGGAATACCTATATTTAAAACCTCAAGTTTACCCAAATAACTTAATGCTTTATACTCTATAAATCCTCTTTTTATAACTTCAAATGTATAAGTTATATCAGCTTTTATAGCCACCCCCATTACTTCACCATTATCTGCGTTTAATCCTGATGGTACATCAATACTTATTTTAGTTTCCACATATCTATTTATAGTATCTATTAAACCAATATATAATCCGCTTAACTCTCTATTTAATCCTATTCCAAAAAGACAGTCTATTCCAACTTTATAGCTACTAAAGATAGGAATTAAACTTTCTATGTCCTTTTCATTACTAATATAAGTAATTTTTGATGTAATTTTTTTTATTATTTCTAAATTAGTAGAAAATTCATTAGAACAGTTATCATTTTTATTTACGACAACTACCAACACATCCTTATTTTTTAAAATTAACTTTCTTGCAATAGCTAACCCGTCTCCACCATTATTGCCTTTGCCACAGAAAATAATAAATTTTTCTCCCATATTAAAAATTTTATTTACTACTTCATTTGCTGCATTTTCCATAAGAACAATACCTGGTATCCCAACTTTCTCTATGGTGTATTTATCTATACACATACATTTATTTGTTGACATTACATACATTATGCTTCCTCCAAAATAGCAAAAGCTATTGACGACGTATTATTATGTGATATTGATATATTTATATTATATTTTTTACCTATAAGGCTATTTATATTATCACTTAAAAATACCTCAGGCTTTCCTAACTTATCCCTTAAAACCTCTATTTCTTTTAAAGAAAATCCCCTTATACCTGTTCCAAAGGCTTTACTTATAGCCTCTTTAGCTGCAAAATTTCCTGCTACTACTTCTGCTCTCATATTTCTAGATTTAAACATTTCAATTTCTCTTTTAGTGAATAACTTATCTATAAATCCATTTGTTTTATTAATAGCATTTTCAATTCTATCTATTTCAATTATGTCAGTACCTATTCCAATTATCATAAAAATCACCTCTAATATATTTTACTATAAATACTACATGATTATATGTGATTTTTAACTTACTTCAAAATTACAAATTAAAATCTGATACATAGTTATCAACATATTCTCCTAATATGTCAACAAGATGTATTGGAGACACTTCATTAACATGTATTAAATTTAAAAGTTCCTTAACCTTTCCTTCAATATTAGATATTTTTCTAATCTCATCCCTTTCTATTGTAACTACATTTCCTTCAACTAAGTCTTGTCTTTCCGCCTCTATGCCAAAAGCTTGTCCACCAAAAAAATCCTCCTTTATCATTCTATAGGCATATCTGCTTTCCTTATTATCATTCTTTGTAATATTGTATAAACTATCAACAATATGCATTTTATCCCCCTCTTTATAAACCATATTAGGTTAATTAACTACTACAATAAAAACATATCATAAAATTTATCAAAACAATGTCAAACATTGTTTGTTATACCATTAAAATATTTCTTTATATTTTTACATTTTTTTCTCAATATATTTTTTTAACATAAAGTTATTTAATAATATAAAACATTTTTATAAATAACTTTAGCTTCTTGTCGAATTTGTTGCTTTTTATTATTAATCTTATCTAATTTATATCTATAATTGATGATTTAGTAATAATATTGATATGTTATTGTTAGACTATATATATCTTTTAAAAAATACTTATATTAATCTGGAATATAAAATATAAATTATTAATAAATATTTTAAATAGTTATTGATATTGTTAATAATTAGACATATAATAATTTTATAATAATTATTATTATATAATATTAATTTGAGGTAGGTGTAAATTTATGAAATCTTTACAATTAAAAAAAGATATACATTGGGTTGGGGCTCTTGATCCAAATTTAAGAATTTTTGATATTATTATGTACACACCTTACGGAACAAGCTATAACTCATATGTTGTTAAAGGAAGTGAAAAAACAGCTGTTTTTGAAACAGTTAAGGTTGAATTTTTTGATGAATATATAGAAAGATTAAAAGATTTAGATATAGATATTACAAATATTCATTATATCGTTCTTGATCATACTGAGCCTGATCATGCTGGATCAGTGGCTAAGTTGTTAGAAATTTCACCAAATGCCAAAGTAGTAGGCTCTGCTCCTGCAATTAAATTTATGAAAAAAATTGCAAATAGAGACTTTGAATCAATAACTGTTGGCGATGGAGATACATTAAGCTTAGGAAATAAAACTTTACAATTTATTTCTGCCCCTTTCTTACACTGGCCAGATTCAATATACACTTATGTTCCTGAAGACGAAGTTTTAATTACATGTGATTCCTTTGGGTCTCACTATTCATCTGAAGCAATAATAAATAGCAAAGTTGAAAATAAAGATCACTACATGGACGCACTAAAATACTACTTTGATTGTATTTTTGGACCATATAAACCATATGTATTAAAAGCTATAAAAAAGATTGAAAATCTAAAAATTGATATGATTTTACCCGGTCACGGGCCTGTTTTAGTAGAAGAACCAATGAAAATTGTTGAAACTTATAGACAATGGAGTACTCCTGCTTCTCCACTTGACGATGGTAAAAAAATAGTTACAATACCTTATGTTTCAGCATATGGTTATACTGAAACATTAGCTAAGGAAATCGCTAAGGGCATAGAAGCTGCTGGAAACATTGAAGTTAGATTATTTAATGTTATACATCATGAGATGGGTGATATAATTAATAGCATAGGAGAATCAGATGGATTACTATGCGGCTCACCTACTATAGTTAGTGAATTACTTGAACCAATTCGTGATATACTTTCAAAACTAAACCCAGTTGTCCATGGTGGAAAACTAGCTGCTGCATTTGGTTCATATGGTTGGAGTGGAGAAGCTATTCCTAGAATGGAAACAAGATTTAAAGAGTTAAATATGAAGCTGTATGGTCCTAGCTTAAAAATAAACTTCAAACCATCTGATAACGAATTAAAAGAAGCTTATGAATTTGGACTTGGATTTGGAGAAATTTTAACTGGTAAAAAGAAATTTACACCTATGGCAAAAGCTAAAACAAATATAGAAGAAGTTCCTACAAACGGTGGTTTGAAACTTTGGAAATGTGTAATTTGTGGTGAGATATTTGAAGCTGAGACCGTTCCAGAAATTTGTTCTGTATGTGGAGCTGGAAGTGATCAATTCGTAGAAGTAAAGAGAGAGACTAGTAATTATTCAATTGATAAAGAAGAGACCTATGTAATAATAGGTAATGGTGCTGCTGGTTTCTATGCTGCTAAAGCTATAAAGGAAAGAAATGCTAGTGCAATTATAAAACTTATTTCTAATGAAACAGAGCACTCATATGTAAGAACTCAGCTTTCTGATTTAATAACTGATGAAATTGATGATACATTCTACCTTGCAAAAGCTAATTGGTATAAAGAAAATAATATAATTGAAATTCTTGGTGCAAATGTAAATAGTATTGATAAGGAAACTAAAACTATTAAATTAGATAATAAACAAGGAATTCGTTATGATAAGTTAGTTTTAGCAAATGGTAGTTATAATTTTGTTCCTCCAACAAAGGTTAAATTAGATGATTCTGAAATAGAAATAAATTCTTGGACTTATAATACTATTAAAGGCATTCATACAGTTAAGAAGCTTAGTGATGTTGAAGCTATTAAAAATGAATTACCTTCTTCTAAAAATGTAGTTATTATTGGTGGTGGCTTACTAGGTTTAGAAGCTGCTTGGGAAGTTCAAAAACGTAATATAAATGTTACTGTAGTTGAATTAGCAGATAGAATGCTTCCTCGTCAATTAGATACTGAAGGATCTAAGTTATTCGAATCACTAGTTAATAAAACTCCTGTTAATGTATTATTAGGTGAAGCTGTTGAATTTATAAATGCAGATAAGAATGGCGTTAAGTCAATTAAATTAAAGAGTGGCAAATTAATTGATGTTGATACTATTATTTATTCTGTTGGAGTTAGATCTAATATTTTCTTAGCTCAGCCTTTAGGAATACAATGTAATAAAGGTATTGTTGTGGATCAATATATGCAAACAAATATTGAAGATATTTATGCTTGCGGAGATGTAGCTGAATTAGATGGAATTTATTATGGAAACTGGCCAGCTGCAATAGAAATGGGTAAAGTTGCTGGGGCTAATGCTACAGGTGATAAAATTAAATTCGAGAAATTTGTTTCATCTACAGTGTTTGCTTCAATGAATACTCAAGTATTCTCTGCTGGAACAGTAAACTTTGATGACCCTTCTCTAGAAAAGGTAGGTTATATTGATAGTGTAAATAATAAATACTCTAAATTATTCTTTGAAAACAATAGTCTAGTTGGAGGAATATTAATTGGTAATATATCTTCTTCTGTAAAAATAATAAATGGAATTCAAAATGGAGAAGATAAAGCAACTGTATTAAGTAAGGGTACTATTTAAAAATAATATCTAACTTTATCTCTAAAACTTTATTTTAAATATAACAGGGTAAGCTATTAATTAATATCTTACCCTGTCATACTATTTATTTAAATTTAAATTTATATTTTAATCTTTAATTAGCAAAATCATTTAAATTATCTGTGTTTTCTAATTCTTTTTCAACTCTTCTATTTCCTACAAATTTAAAATCTTCTGCTACAACTTCAGCTATGTACTTTTTGTTACCATCTTTATCTTCATAGCTTCCTGTTCTCAGTCTTCCACTCAAGCTTATATAGCTTCCTTTTCTCATATATTGACACACTACTTCTGCTTTTCTTCCCCAAATTGTGATTGGTATTAAATCTGATTTTCTTGTGCCATCTTGAGCTTTAAAATTTCTATCTACTGCGATTATGAACCTAGTAAATACTTTATCACTACCCTCTAATGTTCTAAGTTCAGGGTCTTTTATTAACTTTCCTAATAATACTATTTTATTCATTTTTACACCTCCTGAATATCTCTTCTTTGATTATATCCAGTTAGTTTTTTTCTATACATAAATAAATAAAATATTACATATTTTTATAAACACTTTCTTAGAAACAAAATAAGAGACTATATAAAAATAGTCTCTCTAATAGTTTTATTAATTTTTTCGTCTCATTGATAAAACTGAATTTATTTCAGCTCCTAAAATTAGTATCATTGATGTAATATATAACCAAGTCATTAATATAAATACTGCCCCTACGCTTCCATATAACCTTGAATAATTAGCTATATTATTTATATAGTATGAAAATGCTAATGAAACTATTATCCATCCCAAGGTACTTACTATAGCTCCTGGAAAAACCTCTCTCCATGGAATTTTTTTAGCAGGAGTGTACCTATATATCCCTGCAAATATCCAACACATTATAAGTACAACTACTATATACCTGCTTAAATTCCATATTATTATTATTATATTCTGAAATGGAAGTATAGATATTAAATATTTTCCTATCAATTCTCCAAATACTAATAAAGCTAAAGCTAACATTATTATTAAAGCTAAAGCTAAGGTAAAAAATATAGCTACAAATGCTCTTTTTATAAAGGATCTACTTTCCTTCATGTCGTATGCTTTATTAACGCCTTTAATAACTGCTCTGAATCCCGATGAAGCTGACCACATTGTAAGAGCAATAGAAGCTCCTAATAAACCAGCATTTTGAGTATCTACAATTTCAACAACTGTGGTATCTACTAATGTAAATACACTATCGGGTAATATAGTTCTTAACCCATCTAAAATATCTGCAGAGTTTAAATTGCTAAAACCAACTAATGTCATTAAAAATATTAAAAACGGGAAAAAGGCTAGTATTAAATAGTATGCAAGTTGAGCACCTAATGCAAATATATCATCATTATTCACTTTTACAATAAAATATATTATACCATCTATTATAGACTTTTTATTTTCATTATTGTTATTAGCCATTAAATCACCACATTATTTATTATTTATTTTTTATCTTTTATATTATATCTCAAATAAGTTATATTATAATTCTTTTACATTATTTAATTATTACTTTATATAATACTATATTATTTGAAATTATATAAGCAAAGTGATGTATTTATTTCTAATTCTTTCTAAAAACCATTGATTATAGTATAATTTCTATGTAAACCTTATATAAATTGAAAGGGTGTTTATTATGAAATACATATTAGAAAATGAAAATATAAAAATATCAGCTAATACATTTGGTGGAGAACTTAATAACTTAATTAGTAAAAAAGACTCAACAGAGTTTCTATGGAATGGAGATGAATCATATTGGAAATATCATTCCCCAATATTATTCCCTATAGTTGGTAGAGTTACAGATGGTAAATATTTAGTAGATGGATTAGAATATGAATTACCACAACATGGGCTTGCAAGAACTAAAGACTTTAAAATGATTGAAAAAGACGATAATCATATAGTATTTGAACTTTTATGGTCAGAAGATACATTAAAAGTTTACCCTTATAAGTTTTCATTAAAGCTTTCATATGAGCTTTTAGAAAATGGCGTTAAAGTTGGATATAATGTTACTAATCTTGATGATAAAGATATCTACTTCTCAATAGGAGCTCATCCAGCATTTATGTGCCCATTAATGGCTGGAGAGAAACTTGAAGATTACTACTTTGAATTTAACCAAAAGGAAAACTGTTCTTTAATGGAACTAAATTCTAAAACTGGATATTTTACTTGTGACAAAAAGCCATACTTCAATGATGAAAACATTATAAATCTGTCTTTAGACTTATTTAAACTTGATGCCTTAGTGTTTGGAGATTTAAAGTCAAATATAATAAGTTTAAAATCAAAAAATCATAACAAAAGCCTATCTATGGACTTCTCTGGATTTCCTTATTTAGCTATATGGACAAAATCAACTGGAGCTCCTTTTGTTTGTATAGAACCATGGTATGGTCATTCAGATTTTTATAATTTTAATGGAGAGTTTAAAGATAAAGCTGGGATTCAAAAATTAAATGTTGGAGATTCATTTACTGCAAACTATAAACTATTTATAGATTAATAATTCTTATATAGGCATAAATATAAACTTACAGTTTTAATTCATACCTATATTAAAAGAAATTCATATAAAAATAATATTAAAAATAAGTCAAGGTAATACTCTAAGTAGCTTTATACCTTGACTTATTTTTATTAAATGCTAATTAGTTAAGGCAATTGCCCTAACTGGTGATGCATCTCCGCATTCTATTTTTAATGGAGTAGCTACTAGTGTAAACTCTTCGCTATTTATCAGATCTAAATTAGTTAAATTTTCAATTATCAGTTTTCCTCTAGATAAAATAATGTTGTGTATTTCAAAATCTATACTATCAAATTTATCAATAGATATTGTGTCTATTCCTATCCCTCTTAAGTTGAAGTCACATATCCATTTAGCTGCCTCTTCAGTTAAGCTAGGAAAATTATTAAAGTAATCATTACTTCCCCAATATTTTTCCCATCCTGTTTTTAATATTAGAAAATCACAGTTTCTTATCTTATCTTCATATTTCATTAAGTCTCTTATAGTGACTTCTTTAAATTGAGAAATATCTACTATTACAGCTATACCTATAAAGTCACTTACATTAAACTCGTCAATATTTTTCCCCTTATTAATCATATGGCTCGGCGCATCAATGTGAGTTCCTGTATGAGTACATATTTTTAAAATCTTCTCATTAAAACCATCCTTTTCGATTGTGGCTATATTGTAGATCTCAGGCTTCTCATCTTTTGTATATGTAGTCATATCTGTGTTTATATTGTGACTTAAATCTGTAACTCTCATCCTAACTCTCCCATCTATCCATTATTTTATTATTTCCCATTCTTTTGGCAATAAATTTCTATATTTAAGTGTAAAGTATCTGTCATCTATAAGAAGTATCCGTCCCTCATCTGTTTCTGTCCTTATTACTCTTCCAGCCGCCTGCATAACCTTATTTATTCCAGGATAAATATATGCATAATCAAAACCTTTTTCTTCATAATAATCCTTTATTATATCACCTTCATTTGAGATTTTAGGAAATCCAACTCCTACTATTATGCTTCCGATAAGCCTATTCCCTGGTAAATCTATACCCTCTGAAAATACGCCTCCTATAACACAAAATGCTAGTATATTAGATTTATCTTGAAACGTGTCTATAAACTCTTCTTTTTCAGACTCTGTTAAAACCTCTTCTTGACAAATAGTATTACTTTCTCCATAAAGCTCTATATACCTTAAATATAACTTTTTTAAATATTGATAAGATGGTAAAAACACTATATAATTTCCCGATTTTACTTCTATAAATTTTCTTATTAACTCACATAAATTATCAATATTATTTTCTCTTTGTCTAAATCTCATATTAAGGGGATACCCATAAACTTTTAGATTATCTTTTTTAAATGGAGATGCTAGTTTCATTCTATAGCTCTTATCGTCTCCTCCAAGTAAATCTATATAATAATTTATAGGTGTTAAAGTTGCTGAAAATATTATAGTTGAATAGCTTCCTTGAACTACTTTAGACAGATTTTTAGAAGGATTAACACAAAACAACTTAACTTTAACATTGTTTTTATCTTGCTCTACTAAAGTAACATACTCATCACTATAAAGTTCTGAAATAGATATAAAACTTCTAATATCAAAATATAATTCTTTAATTTCATCATATCCTTCGGTATTTACAGCCTTTATAAGATATTCATCACATTCTTTTAAAACTATTCTTAAAAGCTTATATAAATTTTTATACTCTTCTTTTTTGTAAATACTATCTTGCTCTAGCTCCTGAACTTCTCTTCTAATCTCTATGAGTTCTTTATTTGTAGCATTTAATGCCTTATATAAGCTTGGTACCTTTCCTTTAAGTAATCTACTTGCATGTAATATCTTATCCTTATAAATTTCTGAACTAAACATATTTCTAGCTCTATCCACAAGATTGTGACCTTCATCCACAAGTAATATATTGTTTTCCACATCTTCTTCAAAAAATCTTTTAAGTTTAGCTCTTGGATCAAAGGCATAATTATAATCACATATTATGACATCACACCATAAACTTAAATCTAATGATAACTCAAATGGACATATACTATTTTTTCTTGAATATAACTCTATTATTTCTCTTGTAAAATTATTTTCCTTTTCTAACATCTTAAATATAATGTTATTTACTTTGTCAAAATAGTCAACTGCATATTCACAATACTCTGGATTACACTTCGCCTTCTCTTTAAAACAAATTTTTTCTTTTGATGTTAAAGTAATATTTCTACATGTAAGTCCATTTTCCTTTAATCTATTTATTGATTCCTCTGCAACAGTTCTGGTTATAGTTTTCGCAGTTAAATATACTATTCTATCTCCTCTATCCTCACCTAAAGATTTTATAGCTGGGAATACTGTAGATATAGTTTTTCCTATTCCTGTTGGAGCCTGTGCAAACAATACAGACTTCTCTTTTATTGTATTAAAGCAGGTAATTGCAAGTTCTTTTTGCCCTTTTCTATAGCTATCAAAAGGGAATTGTAGCCTTTTAATAGATTTATTTCTTGCTTCTTTTAATATCGATTTTAATAATATCCACTTTTTATATTCTTTAATTATAGAAAAAATGAACTCTTCTAATTCATCTAATTTAAATTTTTTATCGAAACTTTTAACCTCTTCCGTTTCTATATTAAAGTAACTTAACCTTATATATATTTCCTTTAAGTTATTTTTTAGAGAATACATGTATGCATAAAATTTACCTTGTGCCCAGTGTAAATCATTATAATCATCATCTATAAATATTAGTGATTTCATAGTGGATTTTATCTCTTCTATATACACATTATCATCTTCTATAATTATTCCATCCGCTCTTCCCTCTACAATTAAAGTTATATCATCTATTTCAAAGGAATGCTCTAATTTTACTTCTTTTTGATAATTCATATATATTTTTTCATTACTACTTTGAAGTTTTTGATGAGCTAACGTTCCTTCTAAAGCTCTACTTCTTCCCATATATCTATCATCTAAGCTACCAGTCTTTAAAATATATTCTATTATTCCTCTAACAGATTCTTTAACTATTCTTTTATTATTCATTAAAGTTCTTCCCTACCTATATACTTTACATATATTATAATCCTAAAGTTAAATAATTAATAGGATATAAAACTGAATAAGGTATTGCCATAATCAAATATAACAACACCTTAATTTAAAATACTTTATTTAATTGAATTTATGGTTTGTGAAAGGTTATTTATGCTAGTAGTAAGATTCTCTAGTTTTCCTTCTATTCTTACTAATAAGTATAAGGAAATTGCTATAGGAAATCCTAAATTAGCTATTAAGTTCACTATCTCTTCCATAAAAAATCACCCCACTATTTAAATATGCTTATAATGGGATTTTTTTAAAAATATAATAATTAAATTTATATAGAAAAATTAATTTATTATAGTTATCCTATTCTGAATGATATTCATTTACTATTTTTTGTACTAATTTTTTTATAGCACTTGCTTGTGCTATAAGAGACATTACTATAACAAATGTTCTTATACTATTTTCATCTTTTTCATTTAACTTTAATTCAGAAATTATACTATCTAATTTTTCCTCATCTACAGCTGGCTTAATTAAGAAATCTTTAAAGCTCTCACTTTGAGTTTCTGAGAATATCTTATATGCTTTTTCCCAAGATATAATATCATCTGTTCTGTCATTTATCTCATTAAATGCCAAAGTGAAAACCTTTTTAATTTCTTCCGTTGTTAATACCGGTCTCATATAGCTTAAAAGAACTAATTGTACCAAATGTATTTTAGTATAGCCCCTTTTCTTTCCGTCCTCAGGCTTACTTATAACTTCACTCTTTATATAATTTTGAACTATATTATTAGTATATTTATCCTCCATAAACTTATCATTTAAAAAATCTATAACTTGAGATAAAAAAAGATCATATTTCGGTAAATCATCGTAACCAACCATAGTATTATTAGACATTTCTTCGGCAACTTCTGTTATATAATTAGTATCTATTTTCTTTACCATTCTATCCACCTCTACATTTTTACTTTATTATAATTATATAGTATATATAAACTTATTACAAGTTATTTTTTTCTGTTTAATTTAATTTTATTATTATTTTCTTAAAATAATATAAAAATTATCTATTATTTTGAAATTCTTAATTAAAACATGCACTTTATACAATTAACTTTACATATATACATATATTTTTTACATTTTTTTCTTATTTTATTATCTTTTTTTTAATTTTGTTTTGTACAAACTTAATTTTCATCTTCTTAAGCTAGTAGACAAGCCATTCTACATTTTTTTACTGTTTTACTGTAAATTTGATAAATAGTATTGACTTTTCTAATTTATGGTAGTATATTGTATTTATAACTCTAAGAGTCATATTAAATTTGTAATTTTTGAAAATATTTTTCTTTTATGTTGACTTTTAATTACATTTTTAGTAATATTAACTTGCAAGATGTCGAAACTTGTTTTAAGGAGGAAATAAAATGAAATCAACTGGTGTAGTAAGAAGAGTGGATGAATTAGGAAGAATAGTTATTCCTATTGAATTAAGAAGAACATTAGATATAGCTGAAAAAGATGCTTTAGAAATCTATGTAGATGGTGAGCAAATAATATTAAAAAAATATGAACCAGCTTGTATCTTCTGTGGAGATGCTAGAGATGTTGTTAACTACAAAGGTAAAAACATCTGTAAAAACTGCTTAAATGAATTAAAAAAATAATTTTAATACTTATTAAAAAGTCAGTTATAATTAAATCCCCTATGAATTCGTAAATTCGTAGGGGATTTAATTATAACTCTGTTGAGTATTTATAGACTTCTTTTTTAGGTAGATTTCTCTCTTTAGCCACTAGTTTTATAGCTTCTTTTTTGTCTATTCCGCTTTCTATTAATTTTATCAAATGCTCTTCTATTGTTAAATCGCTCCACAAAGCTTCCTTTTCAGCTTTTATCTCATCGTCTGATTTTCCTTCAATAACTAAAACAAACTCTCCTCTCGGTCTGTTTTCTACAAAATATTCAATGGCTAATGATATAGTACCTCTATAAATTTCTTCATGAAGTTTAGTAAGTTCTCTACATATTGCTATCTTTCTATTACCTAAATTATTTAATAAATATTCTAATGTATCCAATAGTCTATGTGGAGCTTCATATAGTATTATAGTATCTCTGACACCATTAATCTCTTCCATTATAGGATTTCTCTCTTTATTTTCTCTTGGTAAAAATCCTCTAAAAATAAACTTTGTTGTATCTAATCCTGAGTAAACTAAAGCAGTTGTTATGGCTGTTGCTCCAGGTAATACTTCAAATTCTATTTCTTGTTCTATGCATTTTTCAACAATTACACTTCCAGGATCAGATATTCCTGGAGTTCCAGCATCAGTAATTAATGCTATATTCATTCCATCTTTTAATCTATTTATTATATCTTCACTTTTCCCTTGCTCATTGTGTTTATGATAACTAAATAAGCTTTTCTTTATATTAAAATGATTTAATAGCTTTAAACTTTGTCTTGTATCTTCTGCTGCTATTATATCTGCATTTTCTAAAACCTCCAAAGCTCTTAATGTTATATCCTTTAAATTACCTATTGGAGTTGGTACTAAATATAATTTCCCTTTTTCCATGAAGCTAAACCTCCCTACCGTATATTTTATTTAATTCACTTGAATAACTACCATCTTCATTATACACATATAAAGGTGCTTCCCACTTTAAATAAGCTCCTCCATCACGTTGGCCTTCAACTAAGACTATATTAGGTGCCTTCTTACTATTTGGTTGTATCATCTGCACTCTTTTAGGCTCAATTTTATGCTTTCTCATAAGTTCGAATATATCTATTAACCTTTCAGGTCTATGTACCATATACATTCTTCCATTATCCTTTAAAAGCTTTCTAGCTGATACTATTACATCCTCTAATGTACATAATACCTCATGCCTAGCTATAGCTAATTTATCATTAGGATTTACTATACCTGAATTATTTAATTTATAGGGAGGATTAACAGTTAAAACATCAAATTTGCCTAACTTACTTAGAAAATTTATATCTTTCAAATCAGCATTTTCAAATTTAATTACTTCTTCTAATTTATTATAGATGCTACTTCTTCTAGCCATTTCCACCATATCGCTTTGAATCTCGATTCCAATAGCTTCTTTAGGCTTATATTTCCCATATAATAAAAAAGGAACTATTCCAGTACCTGTGCATAAATCTATAACTCTATGATTTCTTTTTACATTAGCAAAATTAGATAATAGTACTGCGTCTACACCAAATCTAAATCCTGATTTTTTTTGTATTAAATATAAGTTATCTAACTGTAAATCATCAATAGATTCATCTTCTAGTAAATTAATATTTCTATTCATCTTAAATACCTCTAATTTCTTTTGTCATTATATTATTAGTATCAACATTAATATAAATTATAATAATAAGTCTACCAATTAAACATAATGAACCTTAGACTCTTCTTAAATATATACTTATAAGCTTTAAAACTAATCTAAATTATATCATAAAATATTATCCTATTAATATTTTATTTTTTAAATTAAATTAGTAAAAACATAATAATATATTATTATGAAAATAAACTCCGCCTAAAATAAGACGGAGTTTATAAAAATCATATAATTAACTTCTAATTAAAGTACTCTTCTAGCAGTAGTGAATGATGTAAGAGGTGAAACCTTAACTGCATCTCCTGGTTGTGGAGCATGTATATATTGTCCTCCACCTACATAAATTCCAACGTGATCTAAACCATAAGTAAATACTAGATCTCCTGGTTGTAATTCATTATATGAAACTTCACGTCCCACTCCAACCTGTGAATAAGTTGTCCTTGTTATGTCCATCCCCGCTACATTTCTATATACAAAACTAGTAAATCCTGAACAATCAAAACTACTAGGTCCTGTTGCTCCATAAACATATGGAGTACCTATATATCCATATGCAAAATCTACTATTGCATTACCTGAACTACTTGTTCCTGCATTACCTGATCCAGATCCTCTATTTGGTATACTTGCTGCTTCTTCTTGAGCTTTTAATTCCTCAACTTTAGCTGTTCCTGCATCTATTGCATTTCTAACTTCTTCAATTACAGTTGGACTCTTAAGCTGATTATCTTTAATGTTTATTAATTGGCTTATAGCACTTTGAAGAGCTGATTTATCGTTAGATGATTTTACTATTTCAAGTTGATGTTCAACTAAACCTCTTTCTGCAACAGATAAAAACTCAGCATCGAATTTTAATTGCTCAGCCTGTGCTTCTGCAATAAAACTTTCCTGCTCTGCTTTCTTAGTTTCAAATTCTGATAGAGTCTTATTAGTTTCCTCATTTATTTTAGCTATTTCATTTGATTTTTCTTCTAAAGAAGATACTTTCTCGTCTAATTTTTCTTTCTTATCTACTAAATCTGTTACTATCTTTTTATCAATACTTACAAGTCTATTAGCAGAATCTAATTTAGAAACAAGATCACCAAAACTATCAGCGCTAAATAGAAGCATTAAATAACTTCCTTGTCCACCTGACTTATATAGCTCTCTTAACCTTTTTCCTAATACTTCCTCTTTTTCTGAAATTTCAGTTTTTGAATTTTCAATTTCTTTCTTTGTGTTTTGAACTTCATCCTTAATAGATTCCATTTGCTTCTTATTATTTTCAACCTTTTCAGCTAATGGTGCTATTTGTTCATTTAAACTATATATCTTACCTTGAATATCTTCTATCTTCTTATTTATTTCGTTATACTCTTGTTGATTTTTTTCTATTACCTCCTGATTTGGAGTAGCAAAAACCGGCGTGACTGAAGTTATTGTTAAAGCACCTGCTATAACAATTGATAAAATCTTCTTTTTCATAAGTGTTTGGTCCTTAGACCATCCCCCTCTCCCTATATGATTTATTACCATTATAACACTTATGGAAAGCTTGGACAATGGTAATTTTTAAAAAATGAGATATTTAGACCATGTAAATGTATACTATACATATGTAGATAAGTCTTGGTTATCCATATATAACCATGATTACCTAGTTTTCATTATAATTATATGCTATTTATAACCATCATTATTATAATTTTATAAATAAATTATTAAAAATTTATTTATAAAAAGGTATAGGAATATATTTCTATATATTCCTATACCTTTTTGAAGACTTACTTTGTACTAAAGATGAAATAGATACAATTACTATAAATAAAATTATTATATACTTAGATTGATTTGGTAAAATATAATCAGCTATTCCTAATACAACACCTAATGCTCCTATAGATATATTAAATATTCCGTTAACCTTCATAAACTTATCAATATCACTATAAACTCCACTATTGCTTAATAGCTTTTTAGTCTTTTTGCTCTTTAATGATAATAATCCCATTAATATAAAGCCTATGCTTCCCAAAATAATTACTATAGTACTTCCTCTCATTAATTTGTTCCTCCTAAATATATATAATATCTATATATATTAAAACAACAGAAAAATAATTTCAACATTTTATTTTTAAAACTGTTGACATAGCAGGTTATAATTACTATAATTATAATGTACTTCGGGGTGTGGCGCAGATGGGAGCGCGCGTGGTTTGGGACCATGAGGTCGCAGGTTCAATCCCTGTCACCCCGACCATAAAAAAATCCTCTCTATTATTGAGAGGATTTTTTATTTTATTTATTATTTCTTACTTATTAAGTATAATAATTTTTAATTTTAAGTAAATTTTATTTTAATATTTGTATTTTAAATTATATATAGATATACTATATTAATTGCAATCCATATAGTCATTAACTTCTTTAAGTTTATCTTCAAACCCAATAGATTTACAAGAAATTAATACTATAGGAATTATTGATATATAAACACACAATATTAATATCAACATAAATCTTATCCCCTTTTCAAAATTCTAATTACAATACTTATATGAAAGAGGAGTCATAATTGTTAAAATTTTTATATACTACTAAAATAATATAAATTAACATAATATTTAACTTATTATAATATTATGTTAAATAACACTTGAAGGAGGTAGTCATAAATATATGGATAATATACAAGCAGTTATATTTGATTTAGATGGAACACTAATAGACTCAATGGGAATATGGGCTCAAATAGATGAAGAATATTTAAGTAAGTTTGGTTATAATGTTCCTGATAATCTTCAAGAAAAAATAACTCATCTTACTCTTACTGAAACAGCTATCTATTTTAAAAACAATTTTAATATAGATAGCAGCATAGAAGATATTATATCTACATGGCATGAAATGGCCTTTTATCATTATTCTAATACAATTAAACTAAAAGATGGTGTAGTAGAGTATTTAACTTTACTAAAACAAAAAGGTGTGAAAATCGCCTTAGCAACTAGTAATTCTATACCCCTACTAGAGGTAACACTTAAGAGAAATAATATATACCACTTTTTTGATTCAATAACTACAACAGAAGAAGTAAAAAAATCAAAAGATAATCCCGACATATATTTACTATCTGCCAAAAAACTTAATGTTGATCCAAATAAGTGTTTAGTTTTTGAAGATATAGTACAAGCTGTTAAAGGGGCAAAGCTTGCAGGCATGAAAGTGTTTGCTATTTATGATAAAGCATCTGAAAATCAAAAGGAAGCCTTAATAAATATAGCTGATAAATACATATTAAGCTTTAATGAATTACTATAAAAAATAAAGGAATTGACATCAATTCCTTTATTTTTTATACTTTATTATGCTCTAGTAACTACGTATTTCTTTTCTAATTCTTTAACAACATCTAAATACTTTCTTTGTTGCATTTCTTGTAGTAATGTATTTACAATTTGATCCTTAACTTCATCAAATAGCATTTCTTTACCTTCATTTTTCTCTTCAACATTTATCAAATGATAGCCAAATTGAGTTTGAACAGAATCACTTACAACACCTATTTCTAAGTTAAATGCAGCTTCTTCAAATTCTGGAACCATCATACCTCTACCAAAAGCTCCAAGGTTTCCTCCTTGCTCCTTAGATGGGCAAGTTGAATATTTAACAGCAGCTTCTTCAAATGTAATTTCATTTGAATCAATTTCGCTTTTAATTTTATCACAAAGTTCTTTTGAATCAACTAATATATGTTTTGCTGTAACTGCTGGTTGTTGAGTAAAAACATTCTTATTATTATTATAATAATCTAAAGCATCCTCATCTGTAACAGTAACTTCTAATAATAATTTATTTATTGTTAATTGAGTTAAAATATCTTTTTCTGCCTGTTTTACATTTTCTCTATACTCTTCTGTAGAGTCTATATTTAATTCCTTACCTAGCATGTTTATTAGTTCAAAAGAAACCATTTGCTCTAATAATTGTTTTTTTGCTTCTACTGTTTTAAAGTATTCTCTTCTTTCTGCTGGGTATTTCATAATTACTGCTTGTAAATCAGACTCTTTTATTTCTCTTCCTGCTATCGTAGCCAAAATTTTATCTTCCATTAAAATATCTCCTTTAAATAAAAATTTGTTAACATAGTTAATTATACCAGAGTTTATATTAAAATATATATGATTTATTAATTTAATATAAATTTACGATTAAATTAGTATTACTTGTTGATAATAATTATTAGTAGTATTATAATTAAATAAACTTTATAAGGAGGATGTTTTTAATGGAATTAGGAAAATTAGCACCAGATTTTACACTTATGGGATCTGATGGAAAAGAACATAAATTAAGTGACTATAGAGGAAAAAAAGTAATAGTATATTTTTATCCTAAGGATAATACTCCGGGATGCTCTACAGAAGCCTGTGATTTTAGAGATAATATAACTGAAATAAGTGATTTAAATGCTATAGTTCTTGGTATAAGTAAAGATAACTTAAACTCACATAATAAATTTATTGAAAAATTTAACTTACCATTTGTTTTATTAAGTGATGAAGAAAAAGTTGTTTGCCAGCTATATGATGTTATTAAAGAAAAAAATATGTATGGTAAAAAAGTTTTAGGAATAGAAAGAAGTACTTTCATTATTGATGAAAATGGAATTCTAATAAATGAATTTAGAAAAGTTAAAGTTAAAGGTCATGTAGATGCCTTATTAGAATTTATTAAATAAAAAAAGTCGCCAAGGCGAGCTTGTCGAGGCGTCGACTTTTTCAGCGCATGTGAATTTCCGAAGCTTGCCTGAGGAAAATCTTGTAAGCGCACTATATTCATATTTTTACTCTTTAGGCGATACCTAAATACCTTACAGTAGTTATTCATAATAAATATAAAAATATAATTTCCTAAAGAGTAAAAAAGCACTAACAAATGTTAGTGCTTTTTTATCTGGTGGCTCGACCAGGAATCGAACCAGGGACACGAGGATTTTCAGTCCTCTGCTCTACCGACTGAGCTATCGAGCCATATAACCTGGCAACGTTCTACTCTCCCACACAGTTTCCCATGCAGTACCATCGACGCTGTAGAGCTTAACTTTCCTGTTCGGAATGGAAAGGAGTGTTTCCTCTACGCCATCATCACCAGATATCAGAGTGTTCTCTGAAAATTGCACATGAATTACAGCCAAAATCTTTTAATTATTGGTCAAGCCCTCGACCTATTAGTATCAGTCAGCTAAATATGTTACCACACTTACACCTCTGACCTATCAACCTTGTGTTCTTCAAGGGGTCTTACTAGCTTATGCTATGGGAAATCTCATCTTGAGGGGGGCTTCACGCTTAGATGCTTTCAGCGTTTATCCCTTCCCGACTTAGCTACCCAGCCATGCTCTTGGCAGAACAACTGGTGCACCATAGGTCAGTCCATCCCGGTCCTCTCGTACTAAGGACAGCTCCTCTCAAATTTCCTACGCCCGCGACGGATAGGGACCGAACTGTCTCACGACGTTCTGAACCCAGCTCGCGTGCCGCTTTAATGGGCGAACAGCCCAACCCTTGGGACCTACTACAGCCCCAGGATGCGACGAGCCGACATCGAGGTGCCAAACCTCCCCGTCGATGTGGACTCTTGGGGGAGATCAGCCTGTTATCCCCGAGGTAGCTTTTATCCGTTGAGCGATGGCCCTCCCACGAGGTACCACCGGATCACTAAGCCCGACTTTCGTCCCTGCTCCACTTGTGGGTGTCGCAGTCAGGCTCCCTTCTGCCTTTGCACTCTTCGAACGATTTCCGACCGTTCTGAGGGAACCTTTGGGCGCCTCCGTTACTTTTTTGGAGGCGACCGCCCCAGTCAAACTGCCCACCTAACAATGTCCCGTCACCAGATTCATGGCGTCCGGTTAGAATCCCAATACTGTCAGGGTGGTATCCCAAGGATGACTCCACTAAGGCTGACGCCCTAGCTTCTCAGTCTCCCACCTATCCTGTACAGACAATATCGAAACTCAATGCTAAGCTACAGTAAAGCTCTACGGGGTCTTTCCGTCCAATCGCGGGTAGCGAGCATCTTCACTCGCACTACAACTTCGCCGGATTTGCAGTTGAGACAGTGCCCAAGTCATTACGCCATTCGTGCGGGTCAGAACTTACCTGACAAGGAATTTCGCTACCTTAGGACCGTTATAGTTACGGCCGCCGTTTACTGGGGCTTAAGTTCACACCTTCGCTTGCGCTAAGTGTTCCCCTTAACCTTCCAGCACCGGGCAGGCGTCAGCCCCTATACATCAGCTTACGCTTTAGCAGAGACCTGTGTTTTTGCTAAACAGTTGCTTGGGCCTATTCTCTGCGGCCTGCTCTCGCAGGCACCCCTTCTCGCGAACTTACGGGGTCAATTTGCCTAGTTCCTTAACTGCAATTCTTCCGATGGCCTTAGGATTCTCTCCTCATCTACCTGTGTCGGTTTGCGGTACGGGCACTACTTCTCTCTCTAGATGCTTTTCTTGGAAGCATGGAATCAGATACTTCGGCCAAATTGGCCTTCCCCATCACACCTCAGAATTGTTAAGACGGATTTTCCTGTCTTAACTCCCTAAATGCTTAGACTAGCATTTCCAATCGCTAGCACATCCTATCCTTCTCCGTCACACCATCGATAATAACGATAATAGTGGTATTGGAATATCAACCAATTGTCCATCACCTACGCCTTTCGGCCTCGGCTTAGGTCCCGACTAACCCTGGGCGGACGAGCCTTCCCCAGGAAACCTTAGATTTTCGGCCTGTAAGATTCTCACTTACATCTCGCTACTAATGCCAACATTCTCACTCGTAATCAGTCCACCGCTCCTTACGGTACGACTTCAGCCCGATTACGACGCTCCTCTACCGCTCAAGTTAAACTTGAACCCGTAGCTTCGGTGGTAAGTTTGAGCCCCGGACATTTTCGGCGCAGGATCTCTCGACTAGTGAGCTATTACGCACTCTTTAAATGAGTGGCTGCTTCTAAGCCAACATCCTAGTTGTCTTAGAAATCCCACATCCTTTACCACTTAACTTACACTTTGGGACCTTAGCTGACGATCTGGGCTTTTTCCCTTTTGAC
>NZ_CM143921.1:3777500-3787500 GCF_055330225.1 Clostridium sp. LS3
TATAAGGTAGGAATAATTAATAGTGCTGCCAAATTATATATAGCTCCTATAGATTCCTCTCAATTGATTAGAAAAATTAACATACGAATGGAGGTTGGAATTTTAGATTCTGCTGAGGTTAATAAACAAATATGGTATTATGTAAATTTACCTATTGATAATTGTATGAATTGTAGAGGTTGGATAAATTCTAAAGAATTCTCTATGTTTTATAGTGAATCTTCTTCTATAACAAAATCTAATTAAATTCTATATAACAAAAAGTTAGGAGATTAATTAACTCCTAACTTTTTGTTATATAAAAATAGTCATACCTGCTATATATACTATTATTGATAATATAAAAGGGATATTAAATATTCTTTCATCATCTAATATAACTTCCCCTCTTGTATAATTTAAACTTTCTATCTTTCTATTATCATTTAATCTTTCTAGCTTTTTTATTATTAGAAAAACAAAGCTAGCAAATACTATGGCAATTCCCCCATATGTTATTAATAAAATTAATTTTTCTGATAATGCTATATTTTTAAGTGTTAATTCAGCTGCATCACCAATTACAGATGATCCATTTATAATATAGCTTGATAACTTTGCAATAGTTACTGATGTTCCATTTACTATAAAGTGTATTATCATAGATGCAAATATACTATTAGTTATTCTAACTAATAATGCAAGTATAAAACCTAATACTGCAGCATATAGGAATTGTTGTGCATTTAAATGTAAAAGCCCAAAAAATAATCCTGTTACTGCTGAAGCTATATATTTATTTTTATTTTCATATCCTGAAAGAACTATACCTCTTATTGTAATCTCTTCTGTTATTGTTGGTAAAAGTGCAACTAAGGATAAAAGAAATATATATGGTGTTGATGTTATTTGTGATATAAATGCTCCTATTTCATTGTTGAAGAAAAACGTAGAAATTACTGAAAAGAAAGTCATTATAGGTTGCACTAAAAAAGCTAATAATATAATTAAAAGTGTATCTTTCCAATGTAATTTGTTTAATTTAAGTGTATCCTTAAAAGATGATTTTGTTACTATTAAATATATTAATGCTGGAATTAAAAATATTATCATGTGCGTTAAAAATAGTATTATTCTTACATCACTTAATCCTATAGCCTGATAAATTGGTGTAAGTGCAATTGGTCCAAATATTTCTGCTAATAATATTATTAAAAAATACATGTTTGCTCTAAAAACTTTTCTCATATATATACCCTTTCTTTTTTAGTTTTAAAATAAATTTAGTTAATTCATAATCATTTTAAACTTTATGATGTCTATTTTTTAACTTTTGTAGTGTATAACTTTATAAATTAATGGACATAATTATAATGAAGCGAGAAAGCTTCCACAGTTAATCGCCTCTCCCCCATTTTATTTATATACAAAAAATAATCCCCTACTTTTTAAAAGTATAAAAGGGGATTATTTTATTCCCCATTTTAATAATTAGTGCTCAAAAGTTCTTTTCTTAAAATATTAAGTGCATTCATTGTAGCCTTTCTTCTAATCCTTTCTCTATCTCCTGTAAAATTAAATTTTTTCACAACTACATTTCCTTTCACAAATACACCTATATAAACTAGCCCAACAGGCTTTTCATTAGTTCCTCCACCAGGTCCTGCTATTCCTGTAGTTGAAATAGCTATATCAGTTTTTGCTTCTCTCGCTATACCTATTACCATTTCTTTTGCTGTTTCTTCACTTACAGCTCCATACTTATCTAAAGTTTCTTTTTTAACTCCTAGTCTCTTCATCTTAGCTTCATTTGAGTAAGTAATAGTACCCTCTTTAAAAACTTCTGATATTCCCGGATAAGAAATTAAACTAGAAGCAACCAGACCTCCTGTACATGATTCTACAGTAGCTATACTTAAATTTTTGTTACACAATATTTCTGCAACAACAGCTTCTAAAGAATTTTCATCTTCTCCATATATATACTCACCAAGAACTTCTTTTATTTCTTTATATATAGGATTTATTAAATTATTGCATTCATCTTCATCTTTTCCTTTAGCAGTTATTCTTAAAGTTACATCAACATCCTTAGCATATGGTGCAACAGTAGGATTAGTACTATTTTGAATTAAGTTATTTATCTTTTTAGCCATTAAGCTTTCCCCAATTCCAAATAATCTTAATGTTTTAGATTTTATAACTTTACCTGTTATTCCAGCTAGATACTTAATTACATGATTATTAAACATAGGCTTCATTTCTCTTGGTGGTCCTGGTAGTATTACTAGTATCTTATCATTTTCAGATATTATTGCCCCTGGAGCTGTTCCATTAGAATTGGGTAAGATTACTGCATCCTCTGGAAAATATGCTTGTTTTTTATTTGCTTCTACTACAGCTTCATCTTTCATGTCTAAATATGTTTTAATCCAATCTAAGGATGGTTTATGTAAAACTAGTTTTTTATTAAAATATTTTGCACCTAATTCCTTTGTTAAATCATCTTGAGTAGGCCCTAAACCACCAGTAGTAATAACTAAGTCACATCTTTCAAAAGCATTTTTAAATGCTTCAAGTATTCTATCTTCATTATCACCAACAACATTTTGATGATAAACATCAATTCCTAGATTAGCTAATTCCTTAGCTAAATATTGTGCATTTGTATTAACTATATCACCTAACAGTATTTCTGTTCCTATTGCTATTATTTCAGCCTTCATTTTAATCCTCCTATGATTTATTTTATATTAAACATTTTACCATAAATTATAAAAAGCTACTAATCAAGTGATTAATAGCCTTTTATTTACTTATACTTATTAGCATTAATGTAATACTTACCTGTTTTGTTTACTCCCTCTTCTAAAATAGAAAAGTTACTATCCCTAAGCATAGAAGTAATAATATTTATATCCTCTTTTGAATTACTATCTAAGGTTATAGTAAAATTATCATTTTTATCTACTACACCCATATAGTCAAATATATTACTATATTCACTAAGTCCTAGTCTCTCACTTATATCCATTTTGTAATCTGGCATAGTTTCCCTCCTATTTTTCTTTAGTATATACCTCTATACTTAAAATTAATTCTATATTATTTTTTCTCATTAAATTTATATTTATTCACTACTCCCAGATTTAATTTTTTCTAGCTTCTTCAATTATTTTTTTAACTTCTAACTCTGGAACCTCCTCATACCTTTCAAGCTCACTTATAAAACTTCCTCTCGCTTGAGTCATTGATCTTAGATCTGTAGCGTATTTAAACATTTCTGATAAAGGAATCTCAGCACTAACTTTTTGTAACTTTCCTTCTGGTTCCATTCCAAGAACTCTTCCTCTTCTTTTATTAATATCGCCTATTATATCTCCCATATATTCATCCGGTATTAACACCTCTACATGCATAATAGGTTCTAATAAAACTGGCTTCGCTGCTTCTAATCCTTTTTTATATGCAATTGATGTTGCCATTTTAAATGCCATTTCTGATGAATCTACTGGATGATATGATCCGTCATGTAAGGTAGCCTTTAAACTAACAACAGGATATCCTGCTAGAACCCCTTTTTCAATACAATCTCTAAGTCCTTTTTCTACTGCTGGTATAAAATTTCTTGGTACAACTCCCCCAACAACATTATCAACGAATTCTAACTCATTTTTTCCATCTCTTCTTGGCTCAAATTTTATTTTTACATCTCCATATTGTCCATGTCCACCAGACTGCTTTTTATGTTTTCCTTGAACATCTGCAATACCTTTTATAGTTTCTCTGTATGGTATCTTAGGAAGTCTTAGAATAACTTCTGCCCCAAATTTATTTTTCAGCTTACTAGCTATAACATCTAAGTGTGTTTCACCTATACCAGAAATTATAGTTTCTGCATTCTCCGTATCTCTTGTAATTGTAAATGTTGGATCCTCTTCTAATAATCTTTGTAATGACATTGATATTTTATCTTCATCACCCTTGGCTTTTGGTAATACAGCCATTGATATCGAAGGTTTTGGAAAATTCATTTTATCATATATAACTTTATTATTTATGTCACATAAAGTATCACCAGTTTCAGTATATTGTAGTTTGGCAATAGCAGCTATATCTCCTGCTACAACTTCTTTTGTAGGTATTTGGTTTTTCCCTCTTATGAAAAAGATATTAGCTAATTTTTCAGATTTATCCTTATTACTATTAACTACAGTAACCTCATTTGATAACTTTCCTGTTATTACTCTAAACAACGATATTTTCCCAACAAAAGGATCTGCTATAGTTTTAAAAACTAATGCTGAAAAAGGTTTATCTTCATTTAAGTCTATGAATACCTCTTCATTGTTTTTTAAATTTTTTGCTTTCTGTGAAATTGAATATTTAGGTGATGGAAAGCATTCAACTACATCTTCTAAAAAGCATCTCATACCTATTACCTTAGATGCACTTCCACACATTACTGGTGCTATATCTCCGCTTGCACACCCTTCTATAAGTCCACTATATATTTCCTCGTCACTTAATTCTCCCTCACTGAAATATTTATCTAATAGTTCCTCATTTGTTTCTGCAACAGCTTCCATTATCATTCTTTTACATTCATCTATCTTTTCTAATAAATCTTCAGGAGCATCTATTTCCTCAATTTTATTTGTTTTAGGATCATGTATTCTGGCTTTTTTTGATATAACATTAACCACACCTTTAAATTCTTCTTCACTACCTATTGGAAATTGTATAGGTACAACGCTTATCCCAAATTTTTCTTTTAATTGTTCTAATGTCTTTTCATAACTTGAATTTTCTCTATCTAACTTATTTATGAAAAATGTTCTTGGCAATTTTATTTTATTACAATAATCCCACGCCTTTTCTGTTCCAACTTGAACTCCCGATACTCCGCATACAACTATTGTAGCTACATCTACAGCTCTCATTCCTTGTATCAGCTCTCCTGAAAAATCGAAGTAACCAGGTATATCTACTAAATTTATCTTTGTATCCTCTACTTCTATTGGAGCAATAGACGCTGAAAGTGAAATTCTTCTCTTCTTTTCTTCTATGTCAAAGTCTGTAACTGTTGTTCCCTCTTCTACTTTACCTAATCTATCAGTATTACCTGTATTGAATAATAATGCTTCAACTAAAGAGGTCTTTCCTGATGCTCCATGTCCTATCAGTCCAATATTTCTTAAATTTTTTATTGTATAATTTTTCATAACTTCTCATAATATTTTCTAAATATTATGATTACACCCACCTTTCATTTAAAATCTAAATAATTTTTGAATCGCGTTCTTAGCAAATTCTTATGTTGATAAATTTTAAATCTCTGGTTTATAATTTATTTTCAAAAAACCATCTTAAGTGCAGGTTATTCTAGTCCATTTTATTAATTATAGAATATCATAAACGACTCTTGTTATCCAGAATATTCAGATTATTTATTCCCCTCCTACCATATACTTATTTTTATGCACATTTTATTGGAATAAGTACAAAAAAAGTGCATCTAAAATTTTTACTATAGATACACTTTCAATTGTGCTAATTATATTTAATATTAAATCTTTTTAAAGCATTACTCCAACTCCAGTCCCTAAATCAAATCCTAATACAAACCATATTACTAATAATATTGTCCATCTAATTAAAAATGCAATTGAATAAGGAATCATAGTAGTTATTAGAGTACCTATTCCTGAATCTTTATCATACTTTTCTGCAAAAACAACTATTAAAGCAAAATAGTTCATAAGTGGAGATATTATGCTTGTTTATCTAATGTCTTTTTAATTTATTAAAATTTATATTTAAGTCAATAATATATTATGTATGACTATATTTGAAGGAGGTTTGTAATATAATTGCATTTAAAATAATTTTTTATTTATCTTTTATTATAAATATATTTATAATATTTATAATGATCTTATTTAAAAAGAAACGACCTGAAAAAACTTTATCTTGGATATTGATTTTAATTATACTACCTCCAGTAGGATTGATTTTATTTATATTTTTAGGACGAAATTGGAAAATAAATACTTTAGATAGAATCTCTAAAAGAAAAGTTACTAATTTAATTAATTCATCTATATTGAATAAGTCTAATATATTAAATGAATATGAACCTATTATAAAATTACTGGCTTCTAATTCATTCTCACCTTTGTTTATAAATAATAAAATTAAAATACTAGATGGAGGGGAAGAAAAGTTTAAAATTTTAAAGGAAAATTTAATAAAAGCAAAGCATCATATTCATTTAGAATACTATATAGTTAAAGATGATAAAATCGGAAATGAAATAAAAGATATTTTAATAAATAAATCTAAGCAAGGAGTTAAAGTTCGATTTATAATAGATAGAGTTGGCTCTATAAAACTAGGATCTAAATATATAAAAGATTTGAAAAGTGCTGGTGTAGATGTAGCATTCTACTCATATGTTTTAGCTCCATTTTTACGATTTATAAATACTCAAATTAATTATAGAAATCACAGAAAAATAGTAGTTATAGATGGGGTAGTAGCATTCCTGGGCGGTATTAATATAGGCGATGAGTATTTGGGTATGGGAAAATTAGGGGAATGGAAAGATTGTCACATAATGATAGAAGGTGACTGCGTTCTTGGGTTACAGTCAATTTTCTTAGATGATTTTTCAAGTATAAAAAAGTATAATAATGAACAAATATCTATCTTAAATAATGTAGATAGCTATTTTAAGAATCATGATTTTAATGGTAATATTGCCATGCAAATAGTAAAAAGCGGTCCTGACTCTGAATTTCCTAGCATACTTCAATGCTTAATAAAAATGATTAGCAGTGCAAAAAAAAATATTAATATAATAACTCCCTACTTTATTCCTTCTGAAGGATTAATGGATACACTAAGGATAGCTTCTTTAAGTGGTATTAAAGTTTCATTAATATTTCCTAAAAAAGCTGATCATTTTACAGTAAACAGAGCTTCTCAAACTTATTTGGCTGAACTCTCTAGATCTGGGGCTAAAATTTATCTATATAATAAAAGAGGCTTTATTCATTCTAAAATATTAACTGTTGATGAAAAAATTTGTACAATAGGAACTGCTAATATGGATATTAGAAGCTTTGAGCTAAATTATGAAATTAACACAATAATATATAATGAATATGTAACTCATGAGCTTGATACCATATTTAATGATACTCTAAATTCATGCATAGAATTTAATATTAAAAAGTATGAATCAAAATCTATTATTAGCAAATTTATAGATGGATTTTCAAGGCTTCTTTCATCAATATTATAAAAGGATATTCATCGTTAAATGAATATCCTTTTATACCATTATATTTTTTTTAACCTCATTATTAAATAGCCAGCGAGCCCTCCTGATGTATCTATCAATACATCCTTAAAAGCCATACTTCTTCCTGGAATAAAATATTGATGAAATTCATCTGAACATGCATATAAAAATACAAATATTATTGCATATACTCTAGCTTTTTTATTAGAAAAATATCTTTTACTTACATTATATGCAAAGAAGAATAATATAAGATATTCTGAAAAATGTGCAGTTTTTCTAACTACAAAAGTAGCGAGATCACCAAAATATTCATTTAATTCTATTCCTAAAAATTGAAATATTTTTATAACCAATTCACTTTGGCTACTAGAAACTTCTCCTGGCTGATGTGACATAAAAAATATTATTCCCATCCATATTAATAACATCAACCATGATATTATCTTTTTGTTTTTATCCATACTTCTCTCCCTGTGTTAATTTAACTTTTAGTTATTTATTTTATTATACATCATAAATTATATATTTTTATATACTAATCTTTTTCTACTAAATATCTATTTATATATGCTAAAGATTGTTCTAACATACTTTGTCCTCTTTCTAAGTCCTTAACATTAACTTCCAGATTATATATCCTTTGTTCAACTAGATTCATTATTTGTTTTATATCATTTAAAAGCTTAGCCTCGTACGAAACTTGTATTCCATCTGAATCTATATATATTTTTTCTGGAACTGCCCCACATTTAGAACATTTAAAATATATACCTTTTTTTTCTATGTCTTTAAATACTTTAAATGTATCATTATTGCAGCTAGAACAATTAGGCAACATTATAAAATCTTGATTGCTAACATCAATATCATATTTAAACTTACATTGATAACAAATCAACTTAAGTTTATCTTCTTCACTTTCAAGAAAAAATCTATTTCCAATACAACCCTCTTTTTCACATACAAAAGTTCTTATCATTTTCTAATCCAGCCTCCTTATTTATAAAGAATATCTCTCTACAAATGTAATATGCTCAATTATGGTAAATTATTCTAGTTATTGATATTTGTTTAATTTAAGTATTTCATTAAAAGTAAAATAGATCTAAATTTAATAACTTAGATCTATTAAAATTAAAATATTTTAACTATTACAATATCCACTAGATTCTTTTAATTCCAGTTCTACCTCTTTTATAAGATCGTCTATTTTACTTGTATTTTTTCCTGCTAGTAATAACTCTCTCTTTTCTAGCTTTAACTTTATTAATTTTTTCTCTAATTCATCCTTCTTACCCATAACAACACTCCCCATCTAAGGATAAGACCTTAAAACTTTTACATTAGAATTATTAAATTAATTCTTATAATCATTATATAATATATTTTATTTTATTCCTAACTAAAATTTTAGAAAATTTTAAAAGTTTTTCGACATTTGTAAATATATACATATCATATAATACTACTTTTAAACTAATAATATTACAACTTAAGTAAAAATTATAAAAAAAAGAAGTTATGTTATCATAACTTCTTGGTGGAGGTAAAGGGATTCGAACCCTTGACCCCTTGCGTGCAAGGCAAGTGCTCTCCCAACTGAGCTATACCCCCAAATATGGTGGACCTTCAGGGACTCGAACCCCGGACCAACCGGTTATGAGCCGGTTGCTCTAACCAACTGAGCTAAAGATCCATACTACACCTGGCAACGTTCTACTCTCCCACACAGTTTCCCATGCAGTACCATCGACGCTGTAGAGCTTAACTTTCCTGTTCGGAATGGAAAGGAGTGTTTCCTCTACGCCATCATCACCAGATTACATTAACATTATATTGTAGTATCAATACTTTGTCAACACTTTTTTCAGAATTTATTCTCTGAAAATTGCACATGAATTACAGCCAAAATCTTTTAATTATTGGTCAAGCCCTCGACCTATTAGTATCAGTCAGCTAAATATGTTACCACACTTACACCTCTGACCTATCAACCTTGTGTTCTTCAAGGGGTCTTACTAGCTTATGCTATGGGAAATCTCATCTTGAGGGGGGCTTCACGCTTAGATGCTTTCAGCGTTTATCCCTTCCCGACTTAGCTACCCAGCCATGCTCTTGGCAGAACAACTGGTGCACCATAGGTCAGTCCATCCCGGTCCTCTCGTACTAAGGACAGCTCCTCTCAAATTTCCTACGCCCGCGACGGATAGGGACCGAACTGTCTCACGACGTTCTGAACCCAGCTCGCGTGCCGCTTTAATGGGCGAACAGCCCAACCCTTGGGACCTACTACAGCCCCAGGATGCGACGAGCCGACATCGAGGTGCCAAACCTCCCCGTCGATGTGGACTCTTGGGGGAGATCAGCCTGTTATCCCCGAGGTAGCTTTTATCCGTTGAGCGATGGCCCTCCCACGAGGTACCACCGGATCACTAAGCCCGACTTTCGTCCCTGCTCCACTTGTGGGTGTCGCAGTCAGGCTCCCTTCTGCCTTTGCACTCTTCGAACGATTTCCGACCGTTCTGAGGGAACCTTTGGGCGCCTCCGTTACTTTTTTGGAGGCGACCGCCCCAGTCAAACTGCCCACCTAACAATGTCCCGTCACCAGATTCATGGCGTCCGGTTAGAATCCCAATACTGTCAGGGTGGTATCCCAAGGGTGACTCCACTAAGGCTGACGCCCTAGCTTCTCAGTCTCCCACCTATCCT
>NZ_CM143921.1:3792500-3805000 GCF_055330225.1 Clostridium sp. LS3
CACTTACACCTCTGACCTATCAACCTTGTGTTCTTCAAGGGGTCTTACTAGCTTATGCTATGGGAAATCTCATCTTGAGGGGGGCTTCACGCTTAGATGCTTTCAGCGTTTATCCCTTCCCGACTTAGCTACCCAGCCATGCTCTTGGCAGAACAACTGGTGCACCATAGGTCAGTCCATCCCGGTCCTCTCGTACTAAGGACAGCTCCTCTCAAATTTCCTACGCCCGCGACGGATAGGGACCGAACTGTCTCACGACGTTCTGAACCCAGCTCGCGTGCCGCTTTAATGGGCGAACAGCCCAACCCTTGGGACCTACTACAGCCCCAGGATGCGACGAGCCGACATCGAGGTGCCAAACCTCCCCGTCGATGTGGACTCTTGGGGGAGATCAGCCTGTTATCCCCGAGGTAGCTTTTATCCGTTGAGCGATGGCCCTCCCACGAGGTACCACCGGATCACTAAGCCCGACTTTCGTCCCTGCTCCACTTGTGGGTGTCGCAGTCAGGCTCCCTTCTGCCTTTGCACTCTTCGAACGATTTCCGACCGTTCTGAGGGAACCTTTGGGCGCCTCCGTTACTTTTTTGGAGGCGACCGCCCCAGTCAAACTGCCCACCTAACAATGTCCCGTCACCAGATTCATGGCGTCCGGTTAGAATCCCAATACTGTCAGGGTGGTATCCCAAGGATGACTCCACTAAGGCTGACGCCCTAGCTTCTCAGTCTCCCACCTATCCTGTACAGACAATATCGAAACTCAATGCTAAGCTACAGTAAAGCTCTACGGGGTCTTTCCGTCCAATCGCGGGTAGCGAGCATCTTCACTCGCACTACAACTTCGCCGGATTTGCAGTTGAGACAGTGCCCAAGTCATTACGCCATTCGTGCGGGTCAGAACTTACCTGACAAGGAATTTCGCTACCTTAGGACCGTTATAGTTACGGCCGCCGTTTACTGGGGCTTAAGTTCACACCTTCGCTTGCGCTAAGTGTTCCCCTTAACCTTCCAGCACCGGGCAGGCGTCAGCCCCTATACATCAGCTTACGCTTTAGCAGAGACCTGTGTTTTTGCTAAACAGTTGCTTGGGCCTATTCTCTGCGGCCTGCTCTCGCAGGCACCCCTTCTCGCGAACTTACGGGGTCAATTTGCCTAGTTCCTTAACTGCAATTCTTCCGATGGCCTTAGGATTCTCTCCTCATCTACCTGTGTCGGTTTGCGGTACGGGCACTACTTCTCTCTCTAGATGCTTTTCTTGGAAGCATGGAATCAGATACTTCGGCCAAATTGGCCTTCCCCATCACACCTCAGAATTGTTAAGACGGATTTTCCTGTCTTAACTCCCTAAATGCTTAGACTAGCATTTCCAATCGCTAGCACATCCTATCCTTCTCCGTCACACCATCGATAATAACGATAATAGTGGTATTGGAATATCAACCAATTGTCCATCACCTACGCCTTTCGGCCTCGGCTTAGGTCCCGACTAACCCTGGGCGGACGAGCCTTCCCCAGGAAACCTTAGATTTTCGGCCTGTAAGATTCTCACTTACATCTCGCTACTAATGCCAACATTCTCACTCGTAATCAGTCCACCGCTCCTTACGGTACGACTTCAGCCCGATTACGACGCTCCTCTACCGCTCAAGTTAAACTTGAACCCGTAGCTTCGGTGGTAAGTTTGAGCCCCGGACATTTTCGGCGCAGGATCTCTCGACTAGTGAGCTATTACGCACTCTTTAAATGAGTGGCTGCTTCTAAGCCAACATCCTAGTTGTCTTAGAAATCCCACATCCTTTACCACTTAACTTACACTTTGGGACCTTAGCTGACGA
The DNA here is from genome assembly GCF_055330225.1 of Clostridium sp. LS3. Taxonomy (NCBI): domain Bacteria; kingdom Bacillati; phylum Bacillota; class Clostridia; order Eubacteriales; family Clostridiaceae; genus Clostridium; species Clostridium sp. LS3. Next base: position 3,794,333 of record NZ_CM143921.1, read on the forward strand.
TCTGGGCTTTTTCCCTTTTGACTACGGATCTTATCATTCGCAGTCTGACTGCCGGACTCATAGTATATGGCATTCGGAGTTTGATAAGGTTCGGTAAGCGATATGCCCCCTAGCCCATTCAGTGCTCTACCTCCATTACTCATATCCGACGCTAGCCCTAAAGCTATTTCGAGGAGAACCAGCTATCTCCGAGTTCGATTGGAATTTCTCCGCTATCCACAGCTCATCCCATGCTTTTTCAACAGCAACGTGGTTCGGTCCTCCACGGGGTTTTACCCCCGCTTCAACCTGGCCATGGATAGGTCACCCGGTTTCGGGTCTACGGCATGCAACTAGTCGCCCTATTAAGACTCGGTTTCCCTTCGGCTCCGTACCTTAAGTACTTAACCTTGCTACATACCGTAACTCGTTGGCTCGTTCTACAAAAAGCACGTCATCACCCTCATAAGGGGCTTTGACCGGTTGTAGGCACACGGTTTCAGGTTCTATTTCACTCCCCTCCCGGGGTTCTTTTCACCTTTCCCTCACGGTACTGCTTCACTATCGGTCATCAGGTAGTATTTAGCCTTGGGAGGTGGTCCTCCCTGCTTCCCACAAGGTTTCACGTGTCTCGTGGTACTCTGGATCAGAACTCTAAACTTCTTCGTTTCACTTACGTGTCTATTACACTCTATGGAGCAACTTTCCAGTTATCTTCAGTTACAAATCAGTTTATTTAATGCTCTGTCCGCAACCCCAGAGATAAATCTCTGGTTTGGGCTCTTTCCCTTTCGCTCGCCGCTACTAAGAAAATCGATTTTTCTTTCTCTTCCTCTAGGTACTTAGATGTTTCAGTTCCCTAGGTTTACCTTTCTGCAGCTATTTATTCACTACAGAATACATGGGGTTTCCCATGTGAGTTCCCTCATTCGGAAATCTTCGGATCACTGGCTATGTGCGCCTACCCGAAGCTTATCGCAGCTTATCACGTCCTTCATCGGCTCCTGATGCCAAGGCATTCACCATGTGCCCTTTGTAGCTTGACCTTTATGGTTTTATAAATTACAAAGTTATTCACAAAGAATATTTTTGGCTTGTTGTCACTTCTCAATTAACGTTGTTAATTAAAGTTGTTTTTATTCATGTGCAATTTTCAAAGAACAATAAGATTACAAACGTAATCTTATATTGAAGGATTTTGGTCCTTCAAAATTGAACAGAAGTTAAGTTTAAACCTTCTTCTAAACTTATACTAGATAAGCATCTTGCTTACTAGATTTCTCCATAGAAAGGAGGTGATCCAGCCGCAGGTTCTCCTACGGCTACCTTGTTACGACTTCACCCCAATCGCTGACCCTACCTTAGGTCGCTGCCTCCCTTACGGGTTAGCTCACGAACTTTGGGTATTGCCAACTCTCATGGTGTGACGGGCGGTGTGTACAAGGCCCGGGAACGTATTCACCGCGACATTCTGATTCGCGATTACTAGCAACTCCAGCTTCATGTAGGCGAGTTTCAGCCTACAATCCGAACTGAGACAAGTTTTATAGTTTGGCTCCACCTTACGGTATTGCGTCTCGTTGTACTTGCCATTGTAGCACGTGTGTAGCCCTAGACATAAGGGGCATGATGATTTGACGTCATCCCCACCTTCCTCCCGGTTAACCCGGGCAGTCTCGCTAGAGTGCTCAACTTAATGGTAGCAACTAACAATAGGGGTTGCGCTCGTTGCGGGACTTAACCCAACATCTCACGACACGAGCTGACGACAACCATGCACCACCTGTCATCCTGTCCCCGAAGGGACTTCCTCGATTAAGAGTAATGCAGGAGATGTCAAGTCTAGGTAAGGTTCTTCGCGTTGCTTCGAATTAAACCACATGCTCCGCTGCTTGTGCGGGCCCCCGTCAATTCCTTTGAGTTTTAATCTTGCGACCGTACTCCCCAGGCGGAATACTTAATGCGTTTGCGGCGGCACAGAGGTCATGACAACCCCTACACCTAGTATTCATCGTTTACGGCGTGGACTACCAGGGTATCTAATCCTGTTTGCTCCCCACGCTTTCGAGCCTCAGCGTCAGTTACAGTCCAGAGAGTCGCCTTCGCCACTGGTGTTCTTCCTAATCTCTACGCATTTCACCGCTACACTAGGAATTCCACTCTCCTCTCCTGCACTCTAGACTTCCAGTTTGAAATGCAGCACCCAAGTTGAGCCCGGGTATTTCACATCTCACTTAAAAATCCGCCTACGCTCCCTTTACGCCCAGTAAATCCGGACAACGCTCGCCACCTACGTATTACCGCGGCTGCTGGCACGTAGTTAGCCGTGGCTTCCTCCTCAGGTACCGTCATTATCGTCCCTGAAGACAGAGCTTTACGATCCGAAGACCTTCATCACTCACGCGGCGTTGCTGCATCAGGGTTTCCCCCATTGTGCAATATTCCCCACTGCTGCCTCCCGTAGGAGTCTGGGCCGTGTCTCAGTCCCAATGTGGCCGATCACCCTCTCAGGTCGGCTACGCATCGTCGCCTTGGTGAGCCGTTACCTCACCAACTAGCTAATGCGCCGCGGGCCCATCTTATAGCGGATTGCTCCTTTAATTGCTTCTTCATGCGAAAAAGCAATGTTATGCGGTATTAATCTTCCTTTCGGAAGGCTATTCCCCTCTATAAGGCAGGTTGCCCACGTGTTACTCACCCGTCCGCCGCTAGGTTTGTTTCCGAAGAAACTCCCCTCGCTCGACTTGCATGTGTTAGGCACGCCGCCAGCGTTCGTCCTGAGCCAGGATCAAACTCTCAATAAAAAGTTTAATCTCTTTGCTCAAATTACTTTGAGTCTTAATTTTAAGACGTCTAAAAGAATTGCTGGTTTGTTTACTTAACTTATATTCTGTTCAATTTTCAAAGACCATTTTCTTCGTCGCCCTCAAGCGACTTTCTTATCTTACTATCTTCAAGCTAATTTGTCAACATTTTTTTATAAACATTTTTTATCAATATTTTTAATATTACTAATGTTTAATGAAAATGTTTCTCGCCCGAAGACATAAAATATAATATCATGTTGTTTATTTTTAATTCTAAGTATATTTTTTAAAATAGAGTTATTTTTATAACTTTTCTATAAATTTATTTATTTTCCTCTTTTTTTCTTATATTGATACGTGTGGAGTAGTTGTTCTATGTATTATACAAGATAATTATAAAAACCATATAAATTCAGTATATATGGTTTTTATATATCTATCTATTAATTTATAGCGGGATAATTATTATATCCATTTATAATATTATTCTCATTTATTTTATTTCCTGAATTTAATATAGTATTATTTACTATGGCGTTATTTTCTATTATACAACTCTCCATTATAATACTATTTCTAACTATAGCTCCCTTTTTTATTTTTACTTTTCTTCCAATTATACAGTTTTCTACTTTACCTTCTATATATGATCCATTTGCTATTATTGAATTATCAACTTGACTTTCCTTTGAATAGTATGTGGGAGCTTCATCCTTTTGTTTTGTGTATATAGGATTATTATCATAAAATAATTCCTTGTTTATTTTTTCATCTAGAATTTCCATATTTGTATTAAAGTATGAGTTAACTGAATTTATGCAAGCTAAATAACCACTAAATTCATATGATCCTACTTTTAAATTTTCTATATTATCTACTATATACTCCTTCACTTTCTTATATAAACCAGTAGTTATGCTATCCTTTATTATATCTATAAAGAAACTTGTTTTCATTATATACATTTCCATATTTATATTGGTGTTCTCTTTTCCATACTTAATCTTTTCTATAGATTTTACTTTTTCTGATTTATCTAAATTTATTTCTTCACAATTTAAAAATTTTTCATTAATCTTATTTAGTTTCTTATATATAATTGTGATATCATCTTCTGACTTTTTATGATTTTCTAAAGCCTTTTTATAATCTATATTACAAATCATATATGAAGGAGCTATTATTATATATTCTTTTCTACTATACTTTATAAATTCTATATTCTCTATAAATCCATGTATATCATCATATAATGGATCATATTCACTATAATTAAAAACTCTTAATCCGTTGTTTTTTCTATGCAAATCCCATGGTCTACCATTACTTAAATGTTTCATAAGATAATAAGATTTCTTCTTTGTAAATATGCCTATACACTCTACCCCTGAGTTAGTTAAATTTGATAATATGAAATCTATTATTCTATATCTTCCTGCTATAGGCATTGATGATATTGTGTTATACCTAATTAGCTCTCTTACTCTCTCTTCACTTTCATCTAAATTTATTATTCCTATACAATCTTTCATGTATTTTCCTCCTAACTTATAATACTTCAGCTGGTTCTAATGTAGTCCCACTTTTAAGTTCTTCTCTAGAGGCTATAACAGCTATTTTATTACCGTCTCCGATTTTACATCCTCTTCTTATTATTGCATTACTTCCAACTATAGCTTTGTTTATAATTACATCATCTTCTATTTTTGCATCAGGCATAATTACAGAATCTTTAATTATGGAGTTTTTACCTATACTTACTCCTTGAAATAATACTGAATGATTTACTTTCCCTTGAATATTACACCCTTCAACTATAAGAGATTCTTTAACTTCTACATTATGCCCTATATATTGTGCTGGTCTTGCTATGTTCTCAGAATATATTTTCCATTCGTTATCATATAGACTCAATTTATTATCTATATTTAATAAATCCATATTAGCTTCCCATAAGCTTCTTATTGTACCTACATCCTTCCAATATCCATCAAAAGGATATGCAACTAACCTCATTTTCTTACTTAACATATTTGGTATAATGTTTTTTCCAAAATCATTACTAGAGTTTATGTCATTTTCATCATCTTTTAGAAGTCTTTTTAATACACTCCAGTTAAATATATATATCCCCATAGATGCTTTTGTACTCTTTGGATTATTTGGTTTTTCTTCAAATTCATATATTGATAAGTCCTCTCTTGTGTTCATTATTCCAAATCTACTTGCCTCTTTTATTGATACATCTATTACAGCTATTGTTGCATCTGCCCCCTTTTGCTTATGAAACTCTAGCATTTTATCATAGTTCATTTTGTAAATATGATCACCAGATAGTATTAGTATATACTCTGGATCATATCTATCTACATACTCAATATTTTGATAAATAGCATTTGCAGTTCCCTTATACCACTTACCACCCTTTTCACCCTGATATGGTGGTAATATTCTTACACCTCCATCTCTCCTATCTAAGTCCCAAGGTGCTCCTATCCCTATATGAGCATTTAGCTCTAATGGTTTATATTGAGTTAATACTCCCACCGTATATATACCCGAATTAGAACAATTACTTAATGGAAAATCAATAATTCTATATTTCCCTCCAAAAGGCACTGCTGGTTTAGCTAATCTTTTGGTTAACACTCCTAATCTTGATCCTTGTCCTCCAGCTAAAATCATTGCTACAATTTCTTTTTTACCCATCCTATCCTACTCCCTTAGCTTAGTTATATATTAATTTTATTAAATTCTAAAAGTATTTCTTTATATAAATATGAGTAAGATTTTAGTTATATGTTATGTAATAGTATTTTTTAAAAAACACCTAGTAAACTTCTTATTCTAAAAAAATTTACTAGGTGTTTTAATAATTTAAAAATCTTTATATAATACATGCTCTTCTCTATAAATTTTTATATAGTACATCTGATCCCCAAATTCCAGTAGCATATTCTTTTATGGTTCTGTCTGACGAAAATATTCCTGAGTGAGCTATATTTACTCCACACATCTTCTGCCAATTATACTTATTATTATATAATTGATTTACTCTTATTTGTGCTTTTATATAACTATCAAAATCTTTTAATACAAAAAATTCATCATTATATTTCAGTAAGCTATCATATATTACTCTAAATTTTTCTTTATCATATGAATAAGTTCCATCAATTAAGCTATCTATAACTCTTTTTATCCTAAAATCACTATTATATATATCCCATGATGAATAGCCACCATTTTTATAATAATTTAAAACCTCATTTGCAGTTAGCCCAAATATTACTATATTATCATCTTTAACTTCATCCTTTATCTCAATATTAGCTCCATCTAAAGTTGCTATTGTTAATGCTCCATTCATCATAAATTTCATATTAGATGTGCCTGATGCTTCTTTTGTAGTTGTTGATATTTGCTCACTTAAATCTGTTGCTGGAATTATTTTTTCAGCCAATGAAACTCTATAGTTTTCCATCATAACAACTTTTATTTTATCTTTTACCCTATGATCATTATTTACTTTATCAGCTATAGATGTAATTAATTCTATTGTATTCTTTGCCAATAAGTAACCAGGAGCTGATTTGCCTGCAAAAATAAATGTTCTTGGATTTATATCCATATTAGGGTTTTCTATTATTTTATTATATAAGTCAATTATTCTTAGGCAATTAAGTGTTTGCCTTTTGTAAGCATGTATCCTTTTTACTTGAACATCAAAAATTGAATAATGATCTACTTGAATACCTGATGAATTATATATATCATTAGCTAATTTTATTTTATTATTTAGCTTTATATTATGAAGTTTTTCTAATACGCTATTGTTGTTTAAGTGCTTTTCGAAGGAAATTAAGTCCATTGGATGTCTTATAAATCCTTCACCTATGGTTTCTTTTAATAGATTCGTCAATTCTGGATTAATTTTTAGTAACCATCTTCTATGAGTTATTCCATTAGTTTTATTATTAAATTTATTGGGATATAAATAATAGAAGTCTGACATTTCTTTTTTCTTAAGTATTTCTGTATGAAGCTTAGCAACTCCATTTACACTATGGCTTCCCACTATGGCTAAATTGGCCATTCTAACAAATCCATCTCCAATTATAGCCATCCTGGATATCTTATCCCATTGTCCTATATATTTATTCCATAATTCCTTACAATATCTTTCATTTATTTCTTTAACTATCATATATATTCTTGGCAATATTTTTTTAAACATATTTATTGGCCATTTTTCTAATGCTTCTGCTAAAATAGTATGGTTTGTATATGAAATTGTATTTTGAGTTATTCTCCAAGCCTCTTCCCATGATAATTCTTCTTCATCTAATAATATTCTCATAAGCTCTGGTATAGCTAGTGTCGGGTGAGTATCATTTATATGAATTGCTACTTTTTCATCTAACTCAAGTATATTATTATTATATTTTTTATAATATCTTATTATACTTTGTAATGCTGATGATACAAAAAAGTACTGTTGTTTTAACCTTAGCATTTTGCCTTCATAAAATGAATCTTCAGGATATAGAACTAAAGATATTGATTCAACTGAATTTTTATACTCTATAGCTTTTAAAAATTCTCCTCTACTAAAGGATGAGAAGTCAAACTCATTACTAACAGGTTCAGCGCTCCATAATCTTAATGTGTTAACAACTTCATTTTTATACCCAACTACAGGAGTATCATATGGGATCGCTAAAACAGGCTCATAGTTTACATGTGTAAACATTAGCTTCCCATTTACAGTTTCAACCTTTACATCTCCACCAAACTTTACTACTTCAGCCTTATCTCTTTTTTGTATTTCCCATACATTCCCTGATCTTAACCAATTATCAGGAACTTCTACTTGCTTCCCATCTATAATTTTTTGCTCAAAGAATCCATATTTATATCTTATGCCGCATCCATGTCCTGGAATGTTTAATGATGCCATTGAATCTAAGAAACATGCAGCTAATCTACCTAATCCACCATTTCCAAGTCCTTGATCTTGCTCTAAATTCTCAAGCTCATCTAAGTTTATATTTAAATCCTTTAGAGCTTCTCTACATATTTCTCTTATTCCTAAATTCATTAAAGAATCTCCTAGTAATCTCCCCAAAAGAAACTCCATAGAAAAATAATATACTTGCTTTTCACCAGTACTTTTATATCTGTTATTTGTATTTAACCATTGTTCTGCAATATAATCTCTAACAAGCCCCCCTAAGGCCTCATATTGTTGTTCTTTTGTACCATCTTCTAATGTTTTTCCATGTATCTCTAAAAATTTTCTCCTATAATCCTTTTTCAAGGAATCTCTATTTATATCTAGCATAATTTTCCCTCCGCTAAGATAAATTATCTATTAATTACATCTATATATAGTTCTTTATACTCTCTTGCTGATTTTTTCCAGCTATTATCAGATTTCATGGCCTGTTCTACAAGTGAACTCCAAATATTTTTATCATTATAAATATTTAATGCATATTCTGATATATTTATTAATTCACTACAATTATAATTTTTAAACCCAAAACCGTTACCTAAGCCACTATATTGATCATAGGGAGAAATTGAGTCTTTTAGCCCACCTGTTTCTCTTACTATTGGTAATGCGCCATACCTCAAAGCTATAAGTTGACCTAATCCACACGGTTCAAATAGTGATGGCATTAAAAACAAATCTGATCCAGCATATATTTTATGCGCTAGCTCATTGTTAAACTTGATATTTACAGATACCTTATCATGATATATATAATTGAACTTACTTAAAGTTTCTTCATAATCTTTATCTCCAGTACCTAGAATAACTAATTGTATATTTTTTTGTAGTATCCTATCGAGAGCATTTATTATTAAATCACAACCTTTTTGATGAGTTAACCTAGATACCATTCCAATAACTGGTATATTCTTGCTTACAGGTAATCCCAATTCCATTTGTAAGCATTCTTTATTAATTTGCTTGTCCCCTATATTTTGCAGAGAATAATTTTTATATATATTTTTATCAGTTTCAGGATTATACTCATCATAATCTATACCATTTAAAATTCCCTTTAAAGCACAACTTTTATACTTAAGTAATCCTTCTAACTTTTCTCCATATTCAGCAGTCTGAATTTCTTTTGAATAAGTATTACTGACTGTAATTATCTGATCACAATAATTAATACCACCTTTAATAAAACTAACTCCCCCATATAATTCTATGCTTTTATTGAAATATGCTTCATAATTATACCCAAGTAATTCTGGTAAAATCTCTGGTGAAAAAGTTCCTTGAAAAAGTAAATTGTGTATAGAAAAAAATGTCTTTATATTTGTGTACATGTCTCTATTTTCATATTCAAATTTATATATAACAGGTATCATTCCAGTTTGCCAATCATTACAATGTATTATATCTGGTATCCAATTCATTTCTCTTACAAATTCTAAAACTGCTTTATTAAAAAAAATAAACCTTTCTGCATCATCATAATATCCATATAAATTATCTCTATTAAAGTAATATTCATTATCTATAAAGTAATATTCTACATCTTTATATATACAATTAAAAATCCCACAATATTGCCTTCTCCATCCTACATCAACAAAAAAATATTTTATAAACTCTAAATTTTTACTAAATCCATAATTCATATTTTTATATTTAGGTACTATAACTCTTATTTCTACTTCTTCATTATTTAATGCCTGAGGTAATGCCCCAATCACATCCCCAAGTCCTCCTGTCTTAATAAATGGATCTGCTTCAGATGCTACCATTAATACTCTCATACAATAACCTCTCCTATGACTTAAAATTTATACCATATTAAAATGTATGAAAATTATTAAATAGTATTCTTAGTAAAACTTTTTATGTAAATAAAAATAGGAGCAAACCAAGTAAATGATTAAACTCCTTCTATATGATTTATAGTTATGTTTAAAATAATTATCCACAAGATATCTAAAATTATTAACATTTCTTTTAATATTTTTATAAAATTGTTAATAATTTGTTTTTATAAATTTATAAAAACAAATAAAAAAGACTTAAGAATTAAATTCTTAAGTCTTTTTAATGACCTGGCAACGTTCTACTCTCCCACACAGTTTCCCATGCAGTACCATCGACGCTGTAGAGCTTAACTTTCCTGTTCGGAATGGAAAGGAGTGTTTCCTCTACGCCATCATCACCAGATATCAGAGTGTTCTCTGAAAATTGCACATGAATTATTGCCAAAATCTTTTAATTATTGGTCAAGCCCTCGACCTATTAGTATCAGTCAGCTAAATATGTTACCACACTTACACCTCTGACCTATCAACCTTGTGTTCTTCAAGGGGTCTTACTAGCTTATGCTATGGGAAATCTCATCTTGAGGGGGGCTTCACGCTTAGATGCTTTCAGCGTTTATCCCTTCCCGACTTAGCTACCCAGCCATGCTCTTGGCAGAACAACTGGTGCACCATAGGTCAGTCCATCCCGGTCCTCTCGTACTAAGGACAGCTCCTCTCAAATTTCCTACGCCCGCGACGGATAGGGACCGAACTGTCTCACGACGTTCTGAACCCAGCTCGCGTGCCGCTTTAATGGGCGAACAGCCCAACCCTTGGGACCTACTACAGCCCCAGGATGCGACGAGCCGACATCGAGGTGCCAAACCTCCCCGTCGATGTGGACTCTTGGGGGAGATCAGCCTGTTATCCCCGAGGTAGCTTTTATCCGTTGAGCGATGGCCCTCCCACGAGGTACCACCGGATCACTAAGCCCGACTTTCGTCCCTGCTCCACTTGTGGGTGTCGCAGTCAGGCTCCCTTCTGCCTTTGCACTCTTCGAACGATTTCCGACCGTTCTGAGGGAACCTTTGGG
>NZ_CM143921.1:3810000-3812500 GCF_055330225.1 Clostridium sp. LS3
ATTTACTACTGATATATTCTTTTCTACACACTTTTGTGTTAAGTACTCTCTTACACTAACTGTTATTATTGTAGAAACTATCACACTTTTGTCAGATTCACTTACTTCTCTAATTAGTTCCTCTACATCTTCTAACCCATTTACATATGGTACTCTTTTAACCTCTACCTCACCTTTAAATTGACTCGCTGCTGCTAATGCAACTTGCTCTGCTGTTTCCCCTATAGAATCTGAAACTGCAAAAATTTTTAACAACTCAATCCCCTCCTATGTATATCATTACTTTATTATTTATCTAAATAACGTAAATATTCAGTATTTTCTCTTTAATTATATCAGTATTGAAAATAAATTGTTATACTTATATGAATTTTATATTTATATATGATAAAATCTTAATATCTTAAAGTTTCTCTAGGAGGATAACATGAATAACAAATTTAATAAGGATAAATGGATTACCATCGGGATACTTCCCATAATGTGGCTATTATATTTTGCATTTGAGATTATTACTGGAAGAGTAGATAGTGTTTATACTTTATCACTAAATTTATTATTAACTATTTTATTTGCAGTAACTGGTTGGATAATTTATTTTATATCTAATAAATATCCTAAAGGCTTCACTAGTAAAATAATATTAATTATTTTTTTCATACTTATGCTAATAGATCAAGGAATAAAGCTAGTGATTAAATTTTTCTTCTTTGATAAATATTTTGAAATTATCCCTAAATTTCTTTCATTTAATCCAATAATAAACACTGATGGTTCTTGGTTAAATGCTAGATTTGGACTTGGAGTTGGATTTTCTGCTTTAATAATATTAAATGGAATTGCATTAGTTCTATTTATAGAGCTCTATAGATACTATTTATCTAAAGGAAATAAAGATTTCTGGTCTGATATGTCATTTTTATTTATTATGGCTGGTGCTTTATGTTCATTTATAGATAAAGTATTTTATGGTGGAAGTCTAGACTTTATAGGAATTAGTAATTTATTTATAGCAGATATAAAGGATATGTATATAAATTTAGGAATTTTATTTTTTATAATGTTAATATACACAAAAGGATATTTTAAAGAAGAAGATTCATCAACATTAAATGATGATTTGAACTCTGTAAAGAAATTTTTTAAATTTATGAAAGATGATATATTAAGAAAATAAAAAGAAAGGGACATGTCCCTTTCTTTTTATATATAATGCTAAGCAAGTTCCTATTAAAAAATCACTTCATTAATGAAGTGATTTTTGGTGGCTTACCCGGGAATCGAACCCGGTACACCTTGATTAAAAGTCAAGTGCTCTACCGATTGAGCTAGTAAACCCTATGAACCTGGCAACGTCCTACTCTCCCACACAGTTTCCCATGCAGTACCATCGGCGCTATAAAGCTTAACTTTCCTGTTCGGAATGGGAAGGAGTGTTTCCTTTACGCCATCATCACCAGATATTTTTCTCTCAACAAGAACTTATTATATAGATATATTGTCCACATGTCAACATTTTTTTTAAAATTAATTTATTTTTTTATTATTTAATATAAATTAATTTAAATTTCCCCATAAATGTTTTAATTAAGCTAACTCTAATATAACTTTCTTATTGAATTTTTAAACTTAATATTATACTTTAATTTATAAAAATAATATTGATATTCTATTATAAACTTCTAAACTAGCTTGTTCAGTTTCTAAAACTTAATCTATATAAACATTTTAGATCCATTACTTCTCCAAGATCCTTTTCCCTATTAATATCTATCATAAGCACTTCATTACAAACCTATTGAGTTATTAAACTAAATGCCGTAATAGCTTCAACTAATCCAATCTCTATTATGTCTATTTTTTCGTTTTTAAGTGGCTAATTACTACTTCACTTTAAGTTTTATTTAATTACTTCAATTTTATTTATCTATAAATTATATATTAATATTAGTCTTATATTATTTCGTATAAACTAGATTATAAATATTATTTATTAAATATTAAATATTTTAAAATTTATAAAAAAAAATCCTAAACAAAAGTTTAGGATTTGGTGCGTCATCAGGGGATCGAACCCGGGACACCCTGATTAAGAGTCAGGTGCTCTACCAACTGAGCTAATAACGCATAATAACCTGGCAACGTTCTACTCTCCCACACAGTTTCCCATGCAGTACCATCGACGCTGTAGAGCTTAACTTTCCTGTTCGGAATGGAAAGGAGTGTTTCCTCTACGCCATCATCACCAGATATCAGAGTGTTCTCTGAAAATTGCACATGAATTACAGCCAAAATCTTTTAATTATTGGTCAAGCCCTCGACCTATTAGTATCAGTCAGCTAAATATGTTACCACACTTACACCTCTGACCTATCAACCTTGTGTTCTTCAAGGGGTCTTACTAGCTTATGCTATGGGAAATCTCATCTTGAGGGGGGCTTCACGCTTAGATGCTTTCAGCGTTTATCCCTTCCCGACTTAGCTACCCAGCCATGCTCTT
>NZ_CM143921.1:3817500-3827500 GCF_055330225.1 Clostridium sp. LS3
CTGTTCCTTTATCAGCTATAACTCTATTCATCACTACATCATTTCCTATTATAGTGTTTTGCATTATTACGCAATTTTCCAATTTGCATCCTTTCCCTATAAAAACTCTTCTTCCTATAATGCAATTTTTAACTTCCCCTTCTATATATGATCCATTTGCAATTATAGAATTTAATACTAAGCTCATCTCTGTGTATTGAGTTGGTGGTTCATCTTGAGATTTTGTATATATAGGTTTTTTGTTATAAAATAACTCCTTATTTATATTTTGGTTTAATATATCTAAATTAGTATCAAAATATGATTTTATAGAATTTATGCAGGATAGATATCCATCGAACTCAAAAGCTCCTACTCTAAATCTATCTAGATTAGAATTTATATATCCCTTTATTTTTCTATGAATCCCAGTCTTTATACACTCATGGATTATATTTATGAACAGATCTGTCTTCATGATGTACATTTCCATGCTTATCTTCGCATTTTTTTCTCTTCCTATATTTTCACCAACGCTTATTACTCTATTATTATCATCTATATTTAAAACTTCACAATCTAAAAATTTCCCATGTGAATTATTTACATCCTTATGAACTATTGTTATATCATTTTGGGATTTCTTGTGGTATCTTAATACTTCATTATAATCTATATTACAAATCATGTACGAAGGGCTTATTAGTACATATTCTTTTCTGCTTTGTTCAATAAACTCTATATTATCTAAAAAATTATGAACATCATCATAATATGGATCATAATCACCAAAGTTAAATACCCTAAGGCCATCTTTTTTTCTGTGTAAGTCCCATGGTCTTCCATTAGTGAGATGATTTATTAATGACCTTGATTTATTTGCTGTAAATATACCTATTCCTTCTATTCCTGAATTGGCCATATTAGATAATACAAAATCAATTATTCTATACCTCGCAGAAAGAGGTACTGATGCTAATGTTCTATATCTTACAAGCTCTCCCATTCTACTTTGATTTTCATCTAAATTTATTATTCCTAAACAATTGTTCATTATATTCTGCCCCCTAAATATTAATAGCTTCATTATCTAAGCATATTTCCTTTAAGTTTATAGTTGACTCATTAATCAAATATTGATATGCACCAACTACCTCTATGGAACTGCTATCTCCTACCTTACAACCATGATTTATTATTGCATTACTCCCAACTATAGCTTTTTCTATTAAAACATTATCTCCTATTTCTACATTAGGCATTATTACAGAATCTTTAATTACTGTATTTCTACCAACGTATACCCCCTGAGACAATATAGAATTTTCAATTTTACCGTTTATTATACAGCCCTCTACTATTAACGAATTTATTATTTTGGCCTCTTCTCCGATATAATGAGCTGGTCTTACTTGATTTTGCGAATATATTTTCCATTCGCTATCATAAAGATTTAGCTCATTATCTATTTTTAATAAATCCATATTCGCTTCCCATAAGCTCTCAATAGTTCCGACATCTTTCCAGTATCCTTCAAAAGGATATGCCATCATTTTTTTACCTTTCCTTAGCATACTAGGTATTATATTTTTACCAAAATCGTTACTTGATTCTAGATCATTCTCATCTTCTCTTAAAAACTTCTTTAAAATGGTCCAATTAAATATATATATTCCCATGGAAGCATTTGTACTTTTAGGATCTTTAGGCTTCTCTTCAAACTCATATATAGAGTTATCTTCCCTTGTATTCATTATTCCAAATCTACTAGCCTCTTCAATAGGAACATTTATAACAGCAATTGTAGCATCTGCATTATTCTCTTTATGAAATTCTAACATTTTATCATAATTCATTTTATAAATATGGTCTCCTGATAATATCAAAACATATTCAGGATCATATCTATCAACATATTCTATATTCTGATAAATAGCATTAGCAGTTCCCTTATACCAATCTCCTCCTTTCTCCTCTTGGTATGGTGGCAATATAGATACCCCTCCATCTCTTCTATCTAAATCCCACGGATCCCCTATTCCTATATGAGAGTTTAAATCTAACGGCTTATATTGAGTTAGTACTCCTACAGTATAGATACCTGAATTTGAACAATTACTTAAAGGAAAGTCTATAATCCTGTACTTACCTCCAAAGGGCACAGCTGGTTTTGCTATATTTTTAGTTAATACCCCTAATCTCGATCCTTGTCCACCTGCTAAAATCATTGCTACAATTTCCTTTTTTCCCATATTCTCTTCCCCTCCCCTATACGAATTATATTAAAATTATTAATATATTAATTTATAAAATACATTTAATATTGTTAAATAAAAGCTCATTATATATTCTTATATATTGACTAGCTGATTTTTCCCAGCTATTATCAGAAGTCATAGCTTGCTTAATAATTTTATTCCAACTATCCTTATCTTTATAAATTTCTAAGGCATATCTAGTTATTTCAAGCAATTCATCAAATCTATAATTTTTAAATCCAAATCCATTTCCAGTACCATCATATTTGTTATAAGGGATTACAGTATCCTTTAACCCTCCTGTTTCTCTTACAATTGGTATAGCACCATATCTAAGTGCAATTAATTGTCCTAGTCCACAAGGTTCAAATAGTGATGGCATAAGAAATATATCAGATGCAGCATATATTTTATGTGCTAATTCATTACTAAATTTTATATTTACACTGATTTTATTAGGATACTTACTTTGAAAGCTTTTAAAGCTCTCCTCATATATATAATCTCCTGTCCCTAGAATAACAACTTCAATATTTTCCTTAAGCAAATCTTCTAGTATATTTATTATTAAATCGCACCCTTTTTGATGTGTTAACCTGGATACAACCCCTATCATTGCTACCTCAGAGTTTACAGGTAAGCCTAATTCTTTTTGCAATTTTTCTTTATTAATTTTCTTATCTTCTAGTTTGCTAACGCTATATTTTGAATATATATATTTATCCTTTTCTGGATTATATTCATCATAATCTATTCCATTTACAATACCTTCTAAAACTGAGCTTCTATATCTAAGTAAGCCATCTAGCTCTTCTCCATACTCAGGTGTTTTTATTTCTTCAGCGTAACTCTTACTTACTGTAGTAACTTTATCTGAATAATTTATTCCTCCCTTTAAAAAGCTCATAGCCCCATATAATTCTAGTGTCCCATTATTAAATGCTTCGTAATCATAACCAAATAGTTCTGGCAATACCTGCGAATCAAACATTCCCTTAAAAAATAAATTATGAATTGAAAAGATGGTTTTTACATTTTTAAACTTTTCTTCTTTTATATATTCCAATTTATGAAGTACTGGTATCATTCCAGTTTGCCAATCATTGCAATGTAATATATCAGGTACCCAGTCTATATATCTTATAAATTCCAAAACTGCTCTATTAAAAAAAGCAAATTTTTCTCCATCATCATAATATCCGTATAGTCCATCTCTTTTAAAATAATACTCATTATCTAAAAGATAAAATTTCACCCCATTATATTCATATTCCAAAATTCCACAGTATTGATTTCTCCATCCAACATTTACAGTAAAATTGCTAATATATTTTAGATTATCCTTTATTTCTTTTTTTATATCTCTATAGTTTGGAATTACCACTCTTACATCAGCACCTAGATTCTTTAGTGCTTGTGGCAGAGCTCCAATGACATCACCTAATCCTCCTGTTTTAATAAATGGATGTGCTTCTGATGCAACCATTAAAATATTCAAATTTACATCCCCCCAAATACTAATTATTGCTTAATTTCTACTATTATATCTTTGTTATTTATTACAATTTTTTCTGTATCATCAATTAACTTTTTAATAGATAAAATAGATACAGCCATAGGTGGTATCTTTAATAATATAGAATATGGTCTATTATGATAATTTACTTTTTCAGATTTGAAAATACCTTCATTTAATTGGTCTGATCCTCCAAACTCCTTATTATCAGAATTAAAAATTTCTTCATACTCAGCATTATAAGGCACTCCTATTCTAAAATCATGGTAGACAATAGGAGTAAAATTACATATAAAAATTAATGCATCTTCTATTTTGTTTCCTATCCTTATAAAGGTGATTATACTTTGATTAGTATTATCCGGATCTATCCATTCAAACCCATCAGTATCATAGTCTAGTTCCCATAAAGCACTATTCTCCTTATAAATGCTATTTAACTTTTTACAATATTTCTGAGTCAATCTATGCATTTCAAATTTATCAATTAACTCCCATTCTAATTGCTCATATTCTCTCCATTCTATAAACTGAGCAAACTCACATCCCATAAAAGTCAATTTTTTTCCTGGATGCCCTATCATATAAGCCAAATATAATCTTAATCCAGCAAATTTATTCCAATAATCCCCCCACATCTTATCAACTAGAGATTTCTTTCCATGAACAACTTCATCATGAGATATTGGTAATATAAAATTTTCTGAGTAATTATACATCATAGAAAAATTAATTTTATTGTGATGATGCTTTCTATATATTGGGTCAAGTTCTATATATCTTAAAGTGTCATTCATCCACCCCATATTCCATTTAAAGTTAAATCCAAGACCACCATCTTCAATAGGTTTGCATACATTTGGCCAAGACGTTGACTCCTCTGCAATCATAAGTACACTTCTAAACTCATTAAACACAACCTTATTTAATTGTTTTATAAAATCTATTCCTTCTAAACACCCATCCCCTCCAAACTTATTTGGTATCCATTCACCATCCTTTCTTCCATAGTTTAGGTAAATCATATTAGATACAGCATCAACCCTAAGTCCATCTATATGAAATTCCCTTATCCAAAATAATGCATTTGATATTAAAAAACTTTTTACCTCTGGTTTCCCCAGATCAAAATTAGCTGTTCCCCAACCTTTATTCTCAGCTTTCCAACATTCTTTATATTCATATGTTGGACTACCATCAAAATTATATAATCCGTGTTCATCTTTACAAAAATGTCCTGGAACCCAATCAAGAATAACTCCAATTTCATTTTTATGAAGTATATTTATTAATTCTTTTAACTCCCCCGGCTTACCATATCTACTAGTTGCAGAGTAATATCCAGTTCCCTGATATCCCCAAGAAGCATCTAATGGATGCTCTATTAATGGCATAAATTCTACATGAGTATATCCCATTTCAACTAAATATTTAGGCAATTCATCACATAACTCTTTATATGTAAGAAACTTGCCCTCCTTAGTTTTCCATGATCCTAGATGCATTTCGTAAATATTTACAGGCGATTTAAAAACATCTTTTTTTTCCCTTCTATTAATCCATTTTTTATCTGCCCACCTAAATTTTGTTTCCTCCTTAATAATTGAAGCCGTATTAGGTCTAAGCTCTGATAATTTAGCATATGGATCCGCCTTATATATACCATTAGAATCATTCTTATTTATAATGTAGTATTTATATTTCATTTCTTCTTTTAATCCCGGAATAAATAATGACCATAAGCCTTTCTTATTTATTCTTTCCATCTTAAATTCATTTTCTAGATTAAAATCACAAAAATCTCCTACAACATAAATTTCTTTTGCATTTGGTGCCCAAGTAGTAAACCTAACTCCTTTTTTCCTTTTTTCACTGACACAATGAGCTCCCATGAATTTATAGCTACTATAGTTTTTGCCTTTATGAAATAAGTCTATTTCTGTATCTATAATTTGTCCGTTTTTTACATTGTTTTTTGCTACCTGCGCCATACTAACATCTCCCTTGAACTTAACATAATTCTGTATGAATAATTATAACACCAACTTACATTAAATTCCATTTATTCCATAATACCATATATCTTAATATAGAAGTTTTTTCATCATGTAGTTACAAATGATTAATTATTAAATACTTTAAATTGATATTATCAAACTGCAAAATACAAAAAACCTACTTTTACCACAAATTTTATTAATATTTATTTATATTATTTTTTAAGATTTTATTAAGGTTATATTAAGACTTTTATTTATTTATATTAAGATTTATATATTAGAATTAAATATATGAAATTAAGGGAGGTAATAAATTGAAGGTTTTAGAGGTAAAAGAACTTAAAAAGAAAATTGGAAAGAGAGAAATAATAAAAGATATATCATTCTCAGTTGATGAAGGTGAAATATTTGGTTTTCTAGGTCCAAATGGTGCTGGTAAAACAACTACGATAAGAATGCTAGTTGGCCTTATAAATCCAAATGGAGGTAGTATAAGTATTTGCGGGCATAATTTAAAAAGTGATACAGAAAAAGCTTTAAATGAAGTTGGGGCTGTAGTTGAAAATCCAGAATTATATAAATATTTATCTGGAAGAGAAAATTTAATGCAAATTGCAAGAGTTAGAAAAATCTCTAAGGAGCAAGTTGAAGAAACAATAAAACTAGTTGGTCTTGAAAATAGAATAGATGATAAAGTTAGAAAGTATTCATTGGGAATGAAGCAGCGCTTAGGTTTAGCTGCATCACTTCTATCCAATCCAAAACTTCTAATTTTAGATGAACCTACTAATGGATTAGATCCATCAGGAATATTAGACTTTAGAGAAGTAGTAAAAAAAGCTGCCAAAGAAAGAGGAATGGCCGTATTTATATCATCTCATATATTATCTGAAGTTCAACACCTTTGTGATAGAGTTGCATTTATAAATCACGGAACTATAAAATCAGTAGAAAATGTAGTAGATCAATCTATGGAAACTGATACAGATATAATATGCTTAAAATTATTACAAAAAATAGATATAAAGAAACTACTATCTATTGAATATATAAATTCGGCCAGAGAGATCGAGGATGGAATCGAGGTAATTTTATTATCTAACAAAACTTCAGAATTAATTAAATATCTTGTTAATAATAACTACGATGTACAAGAAGTATTTAAATTAAGAAAAGGACTAGAACAAAGATACATGGAATTAGTTGAAGGAGGCATTAGATAATGTTATTAGCTCTTATAAAAAATGAATTTATTAAAATGTTTAAAAGGTCTAAAACATGGATTGTTTTTGGATTGTTTATAGTCTTTATTGGTCTTACTGTGTTTGGTACTTGGATGAATGACAAGCATATGAAAGAATGGACATCTCCAGAGTTTCAAATAAAGCAAGCAGAGGAACAATTAGTTCATGCACGAAGTGATATAAAAAGAGCTGAATCTGATGGAGATGCAAGATGGATTCAAAATGCTAAGGATATAGAAGCAAGTCTTTTAAAACAAATAGATGAAAATAAAGAAATAATTAAAAATGGGATTTCTGAGGATGCTTGGAAAAAACAACTAGATAAATCAATTAAATCTACTGAAGATACAATTAAACAATATGAAGAAGATGGCATAAATGAATGGAGTAAAAGATGGTATGCAGAGTCAAAACAACAATTAGATGACTTGAAATATTTAAAAGCTAATAACATAAAACCATTACAAGGCTGGGAATATCAAGCTTTTAACTTCTTAAAAACACTTAACAACTTCTTTGGATTAGGAGTATTAATAGCTGGTATTGCTGTATTTATGAGTGATATAGTTTCAGGAGAATGTACACCTGCAACATTAAAATTTTCACTTGTACAACCAGTTAGAAGAGGAAAAATTTTATTTTCTAAATTTATAGTTTCAGTAATTACAGTACTATCATTAATTTTAATACCTCAAATAGTTGGTATGACTGTTGTAAATATGACAAGTGATGTAGATGCTTCAAATTATCCTGTTCGAATTGAACAAAAATATGAAAAAACATTTGATCAAGCATCAGGTGAAACGATAATGAAACAGATTCCTGATACATCAAAAATGGTTACTAACACTGAAAATGCAGTAAGAACAATTGGTTATCAAGCATTATTTATTTTATCAGCTTGTTCTGTTATCTTTATGATATCAACAATATTTAAAAGCAGCATGATCTCGATGGCTGTTTCAGTAATATCAACCATATTTTTAGCAATTGGAACACAAGCAATTGGAACTATTAGAGATTTAGGTCATCTTTTATTTACAACTTATGCTGATGCCGGTAGTTTAGTAACATCTCAATTACCGTTAATGTATCAAAACCCTAAATTAACAACAACCAACGGAATAATATGCATGGTTGTAACAGCAATAATAGCATATATAATAGCACATATTAATTTTACTAAAAAAGATATTTTAATATAATAAATTTAAATAATATTTCAATCTATTTGAGTGAAAACATGAATATGAAGTATTATATCTAATATGCAAAGGGGGTAGCGTTTCGCTACCCCCTTTGTATATTCTTAATTTAAATAAAATCCTACTATTTAAATATGCAGAAAACTATAGTTTTTTAAAAATCTTTTATTGGTGGTATATGATGCTGAGAAAATATATACTTAGTGTATATTCTACAACTAATATATTATTTATCCACATATGTATAAAGTTATTAACATTCCTTACATTAATAAATATAAATAATGTTAATAATTTATATTTATTAGGAAGTATAGTCCTTAATAAATATTAAATTGCAAATAAACAATAAAAATATTTTAATGCATTTAGATTTATGTAGATAATTATCTAATTAGTAATTGATGTAGCCGTGAAAAGTTAAAGGCACATAGCCATATCCTTAGATAGGATTTATATTACACAATGGATAGCTATATAATATTAAGTAATATTTATCTTATATTTAAATAATCTTTCATAACAAAAAAGACTTAAGAATTAAATTCTTAAGTCTTTTTAATAACCTGGCAACGTTCTACTCTCCCACACAGTTTCCCATGCAGTACCATCGACGCTGTAGAGCTTAACTTTCCTGTTCGGAATGGAAAGGAGTGTTTCCTCTACGCCATCATCACCAGATATCAGAGTGTTCTCTGAAAATTGCACATGAATTACAGCCAAAATCTTTTAATTATTGGTCAAGCCCTCGACCTATTAGTATCAGTCAGCTAAATATGTTACCACACTTACACCTCTGACCTATCAACCTTGTGTTCTTCAAGGGGTCTTACTAGCTTATGCTATGGGAAATCTCATCTTGAGGGGGGCTTCACGCTTAGATGCTTTCAGCGTTTATCCCTTCCCGACTTAGCTACCCAGCCATGCTCTTGGCAGAACAACTGGTGCACCATAGGTCAGTCCATCCCGGTCCTCTCGTACTAAGGACAGCTCCTCTCAAATTTCCTACGCCCGCGACGGATAGGGACCGAACTGTCTCACGACGTTCTGAACCCAGCTCGCGTGCCGCTTTAATGGGCGAACAGCCCAACCCTTGGGACCTACTACAGCCCCAGGATGCGACGAGCCGACATCGAGGTGCCAAACCTCCCCGTCGATGTGGACTCTTGGGGGAGATCAGCCTGTTATCCCCGAGGTAGCTTTTATCCGTTGAGCGATGGCCCTCCCACGAGGTACCACCGGATCACTAAGCCCGACTTTCGTCCCTGCTCCACTTGTGGGTGTCGCAGTCAGGCTCCCTTCTGCCTTTGCACTCTTCGAACGATTTCCGACCGTTCTGAGGGAACCTTTGGGCGCCTCCGTTACTTTTTTGGAGGCGACCGCCCCAGTCAAACTGCCCACCTAACAATGTCCCGTCACCAGATTCATGGCGTCCGGTTAGAATCCCAATACTGTCAGGGTGGTATCCCAAGGATGACTCCACTAAGGCTGACGCCCTAGCTTCTCAGTCTCCCACCTATCCTGTACAGACAATATCGAAACTCAATGCTAAGCTACAGTAAAGCTCTACGGGGTCTTTCCGTCCAATCGCGGGTAGCGAGCATCTTCACTCGCACTACAACTTCGCCGGATTTGCAGTTGAGACAGTGCCCAAGTCATTACGCCATTCGTGCGGGTCAGAACTTACCTGACAAGGAATTTCGCTACCTTAGGACCGTTATAGTTACGGCCGCCGTTTACTGGGGCTTAAGTTCACACCTTCGCTTGCGCTAAGTGTTCCCCTTAACCTTCCAGCACC
>NZ_CM143921.1:3832500-3970000 GCF_055330225.1 Clostridium sp. LS3
AAACAACTGGCCATACAAAGAATAAAACTAAAGCTGCTAATATTGAAGATGCCGCTGTAACAATTGCAACACTTCTCTTACCACTAAAGAACCCTAATGCATCTGGTAGTTTCGTGTTCTTAAATTTATTATAGCATGTTGCTCCAATTAAACCTGCAACTATACCAATAAATTGAGTTTGAATTTTTCCAAATGCAGGTGCTACATCTTTAACATCTATTCCTTTAAACATTGCAACTGCTCCTGGACTTAATAAAGTTGTAATCATAAGCCATGAAACTAAACCTGCTAACCCTGCTGTACCATCATTATCATCTGACATCCCAACTGATACCCCAATTGCAAAAAGAATAGCCATATTATCAATTAGTGCTCCACCTGCCTTTATTAAAAATGCAGATATTACACTGTTTGCTCCCCAGCCTGTAGGGTCAATCCAATAACCAATACCCATTAATATACTTGCAACTGGTAATGCTGCTACTGGAAGCATTAAAGATTTTCCTAGTCTTTGAAGATACTTCATCATAATAATAAATCCTCCTTAAAATTTTATATACAAATCTAAGCAGCTGTAAAATATAATTCCCTTGTAAAAATAAAAAAAGCCGAAAAGGATATATAGATATATAAATCCTTTTCGGCTCATGCTCAACTAATTGATAACACGCCTAAATTTGTACATATTTTATTTATACACTCATTGTATCATTTTATGTTATTGTTTTCAATAGATTTTTTAATTGTTTTTTCGTATTTATGAATCACTTTCTTAAGGTTTCATTAATTATATTGAATATACTTAATTTTGCTAACGATTTCATTATCTTTTTTAAATTTAGTTTATTGACAACACTTAATAACTATATATATAATCATACTAGACGTGTTACTGTTTAATCAGGCATGAGTCCACCTTATCTTCTAGGACTTATGCCTTTTGTTTTTAATATTAATGTATTTATTCCTTAATATTAATAAATACTATAAATATTAATTAATATGCTCGTCAAAATATGTAGTAGAAAGGATGTGGGTTCCTGAATATTCAGGAAGTACTATGTTTAATTTTATTAAGAATTTATTTAAATCAGAACCTAATAATGAAGAAGTTCTAGTTAATTCTAAAGCACTTGTTGCTCCTGTTTCTGGTAAAGCTATTCCTCTATCAGAAGTTCCAGATCCAGTTTTTGCTGAAAAATTAGCTGGTGATGGAATGGCTATAATGGCTGAAGGAGATACTATTGTTGCTCCAGCAGATGGAGAATTAACTCTTGTATTCAAAACTAAGCATGCTTTTGCTATGACACTAGAAAACGGCTTAGAATTACTTGTTCATATAGGATTAGAAACTGTTTCTCTTGATGGAGAAGGCTTCGAACAACTAGTTGAACAAGGTAAAAAGGTTAAAGCTGGTACACCGCTAATAAAAATAAACAGGGATTTAATCTTAAGCAAAGGATTATCTCTTGCAACACCAGTATTAATAACTAATGTTGATGCTACTAAATCAATAACTCCAGTTGAAAGTGGAGATGTTGTTGCTGGTAAAACTGTAGTTGTAAATTTTGAAGTATAGTATATAATAGCAATAAAATAAAAATCAGCCATAATTCAAAATGGCTGATTTTTATTTTATTATGGAAACCCTAAATCTTTCTATATGCATAGCTAAATATGCAACTTCATCTTCTGACACACTTGAAATATCTAATACTCTACAAATTATTTTTCTAGTCTCTTCTGCAATCTTATATGATAAAGGATATTTTTCTCTTATTGCATCTATTAAATCATTTTTTATAGGTGAATTAGTTATAATTCTCTCTATAGCGAACCTTATATGTGTAAGAAATCTAGCATAATCTAATGATCTTTTATTAATTTTTATATTTAATCTATCTTCAACATGCTGAACTATAGAATTGCTTAAAAAGCTGTATTTTATAGTGTTAGACAATTTACCATTATTCCTTGCTGAATGGATATGAAGTGCTATAAACCCTTTTTCTCCTTCAGGTATATCTAGCTTCAATTCCCCACTTATTCTGTTAGCTAATTCACTAGCCATTTCAAATTCTCTACTATATAGAGTTTCTATTTCTACTAAAAAAGGATTTTGTATTTCTTCATTATCTTCTAATCTCTTTATCGCATAAAATAAATGATCTATTAATCCTATATGAATGTTTTCATTAAGTTCTTCGCCTAATTCATCTGTTATTTCAGCAATCATTTCTTCAACTAATGCTATTAACTTTGTATCTACTCTAGTTAATATCTCATCGAAGTTTCTTTGATTATCCTCATCTTCAATTATAAATACTTTTTCAACTGTAGTTCCTTTTTGAATAATATCTCCTGTCTTCTTACTAAAACCTATTCCTTTTTGAAATAGTATTTTCTCTTTTCCTTTTTCTCTTACAAGTAATATATTGTTATTGAAAGATTTTACTACAGTGGCATTATTATTTAATATAATCTCCTTCATGACTCCCCTTCCTTTATTAAAAATAATAGTTAACTTTTTTCTAATATCTTAAAAAAGGTTATATGATCTCTCCAAGCTCCATTTATAAATAAATATTTTTTATTTAAACCTACTTCTTCAAATCCACAGCCAACAAGAACAGATTTAGATTTTTCATTATCGGTTAGAACGGATGCCTCTATTCTATGTAGTTCTAATTCATCTTTAGCATAATCTAAAACTAACTTAACAGCTTCTTTCATATATCCTTTTCCTTGAAAATCTTTATCAATAGAATAACCTATTATTCCACTTTTGAAAACTCCATAAACTATATTTGATAGTTTAATTTTTCCTATTAGCTTATCATCCTTATATATTCCTAAGTCTACCCCAGTACCACTCATTAAATTTTTATAGCTTTCTAATAATATACCCTTTTGAACTTCATAAGTATAAAAAGTATTATCTCTACTAGGTTCATAATTGCTTAAATGTTCCTTATTTTCTAGATAATAATTTAATAAGTCTTCAGCACAATCTGGAGTAAAGTTTTTTACAGTTATATTTGCACCTTTTAGTTCAATCATAAAATTTCTGTTTTGATTATTATATTCATTTCTATTAATTCCAAAACTTAACTCATCTAAAAATACACCATTAGAAAAAAGATTTTCCGTAAATATCCCTTCTAAAGTAAACCCTAAGTCTAAAAATACCTTGTATTCGATATTCTCATCTACAAGTATATTAGTTTTATAAATATTATTATCCTTAAATACAGCCCTTAATATACTTTGTACCGTTTCTTTTAGTAAATCATATTTTTTTTCTCTATAAAACTTAAGTTTGACAGTGCATTTTTTATTATCCTTATCTAATTCAACTATAGTAAACCTTCCTATAAATATATTATTCTTATCTTTTATAATATAATCACTAAATGTTCCTTTTACTAAATCTATACTTATTCCTCTGTTTTCGCTCATAACAAATTCTCCTAAGCTACATATATGTCTACACTTAATTATATTATACCGATAAAATAGCCTAATACACAACATATTATATTCGACTAATTTATCAAATAACTGAAGTTAATACGGTATATTCATTATTAAAATGTAACCATCATATAATTAATTGTAATTAATTATCTTAGGAGTTTATATGATCGTTTTAAAGTTATTTAAAAGACGTAAAAATAAAAAAAGAATAAGAAATTATTTCAAATTTTTACTTGTTCTAATACTAGTTTTATTAGTTTGCAAGCTATTTTGGGTATATAAATCTCACTCAAATAAAATAAAATATCAAAATATTAATAACTTAAAAATAAGTTCTGAAGAAAGCTTAATTAGGGAAATAAGAAATGTAAATAAAATAATTCCACTTGAAGTAGAGCTTTCTCAAGTAATAACCATAGACAAAAGCTGGGGAGACTTTGAAATATTTCAAAAGTTTAAAAGGATAAAAATTTTTGCTAAATGCTCATATTCTATAGACTTATCACAAATTACAACTAATGATATTAACATAGAAAATGAAAAAAACAAGATTACTATCAGTCTATCTAAGCCTGAAATATTTAGTATTAATATAGATAGAGATAAAACTGTTTATGAAGACGCTTCTAATGGGTTATTGAGATTTGGTGAAATCAAATTAACTTCAGAGGAATTTGAGGCTATGCAAAATGAAGTTTATAAAAATTTTGAAACTACTATGAAAACTAATGACATATATAATAAAGTAATTTCTAATACTAAAGTATCATTAGAAAAATTGATAGATCAAATTACAGAAGAGAAAATGGACGTTTATATATCTTTTAAATAAATATGTACTATTTCATTTATAGATGTATAATATATTTAAATAATTTGAACACTTTAGTATAAAGGAGTTGATTAAATGAAAAAGATAGTTTTAGCTGGAGGTTGCTTCTGGGGAGTTGAGGAATTTTTATCTAGATTAAATGGGATTATTGAAACAGAAGTTGGGTATGCGAATGGAAGAACTGAAAATCCAAGTTATGAGGATGTATGTCATAAAAATACTTACTTTGCAGAAGTTTGTTTAGTTAAATATAATGAAAATGAAACATCATTGGAAAATATATTAGATGAATATTGGTCAATAATAGATCCTACAGTATTAAATAGACAAGGTCCTGATGTTGGAAGCCAATACAGAACCGGAATATACTATTTCGATGAAATTGATTTACCTATAATATTAAAAAGTAGAGATGATCAGCAAAAAAAATATGATAAGAAAATAGTTACTCAGATAGAACCTTTAATTAACTATTATAAAGCAGAAGAATATCATCAAAAATATCTAAAGAAAAACCCTAATGGATATTGTCATATAAAACTATAAAAAAAACAAAAAAGTAAAATGCCAAGGTTTACTTAGCATTCTACTTTTTTTACTATCTATTTGATTATATTAGCTCTCATCTTATCTGTTGCTTCTTGTAATGATTTTTGCCAATCTGCAACTGTCTTGTCTCCAGTCATTACTGAGTCAACTGTTCCAACATATACATCAGAATATGTTAATCCTTCAACTGGTTTTGTTGCTGCAAATACTCCCATTAAAGCTTTAGCTCCATTATCATACATCTTTAAAAGTTCAACTTGTAGTGGATCTAAATGCTTACTTGCAATTTCCATTGATCCCTTAACAGGAACTACAGCTTTAGCATTTTCAGCTACAATTTCAACTGCTTCATCACTATACATATAAGCCATAAACTCTTCTGCTAACTCTTTATTCTTAGCATCTTTCGGAATATACATTTGTTCAATAAAGCTTACAGAATATTGATCTCCACCATCTTTAAATGCTGGATATGGCATGAATCCCCATTCAAAACCTTCTGCTCTTGGAGCATCCTTCATTTCATCTGGCAACCAAGTTCCATTTGGGATGAATAAAGCTTTGTTGTCTAAAATTAATTGTTGATTATTTTTAAATCCTTGATTGTTAGCATTAGCTACAACTGTTGGCTCTAAGTAATTTTTAAGCTTTCCTATTGTTTCTAAAGCTTTTGTTGCTGATTCTGAAGTCCAGAACCCTTCTTTGTAATTCATAGCATCCTTAAATGCATCTACTCCACCTGAAGCTGCAAGTATTGGTGGTATCATACAATCAAGGTATCCTGCAGTTGGGTATGACCATAATGATATTCCATCAGCTTTTGCCTTATCACCTAAAGCAAACATTTGATCCCAAGTTTTTGGAAGTTCATATCCTTTTTGTTTAAATAATGCTTTATTATAGAATAATCCTGTTGGACTATAGAATAATGGTGCTAAATAAGTTTTTCCATCAGAATATGGATTTGTAGCGTAACTATCAACGAATCCTGGTAATAATTTATCTTTTACTGTTACATTTTCTCCTGGAACCTTCATATTTAACACATTTGTTAGATCATGTAAATTTTCTTCTTTAATAAAAGTTTCAGTTAATGCATCTTTTCTTCCAGTTGCTAGATATATAAAATCCGGAATATTTCCTGATTGAATTTGAGGACGGATAACTTCTTCTATATTAGAAGCTACAGTTAATTCCACTGTTACTCCCTCATGAGCCTTTTCAAAGTTTTCTTTTAATTTTTCCCAATAAACTTTTCCATATCCACCTTCAAAAGCGGCAATTTTTAAAGTTTTATCTTTTTCATTAGAAGATCCTTGGCTTGTAGTTTTTCCTCCACATCCAGTTAGGGTAGATACTACCATAAGTGAGCTTAATAATAATGCTAATGTTCTTTTTTTCATTAGATTTCCTCCCTTTCCCCTTTTAAATATACCAATTAATAATTTATGATTTAATTTTATTACTTTGTAAACGTTATTTATATACTATTCTTGCTTTTTTATTTATTAATATTGCTTATATTATCAATATAATTTTATATTTTATTGATACTTTTTATTATAGACATATAGCTCTGTTATAACTCCAGCCATGCCTATAAATATCATTAATAAACCTAAATATCCATTAATTGAATTACCTCTAATAACTAAAAACATAGATAAGAAAAATAATATAGTTAAAATTATATTTTTTACCATCTTTATTCCCCCTTTAAGGATATGATAAAAAGTTCTTATATAAATTCAATTTTTAACAGTATGAATTTAACATTTTCTATTTTATATCAATCCATCTAATTTCTGTAGGCTCTAACTCCATATTAGTGACTTTTCCTTCTCCATCATAAACTTTGGATATTTGTTTTTCATTGGAATTATTTATAACTGCATATCTATTTGATTCTAAATAAGCTGATACTTCACAATAAGGATTATCTGAATACCATTTCTTCATTTCATTTTCTTTATTAGCTGCATAGAAGCACGCTCTTGTTAAAATACGTGTATTTTGAACTGAATATGGCAATCCAGCTAAATATACAGCACGTCCTTTTCCATAGTTATTTGAGGACGCTAATAAATCTCCATTTATATATTTAATTATTTCTGTAGATTCCTTCGTTGCATACACATTCTTTTGACCTTCACCAAAATCTAACTCTTCAGATATATCTTCTGTTATAAAGTGCTTATCTAATTCTTCCTTAAAATACTTATCTGTGCTTAATGAGAAACCTAACTCTTTATCTACTCCTAAAGCGTCTGATAGTTGGAAGTAATGTCCTCCATTTAATACTGCTGAAGGTTCTCCTATTCCTATAAATCCACCACCATTATAAACCCATTCTCTTATTTTAGTAATTATACTTTCATCAAGCCATTTTTCTCCACCACTGAAAGCAGTGCCTGCATCACCTGCATTTATAATTACATCTATTCCTTCTGGAACTCCATTATCTTTTATGTCATCAAAGCTTATAAAGCTTACATCAACACTCATACCACTTAGAGCCTCAATTACTCCTAGATATGAATATATTTGTTTATACCATAATGCATGAGCTACCATATGTGTTTGCCATGTACGAAGCTTACCCCAACAATTTAATACAGCAACCTTTAGTCCGCAATAAGGCTTATTTTCATCTATAGTTTCATATATCTCTCTAAATTCATCACATACACTTTCTATATAATCTACAAATTTAGGGAATTTATAAGCTAAGGATAAGTATCCACCATACCCAATTCTATCTACTGGCTTTCTCATTATTGCACGTCTAGCTGTTAACCAATTTTCTCTTGCTTCTATAGTTGGATCATTTCCTTCATAAAATGTATCTGGGAAGAAATATGGTAAAAAACGTCCTTCTGTATATTTGACCCCTGGAATATCAGAAATCATTCTAAGAGTTGCACCGCTACCAACAGATCCCACGACTCCATCTAACCCTATGCTCTCAAAGTATTTACCATATGGTTCTGTTCCTATCCAGTTATCCCCAAGGAACATCATAGCCTCTCTTCCATATTCATGAGTTATATCCACAAGCTTTTTAACATTTTTAGCTACAAATTGTTGTTGGAAATCTATATAATCTAAATATTGCTTACTTGGTACTCTAAACGTACTGTTATAATATCCTTCATCGATTATATCTTCTGGTCTAAGCTTGTACCCTTTAACTTTTTTAAACTCTCTTAAGGCTTCTGCACTTACACTTGAACTATATCCAAACCAATCAACAAATTTTTCCTTTGCTCTATCATTAAATACTAATGTAAAGTGATAGAAAAATGTTGTAAATCTAACCACATTAGTTTCTGGATGTTCATCTAACCACTTATACATAGCCTCAAAAATATGCTTATTAGTTTTTGGTTTTCTTGCATCAAATGGCATTTCATGAGGCTTGTCTCCCCAATCATTTGTTATGTGATTATACATTTGAGTAGGGTCCCATATACAGTAAGCTAAAAATGAAACTGTATACTCGTGCCATTTCTTAATATCTTTTATTGTTACTTCTTGAGTTTCATCATTGTAAATCCACTTATCTAAATCTATAACTTCACCTGTAGTTCTATCTGTAACTTCCCAAAATTCCTTAACATCGTGATAAGAATCTGGCTTTACTTGCTGATTGAAATATCCATCCATTATATTTATAGTCAATGTTTCACTTGTTGCTAAATGATGCTTAGTCATTAAGTAAGTTTGTTGTAATTCCTCTATATTTTCTTCTGCCCATTCATTATCTCCACGAGCTACAAAATAAGTTGAGTATATTTTTTCTGCTAAACCTTTTATTTCTTTTGGAAGCTTAAAGCCATCACAGTCACGTATTGCATCTGCTCCCCATTTTTCTGCTATTTCCATAGTCTCTTTTATAAAATTATCATCTGTTGGAATTGTAACTCTTCCCTTGCTCATTTTCATCCTCCTATATTACTCTTTTATACCGCCTACAGTCATACCTTCTGTTAATTTCTTTTGAACTAATATATATAAAACTATTGTTGGAATCATAACTATAACTAATCCTGCGTATAAAGCACCAAAGTCAGTTGCAGTCTTTTGAACTTGCATTAAATTTATTAATCCTAGTGGTAGTGTTTTTGCCTTATTAGGTAGCATAGTTAAAGCAATTATATATTCATTCCAAAATGCTAAGAAATTAAATAATATAACTGTTATTATACTAGGCTTGGCCATAGGAATTATAACGTGAATTAAGGTTTTTAAATTACTACAACCATCAACATAAGCTGCTTCTTCATATGCTTTAGGTAATGATTTTAAAAATGTCATTAGTAAATATATTGTAAATGGTAGTGCTGTTGCTGCATAAATTATACTAACTACTATTCTACTATCTAAAAATACAGTCATACTTGCTGGCACAGCAAAGATTTCTCTAACTAACTTCTCTCCATCTAATACCAGTAAAAATATTGGAACCACAATATAGTTTACATTTATAAATAACCCTGCTGAAAATAGTAAATTTAAAATCTTTTTACTTTTAAATTCAAATCTTGATAAAACATAAGCTGCTGGTATAGCTACAACTAATAGTATTATTAGTGCTAGTCCAGTTATTATAACTGAATTTATAAAATATTCTCCCATGTGTGCTTCCACAAAAGCTTTCTTAAAATTCTCAAAGTAAAGACCTTGTGGCAATGCCCATGGGTTGCCATAAAATTCTGATTTATGTTTAAATGATGCTAGTATTGCCCATCCTAAAGGAACTAATATGCTTAGAGCAAATATAGTTAAACATAAATAAGTGAATATTTTCATTAATTTCTCTGCTGATTTCTTTTTATATGCTTTTTCCATATTAATCCCTCCTTAAAATTCTATTACATCTCTCTTTGTTGCTTTATTTATTACTACTGATAATGCAAATGAGAAAATAAAGATTATTACACCTATTGCCATTCCATATCCATATGATGAATTAGAATATGCTTGCTTGTACATATAACTTAAGAAAACCTCTGAAGAGCCATCTGGACCACCAGCGGTCATAACTTTTACAAATAGGAAACTTAAATTTATAGTACTTATTATGAAAAATGTTAGTGTAGTTCTTATAACATTCCATATTAAAGGTAAAGTTATTTGGAAGAATTGCTGCCATCTTGAAGCACCCTCTAAATCAGCTGCTTCATAAAGACTTTCTGGAATACTACTCATACTTGCCATATACATTACCATATAATATCCTACAGCTTGCCAGATCATGGCAATAGCTATACACCATATAACTACTTTTTGATCGCCAAGCCACATTTTCTTTAAATTTTCTAATCCAAGTGAACCAAGAGTTGCATTTATTATTCCTTTATCAGGATCTAAAATAGTTGAAAATATAGCTGATATAACTACAACTGATAAAATATTCGGAAAATAAAATACTATTCTAAAGAAATTTTTAAATTTAGTATCCTTTCTAGTTAATACAGCAGCTGAAGCTATTGCTAAAATCATGGTAATCACTGTTACTATTACCAGTAAAAACATTGTATTTTGAAATGATTTAACAAAATTGCTATCTTTAAATAATATTGTGAAATTATCTAACCCAACAAACTTTTTGTTATTGGATAGTCCACCCCATTTGAATAATGACATCCAAAATACATTTATAGTTGGAACTATCATAAATAATATAAAAAGTATTAATGCTGGTATTACTGAAAACCCTATAAACACCTTATTTACAGTACTTTTTTTACGCATTGTTTATAATCCACCTCCCTTAATTCCTCTTATTTTTACATACTTATTTTATTTCATTGAAATCTTTTACACAATAATATTATTGCTCTCTTTTTTAGTAATATTGCTATGATAACAATATTACCAAATTATATATATTGTGCTATAATAAATATACTAATTAAATAGAATGGAGATGTACTATGGGTAATACAAGATACCTAATAAATAAAAAAAACTATGATCCTAATTATGAATTGCTTTATATAAGTAAATCTAAATTTGAAAACGATTGGCATAGCACAGCTCACTTTCATCCATTTACAGAAATATTCTTTATAACTAATGGTAAAGGAGCATTCCTCTTAAATGACACTGTAGTTAACGTTAATAAATGGGACTTAATTATAATTAATCCTAATTGTCTGCATACAGAAAAATCATCTTTATCAGATGTACCTCTAGAATATGTAGTTCTAGGAGTAGATAATTTATTATTAAATTTTCCTGAATCCTATAGTCTTACTAATAATGAACAACAAATTAAACTGTATAAAATAATAAACCTCTCTAAAGATAAAGATTTACTACTTAGTTACTTTGATCAATTAATTAATGAAATAGAACATAAAGAATTTAATTATGAACTTGTATGTAAAAGTATTTTAACACTATTCATAACTCAAATCGTACGAAGAGCAACTCCACTACTATTCATTGAAGAATCTCAAGAAAAATTAAACTTAGAATGTGTAAAAATAAAAAATTATATAGATGCTCACTATTCTCAAAATATAACATTAGACTTTTTATCTGATTTATCTTACATGAATAAGTTCCACTTAGTTCATACCTTTACTAAGCAAATAGGTGTTTCACCAATTAACTATGTTATAAATAAGCGTATTCAAGAATCTAAAAATCTATTAGCTACCACTAGCTACTCAATTAGAGATATTTCTTCTATAGTTGGATTTGGAAATTCATCTTACTTCAGTCAAATGTTCAAAAAAGTAACTGGAATGTCTCCAAAAGGTTATAGATTAGAAAACTCAAGAATAGAAATTATTTAAAAAAATAAGGAGTACGATTCCCCCATAAAATATAATGAATCATACTCCTATTTTAATATTAATTATTTTCACCTATTAAAGACTTTATAACTTCTCCTCCGATGATCATACCTGCAACTGGAGGAACAAATGATATGCTTCCTGGTATTTGTCTTTTTATTGCGCACTTTTTAGTTCCACCTGTACATACGCAGCCAGTCTTACAAGTAACCACATCTTCATCCTTTGGTTTTCTTGGTTTTTCTTCAGAATATACAACTTTAAGCTCTTTTACTCCTTTTTTTCTAAGTTCATATCTCATAACCTTAGCTAAAGGACATACCTTAGTATCATATATATCTGCAACCTTGAATTGTGTTGGATCAAGTTTGTTTCCTGTTCCCATTGACGCAATTATATTTATATCTTTTTCATAGCAATACTTAGCTAAAGCTATTTTAGCTGAAACTGTATCTATTGCATCTATTACATAATCAACATCATCTGGAATTAATTCCTCTATATTTTCTGGAGTTACGAATAATTGATGTGTAGTAACATTACATTTTCTATTTATAGAAAGTATTCTTTCTTTCATAACATCAACTTTTACCTTACTTATAGTTCCATATGTAGCATGTATCTGTCTATTTAAATTAGTTAAACAAACAGTATCATCATCAACTAATATTATGTTTCCTACACCTGCTCTTGTTAATGCTTCAACAGCAAAGCTACCTACTCCACCAACACCGAATACCATTACTTTTGCATTTTTTAATTTTTCTAGTCCATCATTTCCTATAAGTAGTTCTGTCCTAGATAAGGGATGTTGTAACATTCACTTCTCTCCTTTTTTATCTTGTGTATATTAACACAAAAGACTTTATTTTATTTAATTTATAACTTATTTTAGACTATTATTTATTTATATACAATAATATTATTTTCCATCTAATTAAAAATTAATATCATTTAGCAATATTTAAAAAATTATATATAAAAATATTGCTAAATAACATGTATTTTTAACTAAAGGTTATAAAATAACTATCTATTATTTAAATACCTTATATTATATGGTAAGATATTAAAAGATTAATTTTACATATTATTAACTCTTAAGCTTAGTAGCTTAAATTTTAAGGAGGTTTATTATGGTTTTAGGAATTATAAGTGCCATGGCTGAAGAATTAGAACTTCTTCTAAAGGATATGTCTATTCAAGAAGAAACAAAAAAAGCTAATATGACTTTTTATAAAGGGACTCTAGGAGATAAAAATATAATTGCAGTTGTTTGTGGAATTGGTAAAGTAAACGCTGCTGTTTGTACTCAAATATTAATATCTGAATATAAAGTATCTTCTGTAATAAATGTTGGAGTTGCAGGTGGAATTGGTAAAAATATTTATCCTGGAGATGTTGTGGTTGGAACTGATTTAGTTCAACACGATATGGATACTACTGTATTTGGTGATCCTCATGGGCAAATTCCAAGATTAGATACTTTTGATTTTAAATGTGATGAGAAGTTAGTTAAATCTGCTTTAGATGCATGTGAAGAAATTAAAGAAATTAATACTTTTTCAGGTAGAATTGTTTCTGGCGATCAATTTATATCAAGTGTTGAAAAAATTCAATGGTTTGAAAAGGAATTTAATGCAATGGCTTGTGAAATGGAAGGAGCAAGTATTGCTCATGTTTGTTATTTAAATAATATTCCTTGTGTTGTTATTAGATCTATATCTGATAATGCTAATAACGGTGCTCACATGGATTATGAAAAATTCATTCCTATTGCAGTTAGAAATTCAACTATAATTTTAAAAAGCATGTTAGAAAAACTATAAAATAAAAACATATATTATCTTATTTGCTCCAAGTCACCATAAGATAATATATGTTTTTTTTAATACTAAAGGAAGACTCCCTAATGAGTCTTATTCATCAATACCTTTTAAGCCATTGCTTGAATAAACCATGGAATTCCATAGGATATAAAAGTCATTATTATTGTTGCTATTATTAATCCTACAAAGATTGCTAAGGATGCCTTCTTCGTTTTAATTCCAAGTAACGATGCTATAAGCGCACCTGTCCATGCACCTGTTCCTGGTAAAGGTATTCCAACAAATAATGCAAGTCCCCAAAACTCATATTTTTGGATTTGCTCACTTTTAGCCATTGATTTTTTCTCTAGCTTTTCAACCATAGGTCTAAATAACTTAGTCTTTTTCATCCAGTTAAATATTGGTGTAATGAAAAATAAAATGAATGGGATAGGAACTATATTTCCTAAAATACATAAAAATATAGCTTTAAATACTCCAATTCCTAATAAAGAAGCCGCAATTAAGCCCCCCCTTAACTCTAAAATAGGTACCATGGATATTATAAACACTACAAACTCCTTTGGCATAAAACTTAATGTGCTAGTAAACCAATTAATTAATGAATCTGTCATAATATACTCCTTATACTATATATCTCTTTAAATCTTATTTATGAAAATGTACTTATTCACATATATATAAGATTACATAATAAATACATAATATTCAAGTTTTGCTGTTGCAAAAAGCAATAATTTTAAATGAATATTTTTTACTATATGCAACAGCAACAGTATTCAAGCCCTATTTTTAATACATTGCTCATCTTTTTCATTATATTTTTCTTCTTTTATATATATGCTCAACCTTTTTGGATTAATCCTTTTGACTTATATAAGGATTAAAATTAAGATAATAATTTTATAAATTTTTGATCTTTGGATATAAGTTTATATCTTCCTTGTCTATTCTATTTTTTAATAGACTTAATACTCTTCTGATCTCCATTAAGAATTTATCTTTATCATTTAATATCTTATTTTTAGTATTAAACTGATTCTTAAATTCGTTAAAAATCATATGAATATTTCCCATTTCCTCACTATATTCAATAGCAACTTTCTTTAATTTATCATCCTTACTATTTATTAATTGTGGATATAAAAATTTATCTTCTGTTCTCATATGAATATTTAACTTTCCTGCAAGAGTATTTATATCCAATACTAAACCATCTAAATCATAAGTTACACTACTTAAACTTAACTTCTTATTAATTTTATTAAATAAATTATTTATTTCTATATGCTGTCTTTCTAAATTATCTATATTTGCCATTGTAACTCCTATCACTTCTATACAATTATTAAACTTATTTATAATTATAAATGAGTTAATATATATATTCTGTAACTAGAGATACAAATTCAAGTTAATAAATAATAATTTACTAGTTTATAATTACATTTATAATCAATTAAATTCATTTATTAAAGTAACCTTAATCAAAATATCTACTCATTTTACTCTTTGCTAGTAACTTAGAAGCTCCTGTATCTTCCCATTCTTCAACTTGATCAATAGCATCTTCAGGACTCATTCCTAAACCAACAAGTAATCCCGCTAAAATAAACTCTTGATATAAATGCTCAGGGTTAATTCCTGCTTTAGATTCTTCTAGAGCACGGTTAACCAATGGTGTTATATATCTAATCCAATCATCTGGAGTAAATTTAGATTTATATGCTATTCTTTCCAATCTCTTCATTGATGAATTAGTCATTGAAGCTTTATTCATTTCAGAATTATTCATAGTACTATTCAGTGTAAATAGATAATTATATTTTGAAGCATGTTTTAATTCATCTGTGATTATATCAAATAACATATCTCTGTAAGGTCCCATAGGAAGAGCCCTTCTAATATTTCTATACCTTTCTACAGCTGCTAATTCTCCAAATAAAGCTTTTTTAATACCGTCTAAATAAGACTCCGGTTTTTCAAAAGCTTTCTCTTCATCCATTGATACTACATCCATTCCTGTAAAGTCCTTATAAATTCTTCTAAATATCTGATTATGTCTTCTTTCATCATCTCTAATTGAAGCTATTATTTCTTTTTCTTCTCTAGTAGGTGCTACACTAATAAGGTAATCATAAAATAATTCATCTTCCCTTTCTCCCTGAACTGCCTTTTTTATATCATTAAGGGCTTCCTGTTGTGGATTCTGAATCATTTTATTATTTTGAAATGGTGCTACAAACACTACTAATCCTCCTGAAAATAATTTATCTACTGATATTATATTAATCCAATATAAATGTGTTCATTTCACCATTATATAAATAAAAGTCGTTAAGGATATACCTAAAATCTTTCTCTGAGAGCTGAAATATAATACATTTCTTCATTATCAATTACCTTATCAATTTCGAAGTATTTAGACATAATTTTAGTGGTTACTTCAGCTGGTTCAAGAACATCATCTTTTACAACATCCTTTTTCGAATGAATCTGATTGATTTTTTCTTTACTTTCTGAATGAGCAATGATTATTTTACCACCATCATTTAACCTATCTAGAAGATGCTTAAATAATGCTTCCTTATCATTAAAATGAGGATAAGCGGAATAAATGAATATATAATCAAACCCTTTATCATTAAACTCCATAACATCTTTTACAATAAATTCAACTCTATCATCCTTATACTTCTCTTTAGCAACCATAATCATATTTTCCGAAATATCAATAGCTGTTATTTTAAGTGGAGACTTTTCAAGTAAGTAACTTACTAATATACCTGTCCCTGTACCAACATCAAGTATTTTTGCATTATTTCTAATAGCAGATAGGTCTATTATTTCTCTTAACTTAATATCATTATGTTTGCACATCTTGTCCCATTCAAGCGCAACTTTATTAAAAAACTCTTTGTTATCCATTTATAGTTTTCATTCCCTTCGTATTTTCTGAAATCTTTACTACAATTGGTATTAGTATCAACTGAATTACTATTCCTGGTATAGATGTTATAACTGCTGATGTTAAGAATGCTTTCAATACAAAACTTTTTCCACCTACTGTAAGCATTGTAAACATAGCTATTCCAGACACAAACCTTCCTAATATCATTGCCAATATTAATGATATAAACATATTGATATTTTTTTTCTTATACAAAAATCCACCCACAAATCCATATGTTGCAAGTTCAAATGCCATAGAAATACCAGTTGGATATATAGGTGGCATTCCTGTAATTACAGAATTTAAAAGAGGTGTTATAAAACCTATAATTAATCCATATTTTGGACCAAGCATAAGTCCGCATAATAAAACTGGAATATGCATTGGTAAGAATATAGGACCCGCCATCCCCGTTAGATGAAAAATATAAGGGAAAATTAATCCCAATGCAATAAATAAACTTGCCTTTACCATGTTGTTTGTTTTTACATTCATTATAGTTCCTCCTTAAATATATAAAATAAAAAAGTACACATCCATCTCTCAACAAACTTGCATATGTCCACGTACAAACTGAAGGTAATGAAAATATAAAATAAATATACCTCAATAGTAAGATTGTAAAACCATATTAAATCAATTAACATACACCAAATTACTTATTCTGGAAATATATATAATAATTGTATCATACAAAATTTCGCCAATAAACACATTATGTAAAATTATCCATTATATTTAATCTAATTTTGACTTTTCTAAGCACACTGGGCTAAATAAATCTATCTTGTATAAGGTTATAATTGGATATCAAAAAAATAAAAGCCAGTATCCTAATTTAAGATACTGACTTAGTAGCCATTTTTTATTTGGACACAATTTAAAATTTATGAATAAATAACCCACTCCTTGGCTTAGGTTCAAACCATGTTGATTTTGGAGGCATTATTTTCCCACTATCAGCTATATCCATAATATCATCTGTAGTTGTAGGATACATAGAAAAGCTTACTTTCATATCTGTATCTGCCCTTCTTTCAAGCTCTTTTAACCCTCTAATTCCACCAATAAACTCTATTCTTTTAGATTTTCTTGCATCATCTATTCCCAGTATTGGTTTCAAAAGGTTGTTCTGTAGTATTGATACATCTAATTGATCTACAGGATCCTCAGGATTAAAGATACCTTCTTTAGATTCTAGTAAGTACCATTGTTTTTCTAAGTACATTCCAAAAGTATGCTTTTCTTTTGGTCTAACTCTTTCGTCACTTTTAGTAACTATAAACTTCTCACTTACTTTATTTAAAAACTCTTCTTTTGAAAGCCCATTTAAATCTTTAACCGTTCTATTATAATCTAATACTTCTAGCTCACTATCAGGATAAGAAATTGATAGGAAATAGTTAAACTCCTCTTCTCCTGTATAGTTTTCATTTTCTGCTCTCTTTATATGTCCAACCTTTACTGCTGATGCTGATCTATGATGCCCATCTGCAATATATAGGTATTCTACAGATTTAAATAGTTCATTTATTTTAGTTACTGTATTTTCATCATCTATAACCCATACAGTATGACCTACTTTATCTTCTGAAATAAAGTCATATACTGGCTCTTTCTTCATCCATTCATTTATTATACTTGAGATCTCCTTATTTTCTCTATAAGTTAAAAATATAGGACCTGTATGAGCTTCACATTTATAAACATGATTAATTCTATCTATTTCCTTGTCTTCTCTTGTTAGCTCATGCTTTTTTATTATATTTTTAGTATAATCATCTATTGAAGCACAGCCTACAATACCAACTTGACTTCTTTCCTTCATTATTTGTCTGTATATATATAAATATGGCTTTTCATCCTCAATATATAAACCATCTTCTATCATTTTATCTAAATTACTTTTAGCTTTTTCATAAACTTTATCATCATAAATATCTATATCTTGTGGTAAATCTACTTCAGCCTTATCTACATGTAAAAATGAATAAGAATTACTCTTAACTATTTCTCTAGCTTCATCACTATCCATTACATCATAAGGAAGTGCTGCTATTTTATCTGCTAATTTCTTTACAGGTCTTATTGCCTTAAAAGGTCTAATAACCGCCATTAATAACTCCTCCTATTTTCTTTCTTTAGTAAAAAAGTCGCCAAGGCCAGCTTGCTGAGCTGATTTCTTATAGAGTAAAAAACTCCTTTATTATTGATACTACTTCTTCTCCAATTCTATCTTGTGCTTCAATTGTTGAAGCTCCTATATGTGGAGTACAGCTTACTCTTGGATGATTGACTAAGTCTTCATTTGTATTTGGTTCTACTTCAAATACATCTATTCCTGCCCCTGCTACTTTTCCAGAATTTAAAGCTTCTAAAAGTGCTTCTTCATCAACAACTTTCCCTCTTGCACAATTTATTATATAAGCTCCATCCTTCAGTATATTCAATTCTTCTTTTCCGATTAATGTTCCACTTTCTTTATCATATGGAACATGTAGTGAAATAAAGTCTGATCTCTTTAATAAATCATTTAACTCTAAAAATTCATAAGTTACATCTTTTTGTTTTCCAAAAGCATCATTATAAATAACCTTCATTCCTAGTGATGTAGCTTTATTAGCCAATGATTTACCTATTCTCCCCATTCCTACTATTCCTAAGGTTTTTCCTGAAAGCTCAATACCTTCGTATTTCTTCTTGTTCCATTCACCATTTCTCATAGTATAATTTGATGTACCAACAAATCTTGCAACTGCGAACATATGGGCTAGTGCTAACTCTGCAACTGAATCTGAACTGGCATTTGGAGTATTCTTAACTGTAACCCCCAGTTCATGTGCTGCATATATATCTATATTATCTATTCCAACTCCAGCTCTAATTATTAATTTTAGATTTCCACCTGAAGCCTTTTCCAAAATATCCTTAGTTACTTTCGTAGCTGATCTTATAATTAAAGCATCAAAATCCTTAAGCTTTTCTCCAAGGATTTCTTTATCATAATGCTGATCTACAACTTCAAAACCTGACTCTATTAACTTATTAATTGTATTTTCTTGCAAACCGTCACTTACTAATATTTTATACATTTTTATACCCCCTTAAAAGTTATTCATAAATAAATATTTTTAAATAATATTATCTATGATAATAAGAGCTTAGATTCTACTCCAAACTCTTATTAGATATTATCCCAAACTTAATTTATTGCTTATTGCTTATTGCTTATTGCTTATTGCTTATTGCTTATTGCTTATTGCTTATTGCTTAAAATTGTGTTTTACTTAAACTTATTATTCTAGCCCTAAAATTTCATTTATATTTTTAAGTAATTCATTTATATCTTCCATCTGACAATCTGCCATATGAGCTACCCTAAAAGTTTTATCTTTTAAACTTCCATATCCATTAGATATTTGGAAACCTCTTTTTCCTAATTCTTTATTTAAAGCCGATACATCTATTCCTCTATTATTTTTAACAGTAGTTAAAGTATTTGATAAATAATTTTCATCAGGAAAAATATCAAAATACTTTTTAGCCCATGCTCTAACTACTTTAGCCATTTCTATATGCCTTGTAAATCTATTTTCTAGACCTTCTTTATTTAATATATAGTCTAGTTGATAATCAAGGGCATACATATGTGATATAGAAGGAGTTGATGGATATTGGTAATCCTTTTTTTGAATATACTTATAAAGTGCTAATAAATCTAAGTAAAATCCCCTGTTAGGCACTTTTTCTGCTCTTTCCTTAGCTTTATTTGAAAAAGTACATATTGCCATTCCCGGTGGCAACCCTATTGCTTTTTGAGTTGATGTTATGCAAATGTCTATGCCCCATTTGTCAACCTCTATTCTAGTTCCAGCTGCAGAACTTACTGTATCTA
Source organism: Clostridium sp. LS3 (assembly GCF_055330225.1). Lineage (NCBI taxonomy): Bacteria > Bacillati > Bacillota > Clostridia > Eubacteriales > Clostridiaceae > Clostridium > Clostridium sp. LS3. The sequence continues at coordinate 3,852,845 of NZ_CM143921.1, forward strand.
CTATAAATACAATATCCTTATATTTTTTTACTACTTCACCTATTTTTTCTACTGGATTCATTACTCCTGTAGATGTTTCATTATGAGTTACTGCTACTAAATCATACTTTCCTGTTGCTAATACTTCATCAACCATTTCAGCTGTAATAGCTTTTCCCATATCTACTTCAAATAAGTCTGCAGGAACATTATTAGAAGTTGCCATCTCATGCCATCTCTTTCCGAAAGCCCCAACGGAAAATACAGCTGCCCTCTTTGCTGTACAGCATCTTATGGCTCCTTCCATAAGTCCACTACCTGATGTAGTTGAAAGTAAAATTTCACTCTCTGTAAAAAATACTTTTTTTAAATTGTCACTTATTCTTCTTTGAAGCTCTGAAGCTTCTTTACTTCTATGCCCAATCATAGGCCTTGCCATTTGCTCTAATACATCTGACTTTACTTCAACCGGCCCTGGAATAAATAGCTTTTTGTGCATTATGCCTCGCCCCCAAATCTATTCTTTTATTTTATTGCTTATTTAATTATTGTTAATTCTACTACTTTTTTACATGATTAACAACTATTTTATTAATATTTATAAAGTAATCTTATTTTATTAATATCATATCCTTTAATTTAAATATTGTTAATAAAATAAGGTTATAGTCTTTCTATAATATTCATTAAGACTATAACCTACTAATTTTATTTATATTCTATGTAAATTTAATTGTAAAATATGTGCTAATTTATTAGTTAGATGTATTATTTTGAGACTTCAAAAGATCTCTTATTTCTACTAATAACTCTTGATCCATTGTTAATTTTTTCTCTTCTTCTTTTTTAGCTTCTACTTCTTCTTCTTTCTTTCTATTTAATTTAGATACTACTTTTATAAATACAAATATAGATAAAGCTATAATTATAAAATCAACTATGTTTTGAATAAACATTCCATAGTGCAATGAAACCGCAGCTTTTTCACCTTCTGCAGCTTTTAAAATATATTCAAGCTCTTTAAAATTTACTCCCCCTGTTAATACACCAATTAGTGGCATTATTATATCATTTACTAATGATGAAACTATTTTATTAAAAGCTCCCCCTATAACAACCCCAACTGCTAAGTCTAGAACATTTCCCTTCATAGCAAAATCTTTAAATTCATTTATAAACTTTTTACCTTTTTCCTTCATTTAATCACGCCTTTCATAATGCTCTTCAAAAGTTAGTATAGATTCTGTTTCTCTACAATATTTTACGCACATACATTGTCCTAAATGTCTTGGACACTTATAACATAAGCATGTTTTATCATTACCATTACAGCTCTTCTTATACTCTGGACAATATTTACAATTTACTCCATTTCCAGCTGGCACTATAACATCCCCTTTTAAAATAGAATATAATTTTAATAATATTTTATCATATAAAGTAACTTTTTGCTTAAAAACATTAAATGTTAAATTATTAGATAAAACATACTTAATTTTAGTAACTTATTTTTATTATTTCCATATATTAATCACATAAGAGGCTTTTCACTCATTGGTAAATTGAAAAACTTCTAACTCCCATCTATAAAAATTTGGGGAACATAAAAGTTCCCCCTCTAATTAAATAAAAGAGATTCAAGTATAACTTGAATCTCTTTTGTTTTATAAAAATAGTTGAAATAAAACTAAAAATATAACTCCTGGAACTCCTAGAAACCCTGCGATTAATGCTGTTACAGCATTTATTCCTATGTAAAAGCCTAAATAAGATCCTAAAATATTAGCTAAGTATAATAATACTATACCTATTATTCCATTTAATAAAATCTTTAATGGCCATTTTAGGAATTTTATAACTAGGTATAATAAGACTAGTCCTATTAATCCATATAATATAATATTTAAATCCATATAATTTCCTCCATTTTATATAATTCACTAGTTAGTAATATTATTAGTTTATTTTTCTTAAATCTCTTTTTTTAGCCATAGCTATTAAATAATTATATCTAGCTTTTGCTACATCTTCTGCATGGATAGCTAATTCAATTAATTGGGGATCGCTTACAGAGTTAAATAAAGATCTAGCTACCTCCATTTCTGTTACACTTTCGTTAATAGCTCTTAATAGATCTAAGTCATCCTCACTATATTTAATTTTATTCTTCTCTGCATTTTGCATTAACAGGTCTAAAATTGTCCTCTTATCCACTTTTTAATTCCTCCCAAATACTTCATATTAAATTTATATCCATTTTTTAACATAAATATTCGGAAGTTTTAATTTTTTTTACATAAGTGGCGCAAATACTCTTAAAATAGCTGTTATAAACCTATTAGCCCATTTTACTCTATGACAATCTTCTATAGTAATTAATTTACAAATATCTAAGGTTTCAATAAAATCTTTTTTTATTTCCATTAGTGATTTTGTTTTATAAAGTAAAACTCCACATTCAAAATGTAAATAAAGGCTTCTATAATCCATATTTATAGTTCCTACAACTCCAATTTCATCATCTGATACAAATGTTTTAGAGTGTATGAATCCTGGAGTGTATTCATATATTTTAACTCCTGCTTCTATAAGTTGTGAATAGTATGCTCTTGTAACCATATGAGCATACCATTTATCCTCTATATGCGGAGTTACTATTATAATTTCAACTCCACTTTTAGCTGATAATGTTAATGCTGTTACTAGTTCATTATCTACTATTAAATATGGGGTGTTTATATACACATAGTCTTTAGCCTTATTTATAATATTTAAATATACATTTTCACCTACTGTCTCATCGTCTAATGGACTATCCCCATAGGGTTGAACATATCCATCACTTTCAAATATCCCATCATAATTTACATAAGGCTTATATTTTTCATAGTCATCTCTTTGTCCATAATTAAACTGCCAAGATTGAAGAAACATCATAGTTAAGTTCCAAACTGCTTCTCCTTTTACCATAAGAGAGGCGTCCTTCCAATGTCCAAATCTAACTATCTCATTTATATACTCATCTGCTAAATTTATACCACCTGTAAATGCAGTATGTCCATCTATTATTGTGATTTTTCTATGATCTCTATTATTCATTACTACTGATAAAAATGGAACAAAAGGATTAAATACTACACACTTAATACCCTTTTGTCTTAGCTTTTCATCATATTTATAGGGAAGAGTCTGTAAACACCCCATATCATCATATATAAGCCTTACATCTACTCCCTCTTTAACCTTATCTTCTAATATTTCTAAAATACTATCCCACATTATACCCTCTTGAATTATAAAATATTCCATAAATATATAATGCTTTGCCTTCTTTAATTCCTCTTTAAGCTTTTCAAAAAATTCTTCACCTGGGGATAAGTATTGTGTAGTAGTATTTTTATATATTGGACTTGCTGCATATTTATTTAAATACCTTACTTGATTCGCAACACCTTTATCTTCTCTTTCTATTTCATCTAGTATATCTTTATCTTGAAGTAATAAATGAGAAGTTTCATTATGTATATCTAATATTTTACCTCTAAATTTCTTAGTTGTTTTCTTTAACCCAAATAGTAAATAAAATAATCCACCAAATACAGGCACTAATAAAACAGGTATTGTCCATGCTAATTTATAAGATGGATTATCTTTTGTACTAACAATATAAACTACTGCTAATATACTTATTACAGAAAGTAAGACATACACATAAACAAATGATTCTGTAATCTTCCATACAGTAAAGGTGAGAATCCCTAGTTGAAGTAAAATTAAAACACCAACTATAACCATTCTGCTAAATAAAAATTTTAATAAATTACTCATATATTCACCCTTAAATTATATCTCTTTTCTACCTTCTAATGCTTTTGAAAGTGTTACTTCATCAGCATACTCTAAATCTCCTCCTACTGGTATTCCTGATGCAATTCTTGTTACCTTTATATCTAATGGCTTTAATATTCTTGATATGTACATCGCTGTTGCTTCACCTTCAATATTAGGGTTAGTAGCTATTATTACTTCTTTAACATCAGCACTCATTCTTGCAACTAATTCTCTTATTTTTATATCTTGTGGTCCTCTTCCTTGCATAGGAGATAAATTGCCATGTAATACATGATAAGCTCCATTATACTCTTTAACCTTTTCCATAGTCATTATATCTTTTGGTTGCTCTACAACACAAATTATATCTTTATCTCTACTAGGATTAGAGCATATTGCACAAGGATCTTTATCTGTAAAGTTACCACATATTGAACAATATTTTACTGTTCCTCTTGCTTTAACTAAAGCATCTGCAAATTCTCTTACCTCATCTTCTGGAAGATTTAAAACATGCAATGCTAATCTTTGAGCTGTCTTTTGTCCTACACTAGGTAGCTTGGCAAATTCTTCAATAAGTTTTTCTATAGCAACTGGATAAAAATCCATAAAATCATCCTTTCTATAATTTATTAGTATAAAAATATTATAAATTCAAATATAAATAATGTAGAATATTAATTAGAACATATATATGAAAGACTCTAAATATTATTTAGTTATCTGTAATTTGAATATATAAAAAGGCGAAATAAATTCGCCTTTTATGTCTTATTAAACTATATAAGACTCACCATCACTATTAAAATAATCCTGGTATGTTCATTCCGCCAGTTAATTTACCCATCTTGCTTGAAGTTTCTTCTTCTGCCTTTCTTAGAGCCTCATTTACAGCACTAAGAACTAAATCTTCTAGCATTTCAACATCATCTGCGTCCACTACTTCTGGCTTTATGTTAATTGAAACTACTTCTTTTTTACCATTAGTCTTTACAACTACAGCGCCTCCACCTACTGAAGCTTCAAACTCCTTAGTTTCAAGATCCTTTTGCATTTGTTCCATTTCTTTTTGAAGTTTTTGAGCCTGCTTCATTAGGTTGTTCATATTTCCTCCACCAAATCCGCCTGGAAATCCTCCTTTTGCCATAAAAACATATCCTCCTTTTATAAAAATCTATTCTTTATTATATAGCATTTTGCTTTATTTTACTACATTAAGATACTTATTTATATTAATTTTCATTCTTATTATTATTAATTTCTATTATATTTATGTGTATCTCTTGTCATTAGTTCTATTCATCTAAAATATCCACCATATCAGATCCCAAAGATTCCAAAAGCATGTCTTCTGTTGATTTTTCATCTTTTGAATTTTCCTCAACTTCAAAAACAACTTTTATGTCTTCTCTAAAAATTTCAGCTAACACTTCGTTTATAACTGACCTATACTCTGGTTTTTCTAATCTATCTTTATTAAATTTAAATTGATCTTCGTACTCAATAGTTAATACACCATTTTTACATTCTACTGGCTTTCCAGTTAGTATTGAAGCATATACTATCATTGCTCTTCTAGTTTTAAACCTTTCTAATATATCCTTCCAAGCCCTTTGAATATCATTTAAAGTAACTTTAGAATTTTCATTTAAAGAAACCTTAGAGTCATTACCTAACTGAGGTTCAATCTTAGCTTGTTTTTGAATTTTAGGTTTGTTATCTACAGTTTTACTAACATTCTCTGTTGCTACACTTACAACTTTAAGACTTCCATTTTTCAAACCTTCTTCAAGTTTATTTAATCTTGTTAATATAACTTCATTAGATGTATCATATTCTATTTTGCACATTTTGATTATAGCTAATTCTAAATAAAGCCTTGCTTGCTTACTTATCTTTGCATTTCCTTCTGCTTCTTGAAGTATTCTAATATATCTCATCACTTCTTCAGCTCTAACCTTACTAGACTGCTCTTTAACTAAAGATATGTTTTCTTCAGACATATCTAATACTTCTTCTGGGTTATTAGTTACCTTTGCCATTAAGATATTTCTATAATGTGCTATTAAATCCTTTATAAATAAATAAATATCTTTTCCAGCATAAACTACTTCGTCTATTATATTAATTGATTTTTCTATATTTCTTTGAATTACTGCATTAGTTAAATTAAATAAATGGTCATTTGTTACAAGCCCAAGCATATTTATAAGCACATCATAATTAACTGATCCATTTCCCATGGATATAGCTTGATCTAATATACTTAAAGCATCTCTCATAGCCCCGTCTGATACTTTAGATATTAAATTTAGGCTTTTATCATCTGCAAGAGCATTTTGATCATCTACTATTTTTCTAAGTCTTTTTGTTATTTCATTGTTATTTATTCTTTTAAAATCAAACCTTTGACACCTAGAAAGAATAGTAATTGGAAGTTTTTGAGGGTCTGTAGTTGCTAATATAAATATTACATTAGCTGGAGGTTCTTCTAAGGTTTTTAAAAAGGCATTAACTGCACCTGTAGATAGCATATGAACCTCATCCATTATATAAACCTTGAATCTTGCTTCTTGTGGAGGATATTTTACATCATCTATAATATCTCTAATTTTATCAACTCCATTATTAGAAGCTGCATCTAGTTCAGTTACATCTATTGCTAAACCATCATTTATTTTTCTACACATTTCACATTCATTACATGGTTCTCCATCATGTAGATTTAAACAATTTAGTGCCTTAGAAAAAACTTTAGCTGTTGATGTTTTACCTGTTCCTCTAGTTCCACAAAAAAGATAGGCATGAGCAATTCTATCATTTAATATTTGGTTTTTTAACGTTGTTGTTATATGTTCCTGACCAACCACATCATAAAATGTCTTAGGTCTCCATTCTCTATATAAAGCTGTATATCCCATGGCTTACCTTCCCTTAATCTTAGTTTCTTTTATTATATTTATATTATAGCCTATATAAACACTATTTTAAATATAAGTAATATTTTACTTTTTATTATCTTTAAAACAAGGTGTACTATAAATTAAATTTAGTACACCTATACTTGATTATTCTTTATTGTTTTTTTTAATAATTATAAATTCTACTGAAGTTATAATTATTCCTAGAATGCCACAATTAGCTTAAATGATATTTCCAAGGAAATTGTACCTTTTATATATCAATGTATTTTTTATTTACTGTATAATATATAAATTTTATAGTAAAATTAGTTATGTATTATAAAAAGGAGGGCTTAAAATGAGTTTATACGACAAAAAATACCTAGCCATCGTTGAAGATATTTTAGAAAATGGATATTACGATAATAATAGAACTGGAATGCCTACATACAAATTACCTCATCAGATAATGCAATTTAATTTGCAAAAGGAATTCCCTATACTAACAACAAAAAAAGTAGCATTTAAGACTGCTGTAAAGGAAATGCTGTGGATATATAGGGATCAGTCAAACGATGTTACAAAACTTCAAGAACAAAATGTTCATATTTGGGATGAATGGGTAGACGAAAATAATACTATAGGAAAAGCCTATGGATATCAGATAGCTAAATTTAATCAAGTAGATAAGCTTATTGAATCACTAAAGAATAATCCTCAAGACAGAAGAATGATTATGTCTATGTGGAATATAGAAGATTTACCAGAAATGACATTGCAACCTTGCTGCTATCAAACATTATGGGATGTAACTGATGGGTACCTTAATTGTATGCTTATACAACGTAGTGGAGACATACCACTAGGAGTTCCATTTAACACCAGTCAATATGCTGTTTTAGTTCACCTAATAGCTCAAGTAACTGGGCTTAAACCTGGACTATTTACTCACGTTATAAATAATGCACATATTTATGAAAATCAAATTGAAGGAATGAAACTTCAACTTACTAGAGCTAATGATGATTATTCAGCACCAAAACTTTGGATAAATCCAGAAATTAACAACTTCTATGACTTTACTGCAGATGATATAAAGATTGTTGATTATAAACACCATGATCCAATAAAAATGGAGGTGTCTGTTTAATGCTATCAATTATAGTTGCTAAAGCCAATAATGATGTCATAGGTGGAGATAATAAACTTTTGTGGCATATCTCCGAAGACCTTAAAAGATTTAAAGAAATTACATCTGGCAACACAATAATAATGGGTAGAAAAACATTTGAATCTTTACCAAAGATTTTACCTAATAGACATCATATAATCATTACTAGAGATAAAAATTTTAAAGTAGATTCACCTATGGTTGAAGTAGTAAATGATATAGAAAATATTATATCTAAATATAAAAATTCTTCTGAAGAAGTTTTTGTAATTGGTGGTGGAGAAATATATAAATCACTTCTACCTCATGCAAAAAAGTTATATTTAACTAGATTACATAAAGATTTCAATGGTGATACTAAATTCTCACCTATAGATTCATCTGAATGGTTTATAGAATTTCAATCAGAAGTATATGTAAATGAAACTAATAATATTAAATATGATTTTGTTAATATGATTAGAAAATAAAGAAAACGAGGGCATTCCATAAGGAATTCCCTCGCTTTCTTTGTCCTATTGTATGTTAATCCTATTGAAGAGTAACCTTTAATTAATCGAATACTTTAATTTATAAAAATTAAGTATTCATTTGATTTGTATTCTAAGCATTAAAAAAACCCTTCTTTTCGCTAGAAAGGTGTAAAATTAAAACCGTGCACCTAGCTTTGACAGTAATCTATAGGCGTTACTATGCAGTTAGCTCTGGTAAGATTTATCCATATCACACGCAGTAATCACTTATCGCTGCTTCCTTCCGGACCTGACGAGGTTCATGCACTTACGTCGTATGGGACCTGACCATCAACACCACTTACATAGGCAGACCCTACAGACTAAAGCCTAGGCTAGGAATTCAATCCCGCTATAGCGGATTGCGGGTTACAGGGCACCGCTAACTCCCCATCTAGCACGGCTATGGCGGAGAGAAGGGGATTTGAACCCCTGATAGAGTTGCCCCTATACACGCTTTCCAGGCGTGCTCCTTCGACCACTCGGACATCTCTCCATATAATATATAGCTATTAAATTTTAACTACTGCTATATATTATCATATAGTAATACATATTGCAATATGTAAAACTTATCTGTATTTCTATTGATTATTATTTATTAAATTTAATATAAAAATTATATTCTTTTTCCATTTATTTTAATCCAAATTGAGCTTTTAATACTAATTTATTATCATTAAAAGTAAAATTAGCATTAGATCCACCTTTATTTATATATGAATATATTATTGCTTCTGAATTAAGAATTTTAGTTTGAGATGTTATTTCACCTTCTCCTAAAATTTCCTTTGCTTCCTCATATGTCATTCCTTCTTTGACTGCCTCATACTTTTCCATAGTCATATCTGCATTTTTACCATAAAGACCTGCTTGTCCTTTTGTTGTGACTACATCATTTTGTATAGTTAAAATTAAATTACTAATACCCTTCCCATTCCAAGTATACACTGTAGCCTTTACGTCTCCTACAGATGATGAGCTGGTCTCTTTCCCCTCTCCTAAAATTGCTACAACCTCTTCATATGTCATTCCCATATTTATGCTAATAAAATTATCATATGTTACTTTTGAATCTTCTTTTTTATCTTTTTTCTTCTCATTATCTTGTGTTGAATTCGTTGCAGTTGAATTTCCTTTATCATTTGCTTTATCCTTTCCACCTGTAGCAACTGCTATAATGCCTAGCAATACTACTGCCATAAATACTGTTAAAACTTTATGTTGTGAAAAGAAATTACCTTGTTTTTTTCCACAATGAACACACTTCTTTACACCTTTAGCTATTTCTTTTCCACAAGCTTTACAAGTAATCAATTTATTTTTTGCCATTATTATTTCCCCCTAAATTAAATATTAATTTCATGTAAATATATTCTATATTTTATTTAATTTTCCTCTATTTGCTTTGATAATTTAAAATTTATTTTAAAATAAAAAAAGATATGTAAAAATAATTTTACATATCTCTTTTTATGATTTAAAAGTTAACCTATATAATTTTCTTTTTCTTCTTAATCCAAATAATTAAAACAATTCCTAATATTACGCCTAACAAGCTTACTATTTGAGCTGTTCTTAATCCTAAAAACATTAAGCTATCTGTTCTTAATCCTTCTATAAAAAACCTTCCTATTGAATATAAAATCATATATCCAGCAAGTACTATACCATCTTGTTTCTCTTTCTTTTTATAAAGTATATAAACTAAAATTGCACAAACTAATACATTCCATATTGACTCATATAAAAATGTAGGATGATAATATACTCCATTAATGTACATTCCTTTTTGAATAAACTCTGGGAACTTACTTATAAACTCTTTAGATACAGGCCCTCCATGAGCTTCTTGATTCATAAAGTTGCCCCATCTACCTATTGCCTGTGCTAATATAACTCCTGGCATTATAACATCTACATATCTTAAGAAATTTATCTTTCTATATCTTGCAAATATGTAACCTGATAATAAAGCAGCTATTACCCCTCCATGAATTGCCATTCCACCATTTCTTATGTTGATTACATCCATAAATGAATGGTAATTTTGATATTCAAAAGCTACGTAGTATAACCTCGCTCCTATTATTGATATTGGAAAGGTTACTAAAAATGCATCTATTATAATATCATAATCTAAATTTTCTCTCTTAGATAAAAAATATATTAATATCATAGCTGCTACTACACCAGAAGAAATTATTACACCATACCATGCTATATCTATACCAAATAATTGAAATGCCACCGAATCCATCTTATCTCCTCCTATTTAAAATATTTTCTTTAATTATAAATCTTTATAAATAATTATACCAATTAAATATGTAATAATTGTGAAGCTATTCATTTTTTATACTTCTAGTTTTCAAAAAAAATGAAGTCAATAAATCACTACATTTTTGATTATAACACCAATTTACGGCTACATGCCAATTAAAAACATTATAATCAATTAAATTTATTGCAGAGCCACAAGCCCCCATATCCTTATTAAAGGTTCCTATAAACAACTTAGGTATTCTACTTTGAGCAATTGCTGAAGCACACATAGGACAAGGCTCTAATGTTACATACATTTCACAGCCAGATAACCTCCAGTTATTAATTTTTTTGCAAGCTTCTTCTATTGCTAATATCTCAGCATGAGCAGTTGGTAAGTTTAAACTTTCTTTTAAATTATGCTTTTTAGCTATTATTTTTCCGTCTTTAACTATGACTACTCCAACTGGAATCTCTCCCTTGTCATATGCCTTTTGAGCTTCTTCTATTGCTAAAGCCATATAGTCCATAAAATACTCCCCTTAATATTTCTCCATTTTAACAAAAATGGAGAACTTAATCTTCATATAGTTCTCCATCTTATTATTAAAATTAAGTGTATATCCTAACCTTCTTAATTCTATTTTTGTCTACTTCTTCAACTACAAATCTAATATTATTAAGTCTAACTTCTTCAGACTGTTCAGGAAATCTTCCTAACTCTCCAATTACTAATCCTCCAACAGAATCAAACTCTTCTGATTCCATAGTAACTCCTATTAAATCACCAATGTGGTCTAACCTTGCGCTACCATCCACGATATACTCATCTTCTTTTACTACTATTATATCGCTGTCCTCTTCATCATCATACTCGTCTTCGATTTCTCCAACGATTTCTTCTATTAAATCTTCTATAGTGACTATACCAACATTTCCACCATACTCATCTAGAACAACAGCCATATGGTTTCTTGTATCTTTCATTTCACTAAATAATTCTGTAATTTTCTTAAACTCAAATGTATAGTAAGGTTCTCTCATATAATCTGAAACATTAAAATTTTCCTTACTTTGAGAAGCAATTATTAAGTCCTTAACATTTAATATTCCTATTACATCATCTATATTTTGATTATAAACCGGTATTCTAGAAAATTGTTCGGTTTTAATAATATTTATAACTTCATCATAAGTAGCATTTACATCTACTGCTATTACACCAACTCTTTGAACCATAACATCTTTTACTTGAGCATCAGCGAATTCGAAAACATTAAAGATCATTTCTTTTTCTACATCTTCAAGTACACCCTCTTCTTCACTAACACCTACCATGGTTTTTAACTCTTCCTCGGTTATAAACGGTTCTGTTGCCTTTGGATCTCCCCCTAAAAGTCTTATAAATAAACTTGATATTAAAGTAAAAATTGATACAAGTGGCTTAAATAATCTAACTATAATATTTATAGGGTTACTAACCCTTAAAGCGACTTTTTCTGAATTTTGCTTTGCTATAGATTTTGGAGTTATTTCTCCAAATATAAGAACTAATATAGTCATTATAATAGTAACTATTCCTACTCCTTTTTCCCCAAAAGCCTTTAAAGCTATTGAAGTTGCTAGTGCAGATGCTCCTATATTAGCAATATTATTTCCTATTAATATTGCCCCTAATAACCTACTTGGATCTTCAGTTAATTTTTCAATTAATTTTGCTCCCTTAACTCCCTCTTCTACCATATGTCTTATTCTAATTTTACTTAGTGCCATTAAGGCTGTTTCTGACATAGAGAAAAATCCTGACATTACTAATAATATTACTAATAATATTATCTGCCACGTATAACTCTCCAAATTAATTCACACTCCTAAATTAAATAAATTTTCTTATTTTTATATTATATCATATGTAAAAAGCTGATAGTTAAGCTAAATTTTAAAAATTTATAAACTATTTTTAATCACTTAATAAGTATTCACTTCTTATTAAAAATATAATCAAATATATTAAGCTGTTCTGGTTCTTTGTATAAGCTGCCTGTAAAATCTTAATCTACACCTCTCTATTTCTAAAAAGGTAATCCAAAAAAGCAAAATCTAATAAAATCTACACTTCCATGTGCAATCATAGCCGATGTAACATCACGTTTTTTTTGTAACATTGTAAAAGGTAATCCAAAAACAATAATATATAAAAGCGTACTAATTAACCCACTTTCGGTTCCACCATAAATAAAACTATCAGGCGTATGAATTAAAACATGTGGAACAATCATCATAAACCAACAAGTAAAGCTTTCTCTTCTTGTTGTTATCTTACCATTTAATGAATTAAGACAAAACGCAAAAAACAAAGTTCGCAATGCAATCTCTTCAAATATAGCAGGATTCAATGCTGTAAGAAAAGAAGCAAATGAAGGTTCAAAATGAGGATTATTACTTGAAATCATAAGAAAATAATTGATAGCTCCCCATATCACGCCGATTAAAATTCCAAGAACTATGCTGAATATCAAACTCCCTTTGGTTTCTGTTTTTAAAATGTATAAGCTATTCTCTTTATGCTTTTCAAAAGTGCTAAATACAGCAAGTGTGGCTAAAAACGTCTCTATAAAGCCTTTTAAAATTGCAAAAATATTATTTAAATAAAAAAAACATGAAACAGCCAATATAGACAAAACAAATGACACGACTATTTTTTTCTTACTTGGAAATTTGTTTCTTATTAATAAAATTATTGAAAGAATAATTGACCAGATCTCTATAACAATCCACATTCTTGCTGTAGCTGGTATATCAAATGATACATTCAAATTTACAATAAATATAATTATAAAAAGTACAAACATCATCCAGATATTTTTAAGTGATTTCTTTTCTATCATAAACTTTCTCCTTTTCGAAATATTTATTAGATATCCACAAACTCCCTAATGATAAAGAGCAAGATGGACGTTATTTATTAAAAACCTCTGTTTATGAATCTATTTTATCATATCAAATAATTAGAAACATTACCTTTTCCTGCTTTTGACAAAAGATAAACTTTCAAATGGTAACAAATCAGAAAAAAGAAAAAAATATATTACAGAATGATATTATAATTCTGATAACCAAGAAAAAAAGACACCATTTTTTGAAAAATAGTGCCAAATTCATTTACTATTCAATTTATACAATCGTATTTTATATTTCTTTCTGCAAATCTTTGATTTTACTTAATTTTTTAGCCATTCTTGTCAATGCCTAGCACTTATTAGTCCTGTGTAGTTTTAATATTATATATTTTTATTTTCGTACTAATACATAAGATGCTAATGCTGGTACTTTAACTTCATTTCCATTAATACATGATAATTCTCCTACTCCAGCTCTATATTCATCAACTAGTACACTCCAATTTCCTTCTGGTATTGTAGCTATAATATCTTTTTCATTAGCATTGTGTATTACTACTATTTTATTGCTAATAGTAAATGATACTACTTTTGATTGATTGTTTTCTAAGAATCTTACTTCTCTTTCTATATCTTTATTACTTGTTAATCTAAATTCTTTATATGTTTTTCTTAACTTTATTAAACCTGAATAATAGTTAAATACATCCTTATACTTATCTTTTCTATTCCAATCAAATTTATTTACTGAATCTGGAGACTTATAACTATTTTCTACTAGTGATCCATCTTCATTAACCTTTGTTCTTGAAATTTCTTCGCCTGCATGAATCAAGCTAATTCCTTGAGATGTTAATACTATTGAAGCTACTAATTTATTCATTTTTATTAGCTTTTCTTCTTTATTTATACTATCATCATCTACTGTTAATTGAAGTTTATCCCATAAAGTATAGTTATCATGCGCTGAAGCATATGTTATTGTTTGATACGGTTCATTAGCCCAAGGCTTATCTGAGTAAATTACCTTACTATAATCCACTTGACTATGCTTTGTAGATGCTACTATACCAAACTTTATAGTTTCTTCAAAGTTTTCTCCACCATTTACAAAACCAGTACTTTTAGCTATAAATACATCACCTTTTACTCCATCTCTGATATCATCACTAAAGCATCCTATTTGATTTTTGCCAAACTTAGGTGCATTTAATTTTAAAGCTGCCTCATCTTCCTTTAATGGTGTCGCTCCACCTGCCCAACCTTCTCCATACACTAAAATTGATTTATCTATCTTGTCTAATTCTTCTCTAATTTGAATAATTGTTTCTATATCATGTAAACCCATTAAATCAAATCTAAAACCATCTATATGGTATTCTTTCGCCCAATTTACCACAGAATCTTTGATATATCTTCTAACCATAGGCTTTTGTGATGCAACTTCATTTCCACAGCCTGAACCATTTGTAAAGTTTCCTTCTTCATCTGTTCTATAATAGTAATTTGGTACTGCTAGGTTAAATAATGATGTTTCTGTATCATAAGTATGATTATAAACAACATCCATTATCACTCTAATACCTTCTTCATGTAATGCTTTAACTAATTCTTTAAATTCCTTTATTCTCACATTTCCATCATTAGGATTCGTTGAATATGACCCCTCTGGAACATTGTAGTTTTGTGGGTCATATCCCCAATTATATTGTAGTTTATCCATCTTTGATTCATCAACAGATTTGTAATCTGAGATTGGTAATAACTGAACATGTGTAACCCCTAGTTCCTTTAAGTGGCTTATAGGCTTTTTGTGTAGTATTCCTTTAAACTTTCCTCTAAATTCTTTTTCTACTTCCGAATTTTCATCAATTGTAAAATCTCTAACATGCATTTCATAAATTATTGCATCTGTTGCATTTTTAAACTCTGGTTTAATATCATTTTCCCAGCCTTCTGGATTTGTAGATTCTAAATCTACTACCATTGACTTTTCTCCATTAACTCCTACTGCATATGCATATGGATCTACTACTGTATTTGTTGTATCATTTATTTTTACCTTATAGTTATAAAATTTATTTTTTAAGTCTCCATCTATAACTACTTCCCACTGTCCCTTATCACCTTTTACCATTGGTATATTCTTTTCATCTTCATATAAGTAAACAGATACTTCATTTGCTATAGGTGCCCATAATGTAAACTTTGTTGATTGTGCACTATATTTAGCTCCTAAATCCCCATTATATTCTAGTTTATTTAACTCTATACTATTCATATAAATACCCTCCTTTTTATAAAAAGGCTATCACCAAATTTTGAGATAGCCTTTATTAATTATTTAAATAAGTTATTATGAGCCTTGTCTAATTCTTTTTGTTTTCCTAAAATGCACTCATAATAAACTCTTAACATTTCTCCTACTCCCCAAGCCTGTGAATAACATCCTCTTGGTGTATGTGGTGAATCTCCATCTAGTATTTCTGCTATTCCGCCTATACAGTCATCATTTATATGATTTTCCATGTCCTTTAATAACTCATCTACAAATTCAACTGAATCCTCTGAATGATTATTAACTTTACAATATGCTGACATAAATGCACCTAATGGGAATGACCATGTTGTTCCTTGGTGATATGCCATATCCCTGTCTAATAACTCTCCAATATATATTGGATTATAATCTTTATGATCTTGATTTAAACTTCTTAATCCGTATGGAGTATATAGTTCTTCAAGAATTTTATTTATTACGCTTTTTTCTTTTTCTATATCTAACATTGTAAATGGAAGTGAAATTGCCCATACTTGATTAGGTCTTAATGAAGGATCCTTTTCTTTAACATTTACTGTATCATAAAGATATTGACCTTCTTCATACCAGAATTCCTTAACAAAAGATTCTTTAACCTTTTCTGATAGCTCTTCATATTCGTTAAAGTTTGGATCTCCAAGCTTATTTCCTAAAATACTCATTATCTTTAATGCATTGTACCATAAAGCATTAATTTCTACAGGACAGCCATGTCTTGGCGTTACAACTATTCCATTAACTCTAACATCCATCCAAGTTACTTGGTCTAACCCTGATCCAGCACTTATAAGATGGTTATCTTGCATTTTAATAGAAAAATCTGTTCCATTTTTATATGCTTCTATTATATTTTTAGCTGTACTATATAATTCTTCTTTTACGAATTCAAATGATTTTTCATCATTGCTATATAAAAGATACATATATATGCAATGTATATACCACAATGATGCATCAACAGTATTATATAATGGTTCCGCTCCATTATCTGGGAACATATTCGGTATTAATCCATTTTTTTCATATTTAGTGAAACTTCTTAGTATTTCTTCAGCTTCCTTAAGTCTACCTGTTGCTAAAACTAATCCTGGTAATGCAATCATAGTATCTCTTCCCCAGTCTAAAAACCAAGGATAACCTGCTAATACAGTTTTACAATTTGTTGAATCTCTATCAACTATAAAATGATCTGCTGAAATAGGTAAGTATTTAGCTATTATTCTATTATCATTTTTAAATGGAGCTTGTAGCTCTTCTATTCTAGCTCTTGAATCTCTAAATACTTCTTCTGGACATATATTTAAGTCTTTTTCTATTGTAGCTATTATATAAAACTTTCTTATAGTATTCTTTGGAATAGTTATGCTAATTGTTCCCGGTACATAGAAAGCTTCTAAATAAACATCTCCAGTTCTTTCATCTACATCATAATGTACATTTTCTGTTATTCTTTCTTCTTCACTTGAAACTGTTCCCTCCGTAGCAAATATGTTTATTTCAACATCTTTTTTTATTTCAGGAACTAATTTAAATCCATTATTAGTAACTTCTCTATCAAATTTTAAGTTTTCTTCTTTTCCAGCTTGACCAGGGTTTTTGAAAGATAGATATGGATTATAATTTAAAGTTACTTCATTATTTGAGGTTCTAACTATGTATTCGACAACGGTAGTGTTTTTGCCATATTCCATAGTTACCCTTTTTTCTATAAATGCACCTTTTACAAAGTATTTATAGCTTGGAATCCCATCGTACTTAAAACTTTGAAGATTTTTATATCCTTCTACTATATGACTTTCAAATCTAGTTGTTGTAAGTGGATACGTATCTCCTTTAACAACTATTGTTTCTTCTAACTTTGGTAATATATTGTACCTCTCATCAGGAGATTTTAAACATGCATTTAATAAAGAATGATATTTTCTTGAATTAGCACCTATTATTGTTGTTCCTGCAAATCCACTTCTACCATTTGCTATTAACCATTCTTTTTCAATACCCCTTTTATAATTAGAAAAATCATTTTTACCGTATCTCATAGTTTTACTCCTTTAATATGATTACTTTATATTTCTACAAGGTTTTATATAATAAGCAATATTGATAATTTTCTTTATTTAATTAATTATATAGTTTTAGTTTTTTATCTATGCTCTTCCATAAAGCTTTGTTAATTCTAGAATTTTCTCTGATAGACCTTCTGTAATTTGATCGCTTGTAGCTCTCCACTCCCAATTTCCACCTAGTGTTGATGGTATATTTGTTCTTGTTTCACTTCCTAAATCTAAGAAGTCTTGCATTTGTGCTATTGATAAATAACTTACAGAAGACCATATACCTCTTATGAATCCCCAGTTATAACCTTCTTCTTCTGTTAATCTTAAATATTTTTTAGCATGCTCCAAAGGCCCTGCGTTAAATTCTGAATCTATCCATCCTCTAATTGTGTCATTGTCATGTGTTCCTGTATATACTACACAATTCTCTGTGTAGTTATGTGGATGGTACTCACTATCTCCACCACCAAATGCAAATTGAAGAATCTTCATTCCTGGATATCCAGTTGCATTTTTCATATCTATTACTTCTTGAGTCATAAAACCTAAATCTTCTGCTATAATATCTAGCTCTCCTAATTCAGCTTTTATAGCATCAAATAATTTGTTTCCTGGACCCTTTACCCACTTACCAAACTCAGCAGTTGGATCACCATATGGTATTTCCCAATATGATTCAAATCCTCTAAAATGGTCTATTCTTACTACATCAAATAACTTGAAGCTTTCTCTTACTCTTAGTATCCACCAATTATAACCATCTTTCTCCATAGCGTCCCAATCATATATTGGATTTCCCCATAACTGACCAGTTACTGAAAAAGCATCTGGTGGGCATCCTGCAACTGATATCGGAGCCATATTTTCATCTATTTTAAATAGCTTTGGATTTGACCATATATCACTTCCATCTTCAGCTACATATATAGGCATATCCCCTATTATTTTTACACTATTATCATTTGCATATTTTTTTAACTTGTTCCATTGCTCAAAAAATTTAAATTGGATGTAATTCCAGTATTCTATTTCATCTTGTAACATTTCTTTATATTTATTAATTGCTTGTGGCTCTCTAACTCTTATATCGTTATCCCATTGTTGCCATGATACAAGATTAAAATGCTCTTTTACTGCCATATAAAGGCTGTAATCTTCTAGCCAAAACTTATTTTCTTCCTTAAATTCTTTAAAACTTTCTTGCTTATTCTTTTTAAAGTTTTCATATGACCTTCTTAAAATTGGTTGTCTAGCTTTATAAATTCTATCGTAATCTATCTTGCTAGGATTGTCTCCAAAATTTACATTTTCATAGTCACTTGAATTTAATAATCCATCTTTTCTTAATAAATCTAAGTCTATAAAATGAGGATTTCCAGCAAATGCTGAAAAACATTGATATGGAGAATCTCCATAACTAGTTTGTCCAAGCGGCAATATCTGCCAATGCTTTTGTCCTGAACTTTTTAAAAAATCTACAAACTCATAT
Organism: Clostridium sp. LS3; assembly: GCF_055330225.1. NCBI lineage: Bacteria > Bacillati > Bacillota > Clostridia > Eubacteriales > Clostridiaceae > Clostridium > Clostridium sp. LS3. The sequence continues at coordinate 3,872,272 of NZ_CM143921.1, forward strand.
GCTTCTTTTCCCAAGGAACCGATTCCAAATTTCCCTGGTAAAGAAGAAATGTGCATTAATATTCCACTACTTCTTTCCATAGTTGTCTCCCCTTAAACAACAAAATATATTTTGTTGTTTTTAACTTATTCATTATTTAATATTTTTACTACTTTAATTTCTTTTATATTAATATTTAATAAATATTTTGCTAGTTTTTAAAAACTGGAAACGATTCATTATTTATAAAAAAATTTTTATAATCTATTTCAATAAATAAGATACTTATTAATCATATAAATAATCCTAAATATCTTTACTAATCACATTGAAGTTAGAGATCCATATAATGCTCTTTAATATAATGCATCATTTGGATCATCAATGTGCTAACATAAATACCTATAGCTTATTTCTTAAGATTCTTACATGATTCCCTTTCTACTAATTCAGTATCTAGAACTATATGTTTATTATCCGTTTTCTTTTCAATAAGTTCTACTAATAGCTCTACACTCATTTCCGCCATTTGTGTTCTTGGTTGCACTATAGTAGTTATTGCAGGAGTATTAAATTCCGTTATATCCATTCCGTCAAAGCCTATTAATGATATATCTTCTCCTAATTTTAAGCCTCTATCATAAATAGCCTTAGCGCAACCAACTGCCATAACATCTGATATTGCAAATATCGCTGTAATATCACTATTCTTTTCTAATAATTCTATTGTTGAATTATATGCATCTCTAGAACTATAGTTTCCATAAACAACTTTATTATTATCCATTTTAATATTAGCCTCTGTTAATGCCTCTACATATCCTACAAATCTTTCTTTTCCAATTCCTATATCATCACTAACACCAAGTACTATACCGATGCTAGAATGACCTAAGCTTATTAAATATTTAGTTGCATTAAATGCTGCCTTACTATTTTCAATACCTATTGATGAAAAATTACTAATTCTATCATCATACATTGTATTTACAGATGCTAATACTACAGGTATATTTATTCCTTCAAATGTTGTTTCATCTAATTCTGTTAAGTTACATCCTAAATATATTAATCCCTGTAACTTTCTTTCCTTAATAAAACTAATTATATTAAATAACTCTCCTCTATCACTATAATCATTATGTTGAAGAGTCATTGTATATCCATTTTTAGTAACTTGTTTACTTATAACATCAAGCATTTCAGAGAAAAAAGGATTGAACACACCTCTTACTAATACTCCTATACTATTTGTATTGCTTTTTTTTAGGTTTCTAGCACTATTATTGGGTATATAATTACTTGTTTTTATTATTTCTAATACCTTTTCCCTAGTACTATCTTTTACATCAGGGTGGTTATTTAATACTCTAGATACAGTACCTACTCCTACTCCAGCTAAACGTGCAATATCACTTATATTCATATTATCTTTTCTCCTTACTACTTAACTATAATTGTATATCACCATTATATACGTATTACTGACATTTTTTAATACTATCAGTCATAATTTTATAGTTTTGTATATATTCACTACTTTTATTCCTTAACAGCTCCTGCAACTAATCCTGTTGCAACAAATTTTTGTATTGATACGAATAATATTGCTAAAGGTATTGTAGCCATAACTGATGCTGCTGCATAAAGTGTCCAGTTTGTTGAAACCCCTTTATCCATGAATGATTTTAGTCCCATTACTAAAAGTTTCATTGATGGATCCTTTAATAATGCTGCTGATAATACGAACTCTCCAAAGGTACCTATAAATGAGAAGAAGAAAATAACTACTAGCATTGGTTTAGTTAAAGGTAATATTATTTTTTTAAATACTTGTCCATGAGTTGCTCCATCAACATATGCTGACTCATCTAACTCCTTTGGTAATCCTTGAATAAATCCCTTCATTAACCATATGTTGTATGCACTTGCTCCACACATTACTATTATTAAGAATGCGTGATTATCCATTCCCCATGGTAACTCATATGCTACACCTAGAATTGCTGGTAATGCCATTGATGCTGGGAACATTTGAAGTATAAGTAATGCCATTAACCCATATTTTTTTCCTGAGAATCTTAATCTTGAGAATGCATATGCAGCTGGTAAAGTTAATAATACTTGTACTATTGCTACAAATAACGCAACTTTACCTGTATTAAACATCCAAAGCAAGAAATTTGTTTCAGTTAATACTTTTCTATAATTATCAAAAGTTATTTCTGAAGGTATTAGTTCTTTTTGTATAAAGCTTGATCCTGTTGATAATGATGCAGTAACTATTGCAGCTACTGGGAATAAAACAATTGCTATGCTTATCCAGATAAATATTCTACCTAACCATAATGTAGTTTTTTCTCGTTTATTCAGTTTCTTCTTGTGCTTATATTTTTTCTCTTTCTTTATATTCAACATACTAATCCACCTCTTTAAACTGGCCTGATGCCCTCATTTGTATGAATGCTATTGTTCCTACAATAAAGAACATTATTATTGATAATGCCGCACCTAAGTCAAATCTTCCAAATTGTGTTGTCATTTTATAAGCTGCTGACCCTAACATGTCTGTATAACCTGCAAAAGGTGTATCCGGTCTTACTGGTCCACCAGATAATAGTAGGAATGCTGCTGAGAATCCACCAAAGTTGAATGACCATGATCCAATTAATAACGGAAATGCTGTTGTAGCTAAGCTTGGTAATGTTATTTTAAAGAACTTTTGGAATCCATTTGCTCCATCTATGTCCGCTGCTTCGTAATATGTTTCTGGTATAGCTGATAAAGCTCCTATACAAACATTCATCATATATGGGAATCCAAGCCATATACTAATTAATACTACAGCCAATCTTGCTGGCCCAACTTGTGTTAGCCACATTATTGGCTCATTTATAATGTGTAATTGCATTAATATTTGATTTACAGCACCATATTGGCTATTTAATAATCCACTGAATGATACTATAACTATAGCTCCTGGCAGTGCCCAAGGAACTACTAAGAAAGCTTTATATAATGAAGCTTCTTTCATATTTTTATTTGAAAGTACTAATGCAAATATCAATCCAACGGCAAAACATCCTAAAGTAATTAATGTTGCACAAATAAATGTCCATGCAAATACTGGTAAAAACACTTCCTTAAGTGGTCCTGTTAAAACATCTTTAAAATTCTTTAAGCCTACAAATCCCCAATCGCCATTCATTGTTTTTAAATTATAATTTGTGAATGCAATATAAATTGTATATCCTATTGGTAAAATTGATAGTATAAACATACTAATCATTGATGGTGATAGAAATTTTAAAGCTCTTAAGTTTTCTTTGGCTGTAATTTTCTTTTTCTGCTTCATCTCAATTCTCTCCTTAGGAATAAAAGGGATGTTATTCATCCCTTTTATCAATTTATTTTATTGTTGAGTTTGTATTCCTTTTTTAATTCCATCAACAATATCAGGTGCCACTACTGATGGATCTTCACCCTTAATAATTCTTGATATACTTCCTGTTGAACCCCATACAGCTTGCATTTCAATAATGTTTGGCATTGGAACTGCGTTCTTTGATTGATCTAAGAATCCTTGGAAGTATGGATCTTCTGATGTTAAACCTGAATCAATAACACTTTGTCTAACTGGTATTCTCTTACCTGCTTTAAAGTAATCTTCTGCCATGTTTTTGCTTAAGTACTCCATTAATTTCCAAGCAGCTTCTTTTTTGCTTGATTTAGCTGTTACAAAACCTGTTTGTACACCTAAGAATGATTTATATGGCTTTCCACCTATTGATGGAACTTCTGCAACCCCTAAGTTAATTCCTGCATCAACCATTTGAGCTATATCCCATGATCCTGATATATAGAATATTGATTCTCCAGACTTAAAGTTTGCAGATGCAATATCTCCTGTAACATCAACTGGCATTAATTTATGTTTTTGAACTAAATCTTGAAGGAATTGGAAACCTACTATTGAACCAGGACTTGCTAATCCAATATCTTTTCCATTTAAGTTACCTTCTTCTCCTCCAAATATATATCCTCCAGTTGTTTGAATGATACCTCCAGTAATATAGAAGTTTCCTAAATCAATTTGGAATCCATTTGGTCCATGTGCTTTTGCCACTTCAATTAATTCTTCCATTGTTTTTGGTACTTCTTTCACCTTATCTTTGTTGTATAATAACGCAACAGTTTCTTGTGCAAATGGAACTGCATAGTTCTTTCCACCTATTGCTGTAGCATTCCAAACTGATTCATTTACATAACCTGTTCTATCAAAAGAACTTGGAACTTCATCTACAACCCCTGCAACTTGGTATGTTGATAAGTTATCATGACCTACACCTATATACATATCAGGTGCCTTACTTGAGTTAGCTACTTGCAAGAAATCTTGAGCTCCGCCATCATCATTTAACACCTGTATTTCATATCCATTTTCTTTTCCCCAATTATTAGCATGAGTTTGGATTACCTCTCTTTCTTTATCAGTAACCTTAGTCCAAACTGTTAACGTCTCACCCTTTGAAGTCTTTCCTGAACTTCCACAACCTGTTAGTGCTGATCCTGCCACTAAAGTAGCCATAACTAATGCTATAAATTTTTTCTTAAACATTATTGTCCCTCCATAAAATTATTTATATAAAGATTAATCTTTATATCAATTAAAAATTTGTTATTTGTATTAGTTTGTCCTTATTTCTTGGAAGCGTTTCCAGAAATAAAGTTGATTTGTAGATTTTCAATAAAGTTTCTAATAAACATATCTGCTAAGGTCTTTCTATATCTAATTTAATATTACAACCTATGCTTAAATTAAATCCTTTATTTATATCTACAAAATCCTTATTATAGAATCTATTGAATAATCTAGCCCTAATTTATCAATATTTTCTACTTAAATTTATTTTAAAACCAATTGGAATTGTTTCCAATATTCTGTTCGATTTATGAAATCGATTTATTTTATAGTAGCATTATTTTTTTTAATATTCAACATTTTTTTGATAAATTTTCAGTATTTTTTGTTTTTTTATTTAATTACAACAAATTTATACGCTTCTAATTTTAGTCTATCTTTGAAATTGATTTCTTTTTCATTAAATATATCTATTTTGTTTTTATTTTTTAATTCTTCTAGTAGATCTATTTCAGCTGCTTCCTCTGAATTATTTATTATTACCGTTATATCTCCTCTTTTATATATCAGCACTGGATTTTCTTTTTCTGTTAGCACCCATTCATTTTCGATTGATTTAAATTCTAAGTGCTCCTTTTTAAGCTTAATTAGCTTTTTAGTAAATTCAAACATTTCTTTATCTTGCTTTTCTTCGTCCCATACCATACACCTTCTATGAAATTCTTGCCCCATTCCCTGATTACCTTCCATGCTGTACTCAGTTCCATAATATATACATGGTGATCCAACTTGAGTGAACATAAATAACAAGGATAACTTTACTTTATCTTTGTTTCCATTTGCTACTGTTAGTATTCTTGGCGTGTCATGGCTATCTAGTAAATTAAAAGTAACTTCATTTATTTGATTTTGATAACTTACACTTATTTGATTTACTAAATATTTAAACTGCTCTGTATTTATTTGATTTGTGCAAAAATATTCTTTTATTGCTTCTGATAATGGATAATTCATTACTGAATCAAACTGATCTCCCATTAACCACGGTAATCCATCATGCCATACTTCTCCTAGAATATAAGTATCTGGATTTACACTTAGCACTTTTTCTCTAAACTTTCTCCAAAAGACATGGTCAACTTCATTACATACATCCAATCTCCATGCATCTATATTCATTTCCCCACTCCAGTATTCAGCTACCTTTAATAAATACTCAATAACTTCAGGATTTTCCGTATTTATCTTAGGCATCATAGCTGTACGTCCAAAAGTTTCATAATTTAAATTTCTTCCATCTAACTCTCTTAATGGCTTATCTACAACCGGAAACTTATTTATATAAAACCAATCTTTATACTTAGAATTTTCATTATTAGCAACGACATCTTGCCATTGTGGAGAGAAGTATCCTAGGTGGTTAAATACTGCATCTAGCATTATTTTCATACCTCTTTTATGTGCTTCATCAACTAGCTTTTTAAATGTTTCCTTATCCCCTAAAGTTGGATCTATTTCTAAATAATCTATTGTATCATACCTATGATTAGTTGTAGCTTTAAATATTGGACAGAAATATAGACCTGTTATTCCTAAATCACATAAATAATCTAGCTTATCTATTACTCCTTGCAAATCTCCCCCCATGAAGTTTTTACCTGTTGGCTCTGTTCCCCATGGTTCTACATTTTCAGGATCTATAGATTTATCTCCGTTACAAAACCTATCTGGAAATATTTGATACCAAATTGTACTTTTTGCCCATTCTGGCGCCTTTGCTACATCCATATTGTTTAAATATGGAAAACAATAAAAATCTCCTATTCTACACAGTTTACTTTCATCTGAGTTTCCATCTAAAAGATGAACTCTTTTTTCTGTAAATAATATTTTTTCATCTTCTCCCTCTAATATAAATGCATATCTTGAACGCTTTTTCTCTGGTTTATGTTCTGCTATCCAATGATCAAAGTATTCAGTTTCTACTTCTTTTCTCATTTCAATACTGACTCCACCAGTCCATGTACTTCCCCCTGCATTCATATTTCCGCCATCACAGCCACCTTCATCCCAAATATAAGGATCTCCAATTCTAAGATAAGCTTTTTTAACTTCACCCTTTTTAGTTTTAATTCTTATATGTAGTGTATCTTTATCGTATCCATAAGAATAGTTGCTTTTAGGGATATGATGTATTGCTTCTCTTGTTATACTTTTGATCATTACTTATTTCCTCCTACTTCATTAACTTATTTCATTTTAAATCGTTTGCATAATATATTAAGCAGCTTCTTTAATTTGAATTATAGCATCATATTATTTTATTTCTTTTATATTTTTTCGATTTATTGTATAATTTTTATATAAAATTATTAAGGGGAATGCTAATGAATAATCATTTAGATACTGATAAATTTATAGGAGATGATCAGTTTTTTTATACTGATTTTCAAACATTTATAAAAACTAATGACTTTAACCAAATATTAGATCATCTTAAGAAAAAACATATTTATGAAATTTCTATCGAAAAGGATATTGATGAAAAGAAATATGACTTAATAATTTGGAATGCTTTTTTATCTAAAGAGATTATTAAAGATAAGATTATAAAAATTGCTTTACATGATGTTTACAATTTCTTTTATTTAAATATTATTAAATGCAATTCACTTGTTGAACTTCAAGAACTTGAAATAAAAATGTTTGAAAAATATACAGTACAAATCATTAATAATATGGAGATTACTTCTAACTTTGCTGTTAATCGTATTTTACATTATCTTCATATGCATGTTGAAAATTATTTCTCATTAAATGAAATGGCAGGCGAACTTAATAATTCACCATCTTATCTTAGTTCCTTATTTAGTAAAACTATGGGGATTTCTATTGTTGACTATATTCACGATCTAAAGATTAATAGAGCTAAAATACTACTTAAGACTACTTCTAAAAATATTTTAGAAATATCTCAATTGCTAGGTTATTGTGATTCTAGCCATTTTTCTAAAAAGTTTAAGGAAAAACAAGGTGTTTCTCCTCTTTCTTACAGAAATGATAAGCTTATAAAATAAGAAAGTGGGCATATGTAAGTTTAACAATTTTATTTGTTAAAAATTTTTAAAAGTTATAGTTTTCTGCATATTTAAATATTATATAGATATTTTTTATCTACTGAATTTCTTGATAAACCTAGTAAAATCAAGGGTTTACAGGGGGATAACGTTTCGTGAGGTCCTTTAAAAACAAAAAAATCAATTATAAAGTGAGCTTCATACTATGGAAAAACTAGAAATTTTTAAAAAAGAAGAGATTACCTACTCTGAATTAAGAAAATATTTATGTGTAAATTGGCGTGGCGTTATGCTACGCCAATTTTGTTATTTTTAGCGGTTTCATCCATTATTTGAAAATTAAAAGTTACTCCACTTACCTTAAACATGTAAAATACTACACTTGTTGCCTCTATATCACTTCCTTGTAGTTACTTTAATACATTTCTTAGTACCTACTCTATATCTAAGTAAAACCTATAAAACTTACGTGTCTTTAATGGCTTACTTATCTTTTTAATATTAATTCCTTTTAATGCTTTAATTATCTTTAACCCTTCTATTTCATTCTCATATCTAATTTGTATCTTTGCCATATACCCTACTATAATTACATTCATTGTTTCAATTATAACTATACAATATAAAATTAATACTATAGACTTTTCCTTTTAAAATGAAAAAGTCAATTTTACTGATATTTCTGTGTAGTTACTTTATTAATTTATATGATAACTACAAATATAGGTTATCTAATATCATTAGGTTCTCTAATGATTATTACCCATAAGCCTAAAATGCTTCTTGTGCAAATCATTTTTCCTAATACTGATCTTTTAAATGTATCCCCATTTCAAAAGCATTTTTTTGGAGTCATATGGTCTCACACCACAACAACCTACATTCTCATAGGTTTCTATGAAATATATTGGCCAATGCTAAATATTAGCATACTTCTTTATCCATTCACCCCCTCCTTAAACATAAAACTCTTTCATATCATCTAATCTTAAACAAGCTAGTTTTCCATTTGCCTCTTCAAATACACACCCGCAATCAATATATATTGTTTTATCTACTATTTTGATTTTCACATCATAATCATCATCATCATCATCATTATTGTTAATTGTTTGTACTGGTGTATGTCCACAGACCACTGTATAATCTCTATATTTCTTCTCATTGCCTATATTACTTCTATCCCATAAACATATATCTTCTTCTTGTTTTAAAAATCCCTCTAACTCTAGATCATCACAGTTTTTATCAAAATGTAATCCAGCATGAACTAATATGAACTTATCAACAACCTTAATTATAGGTAAATCTTTAATATATTTATATAAAGTTTCTTGATATATATAGTCCTTCTCCATTATCTGTATATGAGTTGATTGCCCACCATTGTAAAACCATAATATAGGGTTTCCACTCTCAAAGTACTCTTCAAGCATTTTTTCATGATTGCCTTTTATTAACGTTATATTTTTATGGCCTAATACATAGTCTAATATTCCTAATGGATTAGGTCCTCTATCAAATATATCTCCAAGAATATAAAGTTCATCAGTTTCATTAAAATCTATTAAGTTAATCATATTTATAAACTTATTATAGCAACCATGCAAATCTGACATAGCATAAATACTCATACCTTTTCCCTCCTATAGAGTAGATTACTTATGTAGTCCACTCATTTATTAGAATTGCGGAATAAAAATAAAAAGACCACAGGATATTCCTCAGTCTAAACTGATATAATTCCCATAGTCTATTATATGAAACTCTCCACTAAAATAGTGAGGTACTAATTCTATTTAATTATTATGCTTATGCTTGTTTTAGCATAAAGCATCTTTAAAATCTAGTTATATCAGCGATTTAAGTGTAGTTACTACATAAATTTATTAGGTAACTACTATATACCCCAATTCTCTTTTAGCTGATTAACTATTTTCATCACTTCTCCATCATCTTTTACTATATTTGAGTGATATCCCTTTGCTAAAGTTTTATATAGTTTCTTATATTTACTTTTATCGCTCTCATTGTGGTTACTATGTTTATGACTCTGATAACCACCATATAAATTATAATTATTGTAGTTACTTTTAAAGTTTTCATAATAACTACGTTTTCGCTCTTTAGCTACTTCATATTGATTCTTTATATTCTCTAGCATTTTCTCATCTCTAAGCGTTCCAAACACATCATAAAATTTATCATAAGAGTTATTGCCATATATTTTTTCAAAATTCACTTTATCCTCTAAATATATTTAAAAATAAATTGTAATTTGATGACACCACAAGATGAACCAAAATACAAAAGGCACCTTTTAGGCATCACTGGCATAAAATAAAAGCCGTAAACCCTTTATATAACTAGGTTTACAGCCTTTTATGGTATCCCCAACAGGGATCGAACCTGTATCTGTCCCTTAGGAGGGGACTGTTCTATCCATTGAACTATGGAGACACAATTACAACTAAATTGTATAATAACATTATGCACATGTCAATATTATCCTAAGCATATGTTATCTCCATATGTTTAATTTATTCCTTGATACTTTTTATAATTACCCCATTAGATTTTACAATTAAATCTACTTTAAGCTTTTTAACTTTTGAGTTTAATTTTATATTAATAGCTGCAGATACTTCATATATTTTATCACAACCATCTATTGATTTTATTTTATTAATGTTAATAATTTCACTTTTATCTACACAGTAAATTATTCCTGCTCCATATAATACGCATAGTTGTGTCTGTATATATGGATTTAAAAGGTTTAATATAACTTCTTCTTCATTACTAAGTTTATTTTTCTTTTTTCTAGTTTCCTCTTCTACTAATTGAAATTTCTCTACTAAGTTATAACCATAGAAATTATCGTAAGTTTCTTGAATATATTTATACTCCTTTAATTTCCCCCAGTTTTCTACTTTATAGAAGTCTTCATACTTTGAATTAAACTTTATAAATACATCTGAGTTATCTAAATGAGGGTATTTTTCTATTAATTGCCTATCACTCAGTATTATTGAATTAATTATCAACGGAAGTCTTCTTCTATATATTTTATCTTTCTTTTTTATTTTATCTATATCATTCTCTTCTCCATCTACATTTACATAAAGATACAAAATATTTTTTCCGTTCTTTTCATGCCATTCTCCATGCATTTCATCATCATTCACACTCACTTTTATTTGGTCATAACCACCACCTATAGATACCATTATCTCTTCAGTATTATTAGAATAAGTAACTATATAATTTCTCGGAGTTACTGGCCCCAATTGAGACACACCATCTTTAAAGTCTATAATAACTTTCCATGGAACTAACCTTTCCAAAATTTTCACCTCAAAAATACGCTTTATTGTTTACTATATGTGCATATTCTTTATATAGTTACTTGCATATAAGGCTTGTCTGTTTATTAAAGAAATTTATATACTTTTATATAGTCTCACTTTGTTGTATACTTTATTTATGTAATTTTATTAAATTATTGAAAGGATTTGATTTTCATGCTTAGATCTATTGTTTGGTATATATACTTTTTTATTGCTTTATTAATCAGTATGCCTCGTATGATAAAAACAAAAAGTCTTGATAAGAAAGGACTAGAAAAAGAAAAGGAAAGAGTTGTTTATAAAGCCACTACTTCCTGGGCTAATGGTCTTCTAAAAGTTGCAGGAGTTAAGGTTACAGTTCATGGGTTAGAAAACCTTCCCAAAGATAAAAATGTTTTATTTATAGGAAATCACCAAGGTAATTTTGATATTCCAATATACATTAGTAAAATTCCTGGTCTAAAAGGATTTGTATCAAAAATAGAAGTAAAAAAAATTCCTGGGGTTAGTACATGGATGGAGTATATGCATTGTATTTTTATGGATAGAAGTAATATAAGAAAAGCTGCTGAGGCTATAGTACAGGGTGTTAAAGTTCTAAAAGATGGACATTCCTTAGTTATATTCCCAGAAGGTACAAGAAGTAAAGGTGACAAAATGAGAGATTTTAAAGCTGGTAGCTTTAAGTTAGCAACAAAATCTAAGGTACCAATAGTTCCTGTTACAATGAGCGGCTCTTATAAGATAATGGAATCAAATAGCCGTAAGTGGATTATAAAGCCAGCTAATGTTGATTTATATATTCATCCTGCTATAGAAATAGCTAATTTGACTAAGGAAGAACAAGATGCTTTACCTAAAAAAGTTTATGAAATAATCAAAAGTAAGTTACCAAACTAGTCTTTATTAACACTAGAAGTATTTTTAAAATAACTAATAAAAAAGACCTGAAATTTTATATAAGTCTTCAGGTCTTTTTTGTTTATATATAGAGAGAAATTTAATATGCATAATTTTAAATTTAAGGTCTAAAAACTTTTAAAATATATTTTATTTAAAATTCTTCTCCTTTTATTATTTATTGCGTTATGCAGTTATCTCATATTCTTCTATTACGTTTTTAATCCATTTTCCTGATTTTAATCTGCTTCTTTCAAAGAAAATTTTAATAAACTCTTCTGTACATATTAATAAATATACAAAAGTTATTGGTAGACTAAATATTGTAGCTGATAAAAATGCCATTGGCACTGCATAAAACCAAACTGTTCCTAATTGTACTAATGTTGAATAAAGTGTATCTCCACCACCTCTAAATATACCTACAATCATAACTACATTGTAAGATCTTATAGGACTTATTAATGCCATTATTCTTAATACTTTTACAGTATTCTTAAATGTTTCTGCTTCTACATTAAAAGGCTTAACTATTTGTGGTGCTAAAATCCAAACTAATACTCCTATTACTAACCCAAGTATTGGTGCCACTTTTCCTATTTTATGTGAATAATCAACTGCAACATCTTCTTCATTTGAACCTATTTTATTGCCAACCATAATAGCAGCTGCAGAAGCTAATCCTATACATAATACCATAAACATATTATTTAAAGTTGTTGCAATTTGCATAGTAGCAACAGCACTTGTACCTATTTGTGCATAAGCAACTGAATATGCAGTCATTCCTAATGACCATAATAATTCATTCGCTATAACAGCGGTAGATGTATTAAAATAGATTTTTATAAAGTTCATATCGAATGATAATAGCTCTTTAACCTTTGAAGCTATAACATTATTTTTGACATATATCATTGTAATTATATAAATCATTTCTATAGTACGTGCTATTGTTGTTGCTAAGGCAGCTCCAGCTACCCCCATTGGCTTTACACCTAAGTTACCAAAAATAAATACCCAGTTTAAAAATGCATTACATAATACTCCTATTAAGCTTGCATACATAGGCACTTTTGGCTGTTCTGAACTTCTTAATGCTGAAGAAAATGCTTGAGTAAAACCAGTAAATATAAAGCTTATTGCAATAATTCTTAAATATTGCCCACCTAATTCTATAACTTGAGGATCCCTTGATAAAATACTCATTATTGGTTCTGCTAAAACAAATGCAGCTCCCCCAAATATTAATGATGCTATTAATCCAATAGTAATATCTAATCCAAGTACCTTTTTGATATTAGATACATCTTTTTTTCCCCAATATTGAGACATAAATACACTAGCACCTGCATTTATACCAGAAATACATAACATAAAAATAAAGAAATATTGATTAGCTAAGCCTACAGCAGCAATAGCTTCTTCTCCTAGCCTACCAACCATTAAATTATCAACAAGATTTAATGATGATGTTATAAAGTTTTGAAGTGTTATTGGTAAAGCTAATGTAAGCATTGTTTTCATGAAAGCTTTATCCTTTAGTAGATTCTTCATATTGTTTCCCCCTCTTTTGTTTAATAAAATGCATAAAAAAAGAGCACATGGGTAGTCTCGCCGCCCATCTGCTCATTAATACTAATTTTTTTTCCTTAGTTATTTTCTAACAATTATTCAAATTTGTCAACCTTATTCTTCAAAATTATCTATTATTGTGGATATGTCATTCATATAATACTCATATCTCTTTCCCATTTTTGCTATTTTAAAAACTCCTAATGTTACTAAATAATTTAAGTCACTTCTAGACGTTTCATAGGATAAATTTAGTTTCTTTTTGTAGTTATCAATGGTTACTACATTAGTTCTAGATGTTAAAGCACTATTAATAAATTTAATTTGTCTATCTTCAAGTTTTACATTATTTTTTTCAATTATTTCTTTTATTATTTTTCTACCAAATTTATAGCTTAAATTGCTATTTAAGTCTTCAACAGCATTTCTTAATATACCTAGATAAAATCTTATAAAATATGTTATATCTCCATTTGAGGATATGCTATTCTCTATTGCACTATTATATTTTTTTAATTTATCCTTTATTAAATTTGATGAAGTACAATACTTAAAAATTTCATATCCACTGCTTAACAAATACTTGTATGAAACTATTTCTGCAATTAAATTATTATAAGATAAAAATGGCTTATTTACTAATATATAAAAGTATATGGTAGCTGATTTTATAATCTTACTTTTTTCCTCTTCATTATTTATGAATTTTAATAAATTCTCCAAATTATATAAATCTTTCATGTCTCTACACATATAATTAAAATACTCTTCTAGATTTTTTTCATTATTTAGTGTGCTTTTATTTTCAATTACATTATATAAACTACACAAAAAATTGCTATCTATATTTTCATTCTCATTAAGAATTGAAAGTATTTTTATTTTAATATCTTCTGGTAATTCTACATTTTCTAGTCTAAATAACTCTAATATTTCTAGTTGCTCTGCTGATTTCTTTATATTATCCCTTGTATTTAATGATAAATAATCAAATATCTCTAAGCTGTTTGCCTCATTTATAAATATACTATCACTTACTATATCATCAGTATTATTATACCAATATTCAGTATAATCTTTAAAATTAAGTTTTTTTTCATCAGATGATTTCTTTCTTTCTAACTCAATGTTTTCCCAAATTTCTTCCAATTCTTCTTTATCAAAAACTCTTCTTGAGATTTGTTTCTTACTAAAATATAACTTATTAAAATCTTGAACAAGTTGATTATCCATAACCCCTCCATAATAACTTTACTAATTAAATACTTTTTAATTTATTTCAAAAATATTATTTTACTTTTATATTACTAAAAAACTACTATTTAATTAATAATAAAATACTATTTAAATACTAATTAATTACTATTAATAATTATAATTAAAATACTTTTAAAATACTATTTAAATATATACTAAATTACTTATAAATAATTTACAATATTAAAATAAAAACTTACTAATAAAAAAAAGGGAGATAAAATCACCCTTCCTTTTTTTGTAAAATATTATTTGTATGAAATTTACAATAACAAAAAATTACTTTTTATTATTTTTTAGAGTATTTTTTTCAAAATCTATTAATTTTCTTTGTATATCTGTATGATTTCCAGCATAACCTAGTAATTTTCCACTTTTCCCTATAACTCTATGGCATGGAATTATTATAGGAACAGGATTAGATCTATTAGCCTGACCAATTGCTCTTACAGCTTTATCCTTTCCTATTTTATTAGCTATATAACTATAACTTTTTAACTCTCCATAAGGTATATTATTAAGTTCCTTCCATACTAGCTTTCTAAACTCTGTTCCTTCTATATCTAGCTTTAAATCAAATTTTTCTCTCTTTCCATCTAAATATTCATTTATTTGATCTATTACATCCTTACATTTATATTCATCTTCAATTAAATTAATATTATTTTCTTTAAATTTAATCCACTTTTCTTCTATTAATTCTATTTTCCTTAATCCTTCATCACTTTTTACTATATATATTGATCCGATACTGATATTTATTTTACAAAAATACAATTTTCCTTCTTTATTTTCCATATGGTTCCTCCCGGTAAACCTTTACTTGTTGTTTTTTTAATATTTATTACAAAATAACTTATTTTACTAGTAAATAATACGAGCATATTTTTCAATTTTAGTGTATACTAAGCTAGTTAAGAAAAAATAATATATAAGTTATAATAAATATTTAATTAAATCATATTATAATTTGATACGATATAAGTAAAGCTAATATTAAAACAACTTATATAAAAATGAAAAAAATATATATTATATTTAATTATAAATTATTTTAAATACTAAAAGAAAGAGGATTTTGAATGAACGAAATAAAATTTAGTAACTTAGGGCTTAAGGATACCCTTTTGAAATCTATTAATGATTTAGGTTTTGAAAAACCATCACAAATACAAGCTGAAGCAATACCTGTAGCTATACAAGGATATGACCTTATCGGTCAAGCTCAAACTGGTACTGGTAAAACTGCTGCTTTCGGATGTGGAATTATTAATCATATTTCTAGTAAAAGTGGTCTTAGTGCTATAATACTAGCCCCAACAAGAGAATTAGCTATCCAAGTTAATGATGAGCTAAAAAGATTATCAAAATATGACGATTTAACAATATTACCTGTTTATGGTGGAGATCCAATAACAAACCAAATAAGAGCATTAAAGAGAAATGTAAATATAGTGGTTGGTACTCCAGGTAGAGTTTTAGATCATATAAAAAGAGGAACTATAAAATTAGATAAGATTAAATTCCTAGTTTTAGATGAAGCTGATGAAATGTTAAATATGGGATTCATAGATGACTTAGAAGATATAATAAAGCAATTACCATCTGAAAGACAAACTTTATTATTCTCAGCGACTATGCCTGATCCAATAAGAAAATTAGCTAAGAGATATATGAAACCAGATGCTAAGCATATATCTATAAAGAAGACTTCTATGACTGTATCTAAGATAAGTCAAAACTTTTTTGAAGTATCTCATAAAACAAGATTTGAAGCACTTTGTAGAGTTTTAGATTTCGATACTCCATCATCTGCTATTATCTTCTGTAGAACTAAGAAGGGTGTAGATGAATTAGTTGAAGGTATGCAATCAAGAGGATATGTTGTTGAGGGTATGCACGGAGATATGTCTCAAGCACATAGATTAAGAACTTTAAAGAAGTTTAAAGAAGGTTCTTTAAATTATTTAGTTGCAACTGATGTAGCTGCAAGAGGAATAGATGTTGAAGGTATAACACACGTTATAAACTATGACTTACCGCAAGACGTTGAAAGCTATGTTCATAGAATAGGTAGAACTGGAAGAGCAAACAGAGAAGGTACTGCTTACTCATTAGTTTCTCCTAAGGAGTTCTCAATGCTAAAGCAAATAAAATCAGTAACTAAAAGTGATATTGTTAGAAAAAATATCCCAACAGTTAGTGATATATTTAATAGTAAATCTACATCTATATTAGAGGATGTTACTAATACTATAAATGACTCAGATTACTCAAAGTTTATTCCAGTAGCAAAAGAATTAACTGAAAAGTATGATTCTGTAGAGATTATTGCAGCTTTAATAAAGAATAAATTTAATGATGAGTTACTTGAAACTTATACATCTAATGCTTTAGAAGCTCCTAAGTCAGAGGATATACGCTTATTCTTATCTATTGGAAGAAGAGATGGTATAAATCCTAAGACTCTAGTTAACTTTATTAAGGATACTGCTAGAGTAAAGGCTTCTTCTATAGGTGATATAGACATATTAGAAAACTTCTCATTTGTTAATATATCTCCTGATATTAAAGATAAAGTTCTTGATAAATGTATCGGTGTTAAGCTTAATAAGAGAAAAGTAAACATCGAAGTCGCTAATAGAAAAAGAAAATAATTAAATTAAACAAGGCTATTTTAAGCTTAAGGTAAGCATTAAATAGCCTTTTATATTATGTTTTTTTATTATTTACACTTCTTTTTTATTCCTTCATAAAGATACTTTAAATATTCAATATCTTTCCCTTCAGTTTCTAATATCTTTATTCTATCTTCTACCCTTTTTATAGTTTCTTTAGCCTCTTCAAAATCTTTATGATTTATACATGTACTTGTATATTCTAATAGATAATCTATCTTCAATACTATTTCTGCTAAATCCTCTCTATTATCATTAACTAAATCTACTAATAAAGAATATATTTTAGGAGATGTATCTTTTCTTACACTACTTAGTAAGTCATTATTTTTACTATTTTTTCTTCCCATGTTATCACCTCTACTCTAATACTATCATACTATATTTTATTATTTATAATAATTTATATCATATTTTAATACTATACCCAATACATTTTAAAATATAAAGGAATTTTAGGAGGTTTATATTAATGCAGCAATATATTTGCGTACCTTGTACCTATATCTATGATCCAGAATATGGAGATCCTGAAAACGGAATAGATCCTGATACAGCGTTCGAAGATCTACCAGATGATTGGGTTTGCCCAGTTTGCGGAGCTTCAAAAGATGAATTTGATCCATTAGACGAGTAACTTAACCTAAAAAACAGTCATAAAGACTGTTTTTTAGGTTCTTTTAACTAAGTTAATTTTAAACTCGTTTATATATGAAATTGTTTCACTGCATAAATTAGCTTCTTTATTAATAATATTATCAATATCAATTAATATATCTTTAATATCTTCTTTATTTTTAGACTTTTCATATGCTAACTTTCCTAAATTACATAAATCACTTTTTATATTATCATTAAAATTAATTAAGGGTATTCTAGAGACATATCCAGAAGTTATCATGTTACTTCTATTTAAAATTCCTCTTACAATATAAGTTACTAAAGTAGAATTTAAATAAGATAAAAGCCAAAAGCTGTCTTCATCATTACATATAATGCATGTGTTTACACCGAAGGTACTTTCTTTAGGTAACTTGCAAGCAGTAAATTGAACCCCCATAGATGAACAAATTATTCCTGATTTATATAAAAGCTCTTTGTTTCTTACTATAAAGTTAGAAATCCCTCTTGAAATATTAATAAAATCCTTATTAATATACATGACCTTATCTGTATAGAACTTATCTTTTCCTGGATTTTTATAAAATGGAACTGTATATGGTTCTACTTTTTCCGTTGATAAATATAGCTTATCATTTCCAGTTGAAATTCCAGTTATACAATTAAACTTATCTTTTAATCTATCATTATTAAATAATATCTTAATATCTTCAGGACATTCTATTAAGAATTCACTATTATCATATTTATTGTTCAATATAATGTTTTTTAAAGAATTTACTTTATATTTATTTTTATTAGAGTTTAATGTTTTTATTAATTCATTTTTATTTGTACATCTATTATTTATAATTATATTTCCTTGGAAATCTAGCCCCTTTTGTAATATAACTATGCTTGTTCTAACATCCGCACCTTGCTCAGAAAACAAATCTGTTGAACACATTGTTATTTCATGTATAGAACAGGTCTTTAAGATTTTTTTCCTAAGTCCCTCATAGCTTTTAGATGTTAAGAAGGAATCATGAGTTATTATTCCTATCGCTGCTCCATCCTTTGCTAAATCTATTATTGCTGATATAAATATCCCATACATATTATAAGTTCCTACATCTCCAAAATATCTTTTTAGCTCCTTTTTATTTTCCCTTATATATTCTACTTCATGACAATTATAAGGTGGATTTAATACATAGTAATCATGATTTAACTCTTTATTCTTTTTATTTCCATCAATATTCTTATAATAATATTTTATAAAATCTGTATTTTTAAATTTACAGTTATATTCTTTTTTATACTTAATAATATCTATACCATAAGTATCTATATTAAAACTCTCAAATGGTTTAAGCATTTCCTCTCTTCCACAACAAGGATCAAGTACACTTTTACCACTACTATTTATTCCTAATACTCGTCTTGCAATATAATTACTTATAAAATTTGGAGTTGAATAATATCCTATTTTTCTTTTATCTATATATGTTTCATCTATTATATTTTCTTTTATTACTTTTTCTTTTCTACCCATAAGCATTATCTCCAATTTTCAATATATAATATTATATTACAAGTATACACTAAATTAATAAACTAAATTATCAAAGCTATTAGCACTTAACACTAATACATCTCCGCTTTTTACAATTGTAGATCCCTTAGGTACTATAACTTCATCATTACGTTTTATCATTACTATTAATATATCTTCAGGAATATCTGAGTCCATAATACTCTTATCAGCCCATTTACTATCTTCTAATATATTAACTTCCATAAGTTTTGTGCTTTTATCTTCTTTATAGTCATTAAAGGTTCTTAAAACAGGAGTACTATCATCTACTAAATCTAGCTTTTGAGCAACCTTTGGTATTAATGTTCCTTGAATTGCAACAGAGAATAAAGCTATAAAGAACATTATATGAAATATATCATTTTGTATATTTACTCCATAGGTTACTGCGTATATTGCAAAAACTATTGAGGCTGCCCCTCTTAATCCTACCCATGAAATAAATATTTTTTCTTTTACAGAATAATCAAATTTGCTTAATATAATAAATGTAGCAAGAGGTCTTGCTATTACTATCATAAATATCGATATTGCTATAGATATACCAATTACACTTGGTAATTCAGATGGGAATGATAATAAGCCTAACATAAAGAATAAACCTATTTGCATTATCCATGATACTCCATCAAAGAAATGGAATAAACTCTTCTTATGTGGTATTTTACTATTACCTATTATTATACCTGCCATATATACGCTTAGATACCCATTTCCACCAAGCCATTCAGTAACTGCATATGACAATATAGCAATAGCTGTTATAAATATAGTATAAAATCCTTCTACTTCAAAATTAGCACGCCTTATTATATAAACAGTTGCTTTTGCTAATACACTTCCTACTAATATTCCAAACAATATTTGTTTTATTATCATTGGAACTATTGATTCTACACCTGAATTAGACATAAGAGTTAAAACTATAAGTGTTAACATATACGCAATAGGGTCATTACTACCACTTTCTATTTCTAATAATGGTGCTAAAGAGCCTTTTAAGTTAAGTTTCTGGGAACGTAATATTGAAAACACAGATGCAGCATCAGTTGATCCTACTACAGACCCAATAAGTAGCCCCTCTAACAAACTAGTGCCTAGTACAAAGTAACAAAATAATCCCGTTAACCCAGCTGTAATTATAACCCCTAAGGTAGACATTAATATAGATGGAACAGCTGACTTTCTAGCGGTCTTCCAATTGGTTCCAAAACCACCATAGAACATTATAAATACTAATCCTAATGAGCATATTTTACTGGTTAAATCATAATTATCAAAATATATTCCTACAATCCCATCAGAGCCAAATAACATTCCTAATACTATAAAAATTAAAAGCATAGGAACTCCAAACTTGTATAAAATTTTACTGGATGTTATGCAAATTAATAGTATTAATCCACATATAATCATTAATTCAATCATATTACCTCCTTAAAAATATTTTTTTATAATTTAATTATACACTATAACTTATCCCTATCCCAATTAACAATCTTTAAATTTATTACTATATTAATTAACAATATCTTAACTTTTACTTTTATAAAGCTTTTAGTTGTTAATTAAAGATCTATAAAATTTATATATTACTTTAATAATTATTTTTATTTCCCTAATTTAGGCTATGATATATTACTATATTCAAAATCTTCAATAGATGCTTTATATATTTATATAAATAATGTAAAAAGGGAACATCTTTATCTTTTATAGTTAAAGATGTTCCCTTTTATTAATTATACTTTAAATTTATCTATTAATTTATCTAAATTATTCGATAGTTCTGCAAGTTTATTCATTGAAGCTGCTTGTTCATTTATTGAAACCAATGTACTTTATATTTAAACTCTCTTTAATCAAGTAAAACTAAATTTATTAATCTTATATTTTATCTAACAATATTTCCTCTGTAAATACATCTAAAGGACAATAGCCACTTATCCCCGAAACATTTCCAGCTTCTAAATATTGAAACCCTATCCAGCTATTCCATATATGATTGTCTTCAGGTGTAGTAACATCATAATCAGCTACCCATAGTGGATACTTTGATAAGTCCTTTGTAAGACTTGTTTTTGCAAAGTTTGTATATGTGTATACTACAACCTCCTTTCCTGTAAGTCTTTTTACTTCTTCTAAGAAAGTTATACACATATTAGATAATTCCTCTGCTTCATACCAATCTGTTAATTCAATATCTAAAGCCAACCTACAGTTTGAATCTTTTCCATTTACATAACTTGCAAAATAATGGGCTTGTGCTTTTGCATCTACTCTTGCTCTAAAGAAATGGTAGAATCCTATCAACATATTATTGTTCTTTGAACCTAAATAATATTCCCCTAACCTTGGATTTACATAATAATTACCTTCCGTCGCTTTTATATATACAATTTGAACTCCACTTTCACTAATCTTTCTAAAGTCAACTTCTCCTTGCCAACTTGATATATCTATTCCTTTGTATTTTCCAGTGTTTATTGATTGCATATCATCCTCTCCTCTAAAGTTTGAATAATTGATTTTAAGATACAATATAATATGCAACCAAACCTAGAAATGTAATTGATATATAATAATAAAAAACTCCCATTATATAGGGAGTTTTTTATTATGAAGCTATTCTTTACACTTTATAAACCATTTAAACCTAATATACTTATAAAATCATCTATTTCCTCTTTTTCTAAGTATATTTGACCTAAGGTTCCATGTTTTAAATCTACCTTTTTTAAAGAATGAAAATCGGATCCAGCTGTATATATTATGCCTTTTTCCTTGGCTACATTTATAAAGTAATCTGTATCTTCATCCTTATTTCTATAGTATTTTGCTTCTATTCCATCAAAATTCAAGCTGATTATATCTTCAAATATATCTCTACTAAGTAACGTTGGATGAGCTAAAACTACTTTAGCGTTATAATTATGCAAAAACTCTATTCCTGCTGAAGTTAATATTTTACCGCCTTGAGATTTGAAACTCAATTTTCCTTTAAAATAAATTTGGCAAGCCTTAAATTTACCGCTACATATATTATTTAAAATCATCTTAAATTCATCACTTTCATATTTATCATCTGTAAAATACCCTAGTATATGAACTTTCTTTCCTTTAAACCTTGTAGAAAGCTCTATTCCCGGTATAACTTTAATTCCATGAATTTTCCCTGCTTTTACAGCTTCTTTATTACCATTTATAGTATTATGGTCTGTTAAAGCGATTATATCTAAATTTCTTTCTTTAGCTAATAAAACTATTTCACCTGGTTTTAACTCCCCATCTGATTTTGTTGAGTGAATATGAAAATCTCCCTTTGTGTACATTTTTAATCCTTTAATGCTTACTTATAATTTATAATATTTTACTTAAGCATTTTTGATATACTAATATAATTTTAATATCCTAAATTCTCATTTAAAATTAATACTTTAATTCTTCCTTTAATAAATTGACCTCTAATTACTACGAAATCATTGCAAATCCTATTTGGGCTTTTACAATCAACACAGCTTCCAAGTTTTGTACATGGTGTATCTTTATTTAATCTTTTTGCATCAATAGGAGCTGCATAATTCCTCACTCGCCTCTCGGCTTCTTCTATATCTTTAACAATTTTATTTGTTCCAGCTATAATAATAACCTGCTCTGGTCCATATATCATTGGAGCAACTCTGCTTCCGTTCCCATCTATGTTATATAATTCTCCACTCTCAGTTAATGCATTTGTACTACAAAGAAAAGTATCTGCTGAAAAATTCTTAATATATATCTCTCTTTTTTCAACTCTATTTATGTTTTCTTCATATTTGTCTAAAAAGTTAAATTTTCCACTTCTTATAAAGTCTATTACACCAGTTTCAAAAAGAGTCATAGAATCTCCAACTCCAATAATAGATCCTTCTTCTATAAGTTCTTCTAACTTTTTAATTAGCTCTTCTCTACTTTTAACATAATACCCTTCCATATTGTGGCTATTTAAATTTTTTATAGTTCTTTCAACTTGTTTTTCAATATACCATTCAACATTTTTATCCATATCTATATCCCCCTATACTACAACTCTAACCTTTAGTATAAACTTATGTATATTATATCATGCAAGAATAAAATGTAGGCTGTAGATAACATATAATAAATTATCTACAGCCTCTTATTAATAATATATTAATTTAAAATTTTAATTGTACAAATAGTATTTAGATGCTTTATTTTTAAAACCTTCAGCTTCTTCTTCCCACTTCTTTAATAAATAATCAGCATTTAATTCTTTTCCTAGCTTTTCTCTTAAATCTTTAGTACCTGAAAGAGCATCTAAAAACATTCCATATCCTTCAGTATATATAAACTCAAGATTTCCCTTATCCATTTTTATTATAGTTTCAAGTAGATGCACTCCAACCTCTACTGCATTTACTTCTCTTATATCTGTTAAATGTATTTGAACTCCCCCACACATCTTACCTTCATGCTTTGAAAAGGTAGGTGTATAGTATAATGGCCTAAATTTAACACCATTAATATTTTTTTCTTCCATCCTCTTTGCTAATTCATAACCATCTATCCATGGTGCACCAACTATTTCAAAAGGCTTTGTCGTTCCTCTCCCTTCAGATATATTAGTACCCTCTAAAAGACAAGTTCCATTATATAATATTGCTGTAGAAAGGCTTGGCATATTAGGAGAAGGACTTATCCATGGTAAATCTGTATCACTATGAAGCATCCATCTTTCCCATCCTTTTATTTTAATAACCTCTAAATCACAACCTATGTTAAGCTCATTATTAAAATAATATGCAAGCTCACCTATAGTTAAACCATATCTCACTGGAATTGGATACATGCCAACAAATGTCTTAAAGCCTTCTTCTAGTATATTACCCTCAACTTTTTCTCCTCCTAATATATTTGCTCTATCTAATACTAAAAACTTTTTATTATTCTCCTTGCAAGCGTCTAAACAATAAGCCATTGTGTATATATAAGTATAAAATCTTGATCCAACATCACCTATATCAAATACTAGTACATCTATATTTTCTAACATCTCTTTTGAAGGTTTTTTATTATCACCATAAAGGCTATAGACTTTTACTCCTGTTTTTTCATCTACATAACTACTTACCTCTTCTCCTGCTT
This sequence comes from Clostridium sp. LS3, assembly GCF_055330225.1. Taxonomy (NCBI): domain Bacteria; kingdom Bacillati; phylum Bacillota; class Clostridia; order Eubacteriales; family Clostridiaceae; genus Clostridium; species Clostridium sp. LS3. Next base: position 3,897,075 of record NZ_CM143921.1, read on the forward strand.
GAAGATCTCCTCTTATTCCATGTTCTGGGGAAAATAAAGATACTAAATTAAACTTTTCATTAAATACATCTATTGTATATTGAAAGTTTTTATTTATTCCACTAGGAGATGTTATAAGTCCAACCTTATTATTTCCTACAATATTTTTAATTTCTTCTAAATTATCTATACCATTAAAAATTTTATGTTTCATATAAAATCACTCCTTTTAAATTTAGATATAATACTAAAAATCAAGGGCGACTCTTAGAGTCACCCTATAGTTTTTAATTTTTATATAAATTTTTAATAAATTACATTGAATGTGCTTGTGATTCTGCTAATTGTTCTGCTTCTTCTTTTAATAAGTTCTTTTCATACATTTTGAAGAATGGATAGAATATAACTAATGATATAGTAAAGTTAATTATAACAAGAACGGCCGCTCTCCAGTCATTTGTAGCCATAGCAGCTTTAATTGGTGACGGTAATACCCATGGTGCCATTACTGAAACTTTACTTACAAGATTTAAACTCATAGCTATATAAGTTATTGTACAGTTTATAACTGGTCCTACTACAAATGGTATTGCTAATATTGGATTAAGAACTATTGGAGCACCAAACATAATTGGCTCATTTATATTAAATATTCCCGGTATGATTGAGAACTTACCAACTTGCTTTAAATAAGCTGACTTAGAAAACATGAATAATATACAAAGTGCTAATGTACCACCTGATCCACCTATCCATACAAATAGGTCAAAGAATCCTTCTGTACCTATGTTTTGTGCAACATTTCCTGCTGCTGCTGCCGCCATATTTTCATCAAGTAAAACTAACCATATTGGTCTTAAAAGTGATCCTATAACTGATACTCCGTGAACTCCTGATGCCCATAATAAACATATAAATAATGTTGGTAGTAATACTCCTAAATAACTGTTACCTGCAACATTTACTAATGGACTAAATAATTTAGCTAATAAAACATTTATATCAAATCCAAGCATTACTCTTACAAACCATAGTGAAGTTATTACTATCGCTGCTGGAATTAAAGCTTCAAAGCTTCTTGCAACAGATGGTGGAACTTGATCTGGCATTTTAATTGTAACATTTTTAGTCTTACAGAATCTTAATATTTCTACTGCCACAATCATACTTAAAATTGCAGTGAACATTCCTGCTCCGCCTAGGTATTCCATCTTAAGAACCCAACCTAAAGCTGTGTCTGTAGCTTTATCTGTAACATTTAGTGGAATATTTAAGCTTAATAAAGCTGCCATTGAAAGAACTCCACCTGATATACCATCTAATTTATAGGATTTTGCAAGTGCGTATCCCATTCCATAACTTGCATATAAAGACATTAATCCCATTGTAATTCTAAATGGTAAAACTATATTTCCGGCATGTGGTGCTATAAATTCTTTCCATGCTGGTATTGGTATATTGATAACTAATAAAAAGAAACATCCAACAAGTATTAAAGAAAGTGTTGATATAATTCCATCTCTAATTGCTCTTAAGTGCTTTTGCTCAGACATCCTTGCCATTGGCGGCATCATTTTTTCTTCCATAAACTTCATAAGTTTTTCCATAAAATAGATTTCCCCCTAAAATAATAATTTTTATTTAATTTAAATATGTTTAATAATCTTACAAATTCTAACGGTGTGAAAATTTTCAAATTAAACAAACCATTAGAATGTTAATTTCTCTCCTTTCTTCTTAAAATTTATATTTAAGTTTATAATTAAACTTTTATTACTTATCTAATTAAAAATGTTTTTTCATCTGAAATTACATCTAGTGTTTCTCTCTCTATATTTTCAACTTTAAAGAATCCGTTTCCTACTTTAAGTTTTTCTATAAATTTTTCTATGCTATCTTCTTTTCCTTGTACTTCTATATGAATTGCTCCAGCTTCTCCCCTTTTAGATAGTCCAGTAAGCTTTAATGAAGAAGCACTCATTTGTGCAAAATACCTTATTCCTCCATCAGCTATATTTCCTGTTATAATAAGTTTTTGTCTAATCATTTTAAATCACTCCTAATCTAGCTTTATAAAATTTAAATAATATATATTTACCTTAACCCTCATAATATAATGGGCTATTTAACATTGTTTATTGCCTTTTAAGGTGCATATAATATGCCCCTTTAGTCGAAGAAACATCCTCATCAACTAAGTTATAATCCTTTATTAAATTATTAAGTTCATTTATAAAGCTTTCTTTAACAAAATCTATTTTTGTAATAATACTTCCCTTTATTGCTATATCAACTTTTTTATCTAAGTTAAGAAGTTTATACGCTTTATATGTATTTCTAGCTAAATGAAATCCTGCCTTTTTCAGAATCTCAATCCCATCTTCATCTCCTAATTTAGCTGCTTTAACTATGTTTGGCACTAAGGCTGCTATATCACCTTTGTTAGATGAGTAAACAAATTTTACTAAGCTTGGTATGTCTTTTACATTAATATCTTCTAAAATTTTTTTTGATAAATAACTGAATTCTTTTCCATCATCCTTATCATTTACTATTTTCTTTAAGGCTTCTACTGCAATAAAATATCCACTGCCTTCATCACCAAGTATATTTCCCCATCCTCCAACTCTTAAGTTTTCATTTCCTCTTTTTGCATAACTTATTGATCCTGTTCCTGATATAGTTAAAATCCCATCCTTACCCTTTAACATAGCATTTATTGCAAGATCAGCATCACTGACAACTGTAACACTTATAGGAAATCTTTCTTCAATATAAGATTTTATTACTTCCTTATTATTCCCAGTATCAGCCCCTGCAAGGCCAGCATAAATATGAATACACTTGCTTTCATCTAAATTTTTTAAGCATTTAAGTATCGATATTTCAATATTTTTAAGTCCTTCTTCCTTATTAACTACAATGTTTCCAAAACCAGCTATTCCTTCTGCAATCTTATTTCCTCTAAGATCATACGCTATTGCTTCTGTTTTACTTCCTCCTCCATCAACTCCAATAACATATTCAACGTTGACTAACTCGTCTACTATTTTTCTCATTCTATTTCTACTTTCTATTACCTTAAAATAATTTTTTATATAGGTTTTTAATTCATTTGTTACTTTACTTTGTATTTCTTCTCCATCAAATCCCTTAGTTATTAAGTTTTCAGCTTTAATTTCAAGAAATTTATCTATATTATTGTATATACTTTCCTTATCTTTTAAACTACTAACTTCGTATTCTATAGTGCTTAAGTCTACATAATATAATACTGGTCTTCCTTCTCTTTTATATATTAACTTCATATCCATAAGCTTCTTAAAATGCTTCACAACATTTGATCTATGCATATTTAATTGTGTAGCTACAGTTTTAGCATCAATTCCTTTTATTTCTCCTAAAACATATTGTTTTCTACATTCATCTTTTATAACTTCATAAACTAATTCATGCTTTAACATTTTTACCGCCTTGTCTACATACTTTACTATTTAACTTTACGTTTATTAGGTTTTATATATTTAGAGTAATCTATTAAGCCCTTCATCTCTTTATTCTCTATCATCATCCTTGATAATTCAAAAAACATAATTACAGAAGTAATAAAAATAAATATTAATATCTTCCAAATGAAGTCAGGCATTTGTGCAAATAGTAGTTTAGGTATTATTAGTATTAATGGTCCTACGCACCCTATTACCCAACGATTTATTTTTATTTTTTTTACTTTACAAAGGTAATGTGTTAATTTAACTGGAACAATTACAATTCCTATAAATAAAATTAAATATAGTCCTAAACTTAATAAGCTTCTTAGCATTTGTATCACCCTATTTCATATTTATTTTCGATAATTTTGTAAGAATTTCTAAATTAATACATCTATTATACACTTATATAATACATTGATATCGTTAACAAGTCTATGTTTTTGAAATAAAATTTCAAATTTTATCATTTTTTATGAATTAATATATATTTATATGTATTTTTTCATAATTTTGTATATTATATTGTTATTTTCTAAATTTTTTATTATAAGAAATTACACACTATTATATACACTTATACTTTCATGCTAAATTTTGCTGATTTTATACTAAATTTTCATTAAATTTTATTGATTTTATATAAATATATACCAAAGTATTATTAAAGTCCTTTTATCTTATATACATATTAAATAAATAGGTTATACTAATTTTATATATTATAAAAAAGTGGGTGAAAATAATTAACTATATAGTATACGATTTAGAATTTAATCAAAAATCTTTAAATAGTTCTAATAATAAAGATATATTAAAACTACCATTTGAAATAATTCAAATTGGAGCACTAAAATTTGATGAAAACTTTAATATAATAGATAATTTTAATAGGTTGATAAAACCTACGGTACACAATACAGTTCATCCGTATGTAGAGAGTTTAACTAACATAACTACTGCTAAACTGGCTTTGTGTGAGACATTTCCTAAGGTATATCATGACTTTATAGAATTTATTAGTGATAGTGAAATAATACTTTGTGTGTGGGGAAAAACTGATATAAAAGAACTTATTAGAAATGCAAAATTTCATAATTTACCTATATCGTCAATACCTAAAAGATATATTGATGTGCAAATGTACGCCTCAAGTTATTTTAAAATTCCAAAGGGATCAAAGATAGGATTAAAAACTTCTGTGGAACTTCTAAATATAAAATTTGAAGATAATTTTCATGATGCCTATTATGATGCTTACTATACTTTAGAAGTTTATAAAGGTATTTATAAATATAGCACACCACCTAAAATTTGTAATTTTACCTCCGAGAGAAGAAATATCACTCCTAACAGTCAAGTTGACAATAAAGCATTAATTGAACAATTTGAAAAAATGTATAATAGAGAAATGTCTGATGAAGAAAAAGCTATAATAAAGCTTGCATATATTATGGGTAAGACTAATCAATTTACGACTTAGCTAATACTGTGCCTTATAATTTTAATTTAAAAAAATTACTATATTAATATAAATTATTATTAAAAGGCTGCCCTTATTAAGGCAACCTTTTATATACTTTTATAATATTCGCTATGGCTCCATAAAATTAAGAACTTATGCTTTTATACTATACCTATGGTTCCTAATATTATACTTACTATTAATGCCAAGGTCGGTATAGCAACTGAAACCATAAATATATCTAGATAAGAATCTTTATGTGTAAGCCCACAAACTGTAAGTAATGTTATTACTGCACCATTATGAGGTAAAGTATCTAGTCCCCCGCAAGCTACGGTAGCAACTCTATGAAGTGCTTCAGGACTTATACCATATGTCATTGCCATATTAGTTAAAGTATCCCCTAAAGCTCCTAAAGCAATACTCATTCCTCCAGAGGCTGATCCTGTAATACCAGCTAAAACTGATACAGATATCCCTTCAGTGATTAATGGATTAGATGATATTCCAAGAAGTCCATTCTTTATTATTGCAAAGCCTGCAAGAGAAGAAATTACATTTCCATATCCAACAGCAGTAGCAGTATTTAATATAGCTGGTAGCGAACCTGCTGCACCCTCGTTCACTATCTTAAGCTTATCATTTATTCGTTTATAGTTTAAAATCAACGTAGTAATAATAGCTATAAGTAACGCTACTATTAAAGACCAAGACCCACCCGATTTAGCAATTGTAGTGTTAAAACCTTCTAGCCATGCCCAATCAAATCTTCCTTCTACAAAAACATAATTTGAGAGAACAAAGTTTAAAACTAATACTAATATTATTGGTAATATAGAGACTCCAAATGAAGGTAAGTTTTCAGTTTGCATTTTAACATCCTTTTCTTTGGTACTACCAAAGCCTTCTCCACTTTGCATTCCTTTTCTAGCTCTATACATAAGCCATAAACTTCCACAACCAAACATTACAAGAGATGCCACTATCCCCATTATAGGAGCTGCCCAGGTATTAGTGCCAAAAAACGGCATTGGTATAGCATTTTGTATTTGAGGGGTACCTGGAAGTGCTGTCATTGTAAAAGTAAATGACCCAAGTGCTATTGACCCAGGTATTAATCTCTTTGGAATACCAGCTGCTCTATATAAAGAAACTGCGATTGGATAAACAGCGAAGGCTACTACAAATAGTGATACTCCACCATAAGTAAGTATTGCACAAGATACCACTACAGCTAAAATCGCCTTCTCCTTTCCAAGCCATTTTGCTACAGAATTAGATATTGAGTTGGCAGCACCAGTATTGTCCATAACCTTACCAAATATGGCTCCAAGTAAGAATATAGGAAAATACTGCTTAACATAATTAGCTAAACTCATCATATAAGTTTCTGTATAAACAGGTAATAAACCAAAGCTTCCACTTAAAAGTACAGCAAGAAGTGCAAGTATCGGTGTTAATATAATTACGCTTACTCCTTTATAAGCAAGATACATAAGAAGTGCTAATGATAATATAATACCTATAACCCCTAACATATAACTTTCCCCCTTTTAAATTCTGATTCCCATATTTTCTTCTTTAAAAATTCTCTCATCCATAATCTTTATTTCTTTAGCTACTATAGGCGAAAAATCCATAAGAGATAAAATATCTCTTTCCAAGTCAACACCTGGTGCTATTTCTGTAATAACTACTCCCTCTTTTCTTAACTCAAACACAGCCCTTTCTGTTATATATAGTACTGGCTGATTTTTTTCTAAAGCATATTCTCCACTAAATGTTATTTGCTCAACATTTTTTATAAATTTCTTATTTTTCCCTTCCCTTAATATATTTAGTCTTCCATCCTCTACAGCTAACTTCAATCCTCCTGCAGTAAATGTTCCACAATAAACTACCTTTTTAGCATTTTGAGTTATATTTATAAATCCACCACACCCAGCAATTTTAGGTCCGAATTTACTAACATTTATATTTCCTTTCTCATCACATTGAGCAAGTCCTAAAAATGCTATATCTAATCCTCCACCATCATAAAAATCAAACTGAGCACTTTGCTCTACTATGCATTCTGGATTTATAGATGCTCCAAAGCTAAGTCCTCCTACTGGAACTCCCCCTATAGGTCCTGATTCAACAGTAAGCTTCATCATATCTCCCATGCCTTCTTCATTTGCCACTACTGAAACCCCTTCTGGCATTCCTATTCCTAAATTGGTTACAGCATTTGGTATAAGCTCCATAGCAGCTCTTCTAGCTATTATCTTTCTTTCATCTAACTCCATACTTGATATTTTTTCTAAAGGAATTCTAGCTTCTCCAGTATAGCTTTCGTTATATACCTCTCCAAAAGTTTGCATATGATTTTCTGGATTTTCTGTTACTATAATATAATCTACTAATATTCCTGGTATTTTAACTTTATGCGGATGTATTGATCCTTTCTTTACAACCTTTTTTACTTGAACTATTACCTTTCCACCAGAGTTTTTTGTAGCTTGTGCCATAGCTAGTGAGTCTAAAACTACAGCTTCCTTTTCTAAAGAAATATTTCCATCTTCGTCTGAATATGTTCCTCTAAGGATACTAATATTTATAGGAAAAGCTTTGTAAAACAAATACTCCTTTCCCTCTATATTTATTAAAGATACTATATCCTCCTTAGTTAACTCATTTAATTTTCCACCATCAACTCTAGGGTCTACAAAAGTCTTTAGCCCCACAGTTGTTATTGTTCCTGGCTTTCCTGCTGCAATGTCTCTGTATAGATGACTTACTACCCCTTGAGGAAGGTTATATGCCTCAATCTTGTTGTCAATAGCAAGCTTTTGAAGCTTCGGTGCTAGTCCCCAATGACCTCCTATTACCCTTTTCACTAATCCTTCGTGTCCGAAATGATTTAACCCCTTATTCTTAGAATCTCCTTGTCCTGCTGCATAAACTAAAGTAAGATTTCTTGGTGCTCCCTTCTCTAAGTAATATTTTTCTATATAAGAACTAATTTCTTCTGGATGACCACTACCTATGAATCCTCCAATAGCCATGGTTGCATTATTAGGGATCAATCCCCCCAACTGTTCTACATTTATAACTTTACACATTCTAAATCCCCCTTTAGCTCTTTCTTAATAACTAAAAAGCAATTATTGTGCCATAAGTTAATTTAAAAATATACCTTCATGACAACACAATGTTTTAATAATACATACTTGCAGATTTACTCTAAAGCTATTTATTTTCTAAATGATATTTTATTATAAATAACCTCACACAAAAAGATTTATCCATTTTTGTAAACATTTACTTACAGCATCAACAGTTTCTATATTTTTTTGTAAGCCTATCTTTACAAGTTTACCTATAACTTTATTAATATTGTATATAAAACCTTACATTAAGTTTTTATATAATAAAAAGTGTAGAGTTTATCTACACTTTTTGTTATATATATACATACCTTATCTAAATTATTATTTTATTAAAATACTATATTTTTCAAGTTTTTCATATAAAGTAACTCTACTTATTCCTAGTAGTTTTGCTGCTTTAGATTTATTTCCTTTACTAAAAATTAAAGCATCTTTTAAGGCATATACTTCTGCTTCTTCTATTGTTTTTAAAAGAGGCTTAATTTCTTCTTTATAAGAGCACTCTTCTATTTCATTTGGTAAATGTTGTTTTTCTATTATTTCTCCATAATCTACTAGGTTTATAGCCCTTTCGATTACATTTCTAAGCTCTCTTATATTTCCATGCCATTCATATTGATTCAATGACCTTATTGCGCTTGTTGAAACTCCTCTTACATTCTTCCCACATTGCTTAGATAACTTATCAATAAAATATTTTGAAAGAAGTTCTACATCTCCATTCCTCTCTCTTAAAGGAGGTATCTCTATCTTCATAACATTTAATCGATAGTATAAATCACCTCTGAAGCTTCTGTTTTTGACCATTGACTCTAACTCTTTATTTGTGGCAGCAACTATTCTTAAATCTAATTTTATAAATTTATTTGCTCCTATACGTTCAACTTCTTTCTCTTGAATTACTCTAAGAAGTTTTGCTTGCATATAAAGAGGCATATCCCCAATTTCATCTAAAAATATAGTACCTCCATTTGCCAACTCAAACTTCCCCATTTTCCCTTCTCTTTTTGCTCCGGTAAAAGCTCCTCCCTCATATCCAAAAAGCTCTGATTCTAATAACTCACTTGGAATAGCTGCACAGTTAACCTTTACAAAAGGAGCATGACATCTATTAGAACTTCTATGAATTGCATGTGCAAAAAGTTCCTTCCCAGTACCACTTTCCCCTATTAATAATACACTTGAATCTGTGCATGCTGCTTTATTGGCAAATATCTTACACATCTCTATGGATTTGCTTTTTCCCTTTATGTCATCGAAAGAGTATTTTGTACTATTTTCTTGCCTTAATCTTCCTTTATATTTATCTAGCTCTCTTTTCATACTGTTCAATTTTTTATGAAGAGTATTAATATCCTCTATATTTTTAAACATAACAGTTCCTATTGCTCCAATTACCTCTCCACTCTCGATAATAGGAATTCTATTTGCTACCATGTAATTTTCTTTTATCCTTTGAAGCTTAGCGAGTTCCGCTTTCCCATTGTTAACTACTATATGCATCCTTGTGTTTTCTATTACATCTGAAACATGTTTACCTAACGCGTTTTTTAAATCTATAGATAAAAACTCACAATATCTTTTGCTTATATAAATTATAATACCTTTCTTGTCAACCATGACAACCCCATCGAAAGTAATCTCTAAAAGTTCTTTACTTATATTAGAAAAGTCTAGCTGAGAAGCTTCAATCATAGATATATTCCTCATTTCATAATTTATTAGAATACATCTATAATTATATCATATACCATACTTATTTATGTGTAATATCTATTAAAAGGCCATCAATATCAAGTTTATTATCTTAAATATACATATGAAACTTTTACAGTAAATTATGTACTAATTCTATTTGTACAAGAAAATATTCTTAACATATTATTATAATTTTATCTATTAATTATTATTAATAATAGCATTAATAGTTGTTTGCATTTTATTACTTAAATTAGCATCATTTAATAAAACCATAGATATTAAATCAAGAAGATACATTGCTGAAAATTGAGTATTTATAAACCTTCTTCTATCAACAAAATTAGGATTATATACTATAAACTTTATATCTGAATATTTGCTTATAGAGCTTCCTTCAAAACTTGTTATTGAAACTATTTTAGCTCCATTCTCCCTTGATATTTTTAATGCGTGTATAACTTCTTCAGTTTCTCCTGATATAGAAATCCCTATAACTAAATCATGCTCTGATACAATTGAACTATTAATTATCATCATATGGGAATCTGAAATGCAATGAACATTAAACCCCATTCTTAATAGCCTTTGCATCATTTCTTCTCCAGTTAATCCAGAGCTTCCAACACCATATATGTATATATTTCTTGATTTTTTTATTTCATTAACAATTTTGAATATAGACTCTTTATCAATTAACATTTTAGTTCTTTCTATAACTTCATTATAATATTGATAAGCATATGAAAATATACCATCTTCATCATTTACATGAGCTTCTACTTTATTTGATCCGAGTTTTATTTTCATATCTACAAAGCTATCGCAACCAATTTTTTTAGCAAATCTTGTTATTGTGGCTCCTGATGTACCTATTTCCTTTGCTAAATCAGTAATATTTATATTTTTTATTTCATCTCCATATTGCATAATATAATCTGCTATAGATTTCTCTTTATCAGAAAAGTCATTATATTTTCTTTGTATTTCACATAAAATATCCACTTAATATCCTCCATATATGCTCTATAAATTTAATATAACTATTAATTTACATATAATAGAATAGCATTAAACTCATTGAAATAAAAGAGGTAGGGATTTAAATCCCTACCTCTTAAAAGTGTTATAATACTTTTAGAACCTCATCATTAAATTTTTTAGTTATCAATTGAGGCCTAGTTATTGCACTTCCAACAACAACAGCATATGCTCCTTTTTCTAAAGCCATTCTAGCCTTTTCTGGAGTATCAAAGTTTCCTTCAGCAATTACTTTTGCTTTGCAATTCTTTATTAAAGCTTCCAAAACCTCAAAATTATTCATTCCCTTAGAATGCTCTGTATATCCTATTAAAGTTGTTCCAACATAATGGAACCCTAATTTATCAGCTCTTAACCCCTCTTCTATTGTAGATATATCTGCCATAAACTTTTGTGTAGGATATTTTTTAAATATACTCTTTAAAAATTCCTCATCTTGATCTATTGTGGCATCTAAAGCTATTATATCTGCTCCTGCTTCAACAAGTTCATCTACTTCCTTCATAGTTGGGGTTATATATGACTTCATATTTGGATAGTCTATTTTTACTATTCCTATTATAGGTAAATCAACTTCTTTTTTTATTGCAATAATATCATCGACACTATTAGCTCTTATTCCTATAGCTCCACCTTCTTTAGCTGCTACAGCCATTCTACTCATTATATAAGAGCTGTGTAGTGGTTCATTTTCTAGTGCTTGACATGATACGATTAATCCTCTGTTTATTATTTTCACCCTTATTACTCTCTCCCTATAATTTCATTTATTTTTTGTTTTAATGGATCAGCTTTTGCTCCAAATATGGCTTGCACGCCGCCTTTAACTTCTAATACAGCTGTAGCACCTAAAGCTTTAATTTTAACCTTATCAACTTTGCTTACATCTTTAACAGCAACTCTTAATCTTGTTATGCATGCATCTACATCATCTAGATTATCTTTTCCACCTAAGGCTTCTAAAACTTGAACTGCAGTTTCATTCATGCTATCTTTTGTAACAACTTTAACTTCTTCACCTTCTGGTTCTCTACCAGGAGTCATAACATTAAATTTAGTTATTAAGAATCTAAATGTAAAGTAATATAAAGCTGCCCAAATTGCTCCTACTGCTAATACTAATATCCAATTTGTTTTAGCATTTCCTTGAAGTACACCAAATAAAGTAAAGTCTATTAATCCACCTGAAAAAGTATTACCTATTGATATATTTAATATATCTGCTATAAAGAATGATAATCCATCAAATACAGCATGAACTACATATAACCAAGGTGCAACAAATAAGAACATAAATTCAATTGGCTCAGTAATACCAGTAATAAATGATGTTATTGCTGCTCCTAAGAATAATCCACCAACTAATTTTCTCTTTTCTTTAGGTACACAATGATACATAGCTAAACATGCTGCTGGTAATCCAAACATCATTGTAGCAAAACGTCCTGCAAAGAATCTTGTACCCTCTGTAAATAATCCAACATGATTTGGATCAGCTAATTCTGCAAAGAATATATTTTGAGCTCCTGTAACAGTTTGACCAGCAACAGTTGCAACTCCACCTAGCTCTGTGTACCAGAATAATGGATAAATCATATGATGTAATCCCACTGCTCCAGTTAATCTTAATAAGAATCCATATAAGAAAGTTCCTATTGCTCCTAGTCCAGCTATTGCATTACCTGCTGAAACTAACCATCCTTGGAACGTTGGCCATATTAAAAAGAATATAGCTCCAATAAAAATTGCTGAGAATGAAGAAACTATTGGAACAAATCTTGATCCACCAAAGAATCCTAAAACAGCTGGTAATTGAATATTTCCATATTTATTATGAAGATATGATACCGTTAATCCAATTACTATAGCTCCAACAACACCAGTATCTATTGACTTAACTGCTGGATTAAATGCAGTTATCATGCCTTTTATTGAAGCATTCATAACTAAGAATGATACTGCACCAGCCAAACCTGCAGTACCCTTATCTTTTTTGGCAAGTCCTACAGAAAGTCCTATACACATAATAAGTGCTAAATTTGCAAATACTACTTCTCCTGCAGATGACATAATCGAAAAAATTCCTTGTAACCAAGAAATATTTAAAAATGGATAAGCTTGTACAGTATTAGGATTTGATAGAGCTCCTCCTATACCAAGCAGTAACCCAGCTGCTGGTAATATAGCAATTGGTAACATAAAGGATTTACCAATCTTTTGTAGTTGTTTAAACATTTTAGTACCCCCTTAATTTGAAAATAATTTTTATAACTTCTCTTTTATAAAAAAAATTTTATCTGAATACATTTACATACTATCATGAAAATAATTTTTATTCAACTATTTTTTATAAAATTTTTTTCACGTTTTTATATCCTATATTATTCTATTCTTTAATTTAAATATAGTATCTACTTTATATAAAAATATAATCTATTTTTTAATACAAAAAACCGCATCAAAATAAATGATACGGCTTTATTATTAATTATTTTATTCTTAAAATATATCTCTATAATTACAGATTTCTATTTTATTTTCCTCAAAAAAATTTTTAAGTTCTTTAGATGTAAGTATTTTTAATTCCTCTACTCGTTTTAAATTATAGGAGCTTGTCTCCATTATAAAGCTATCAATATAAGCTGGATGACTCATTGTTTCTAGGATTTCATATTCCCCTATCTTATCTTTTAAACTTTTAAAGGTATCAATAGAAACTGTATTATCATAAAATATACCTTCATAAGGTACTATTTTATTGTAATTTAAATCATATCTCAGTCCACCTCTTATAGGAAAGCTATACTTTTCTAATATTTTTTCTATTACAGGCTTTAAAAATTCTGACATATGTATATGATGATGTGAATCTAAGTGAGTTATTTTAATTCCAGCTTCTTTAACTTTTTCAATTTGTGCACAAAACTCATTATATATTTCATTAAGATCGAAATTTTCTACTCTTTTATTATATATTCTTTTATAAAAATATCCATTCTCATCTACAATAGTTTTATGTGTTTTTAAAACTGGCTTATATGCAGATAATGTTAAATGTACTCCACACCCAAGTTCCGGACAGTCTTTTAAAAGCTCAACTGCATGGTCAAAACCTGGCATTCCAGCCATAATAGAAGTACTTTTAATTACTCCATTTTTGTGGGCATCAATTATACCATAATTTACTCCTCTACTTAACCCAAAATCATCAGCATTTATAATTAATCTCATAATACTCTTCTCTCCTTTAAGCTTTATACTATAATCTTATCAAATTACATAATTAACCTCAACTTCAATTGCTTATATTATTGCTTTACTTAATCAATATTTATATCTTTATAATGCATAAATTACCATAAGCAAAATAAAGCATAAATGTTTAATTTTTAGTATATATATCTATCTATTTGAACAAAATAAAATGAAATTCTAATTGTAAAAGGAGTATATACTAATGAATAAAATTTTAAAAAATTCTTTATTAACATTATTTTTATTTACTTTAGTTTTAATGCCTATTAAGGTTCAAGCTATTGGTGATAATTGTTGCAAAGGAGATGCTGCTAATAAATCTGCCTGTGATTTAATTATGAAAGAAAGACAGCTTTGGATTGAACATGTTTTATGGACGAGAAACTTTATTGTAAGTGATATAGCTTCTCTTGAAGATAAGGATGCTGTATTACAAAGACTTCTAAAAAATCAAGATGACATTGGAAACTCAATTAAACCTTATTATGGAGAAGAAGCTGGGAATAACCTTGCTAAGTTATTAAGAGAACATATATCACTTGCAGGTCAAGTTGTTGATGCAGCTAAAAGTGGAAATAAAGAAGACCTAGAAAAATATAATAAATTGTGGTATGAAAATGCTGATAAAATGGCTGATTTTTTAAGTTCTGCTAATCCTAAGTACTCTAATAAAATGCTAAAGGATATGTTACACAAACACCTAGAATTTGTTACAGCTCAAGCTGTTGCTAGATTAAATAAAGATTGGAAAGCTGACATAGAAGCATATGATAAAGGACAAGAGCATATGATTAAGTTTGCTGATGTTATTTCCAATGGTATAATCAAACAATTTCCCGAGAAATTTAAATAATTCTCTGTGAGGTATAAATTATGAAAAAACCAGCTAAATTTTATTCTCTTATATTTTTAACTATTTTTTTCTCCTGTATTCTCATAGTATCTTGCCCAAAGGCTATTTCAGATGTAAATCTTGTACAAGATTCTGGTAAAGTTAACAAGTTATCATCTCATTTTCGTAAAACTACTGATAAAATAACCCTTAGTAAAAATCAAAAGGTAAATTTGCAGGGTCTAGATAAGCTAAATATTTCAGGTAGCAATCAATTTTCTGAAACTGGACTTTCTTTAATAAAAGAATCTATACCTAATGGTTTTTCTATAATAGATATTGATTTAAGGCAAGAATCTCATGGTTTTATAAATGGTATACCAGTTAGTTGGAAGAATTCAAAAAATAATGCAAATGCCGGTTTAAGTAAAGACGAAGTTATCCTTGATGAAAACAAAAAATTAGATTCTATACCACTTAATGAACCTATAACTTTATATAATACTAATAAATCAATAATCCCTAAAGTAGTTGAAAATGAAGAGACTCTTGCTAAAAATAATGGCTTATCCTATATTCGTATTCCTGTAACAGATGGTCAGTTACCTACAGATGACATGGTAGATTACTTTATAGATATTGTTAAGAATCAGCCTGCTAATAGCTGGCTTCATTTTCATTGCAAAGCTGGTATAGGCAGAACTACTACATTTATGATAATGTATGACATTATGAAAAACTATAATGAAGTAAGCTTAAATGATATTATTACACGTCAAGTGCTTTTATCAAACATGAGTGAGAAATCTGCACAAGACTTTTATAATGGAGAGCACTTTAGATTTTTAAATGATTTTTATAATAAATATAAAAGTGGAGGCTATGAAACCTCTTCTCAAAGTTTTAAAAATGATATCTCCACTTCTAATGATTTATATATCAAAAACTCTATAATTCCTAAGTGTCTATATGTAATATCAGAAAATGACATGAGTAAAGAAGAGCAGACTATGATTTCTGCTCTTCAAGGAACTGTTTCAAATAAATCAGATCAACAAATTTATATTCTTACTTCAATGGAGCCAGACTATAAAGTCTGGCTCCAAGATTTAAATAGTAATTACAATGTTAAATATAAAACTGTAAAAGATCCTTGGTTATTATTAAATAAATTCAAATCTTATATAAATGGATATATATTATATAGTAACTCTAATTTGTCATCTATAAATAACGCTTGCTCTCTTGCTTCATTAAAAGATTCAATAGTTATTGATGAATCTTTAGAATCTAAGGTTAAAAGTTATGGAATAACTAATTTAATTGAAGACTGTAGAAATACAGATAAATATTGGGCATATAATAACCTTTGGAATTCAGGATTAAATCATTCTACTGTTATAGAATTATCACCTGAAAAAACCATGGCTTTAAGAGATTATGCCATAATGTCAAAGTCACTAATATTTTATGAAGATGATATAAATGATACCTCTTTAAGAGAAAAAATTTTTAATTCTATGGATGATACTTCTCGTTGTTTAGGTTGGGGACCTGATGAGCATACTAATGTAAGTATAACTTCTAGGTGTGGAGTAGATATGATTGCTGCTGATTGGTCTTATAATCTATCTGTATTAAGTTCATATCCAACTATTGTACAAACTCAAAATTCTAATAATGAATTTACTAATGATGATAACGTTCATTATGTAACCTTTATTATGTCTGATGGTGATAATCAGCAATGGTTTTTAGGCAGTAACTATAGTTCTAAAAATTGGTATGGTTCTCCTTATAGAGGAACCTTTAATTTAGGTTGGTCTATAAGCCCATCTCTATATTATTTAGCTCCTACAGTTTTTAATTACTACTATAAAAGTGCTAGTTCTTCTCAATATGCTGATAACTATTTAGTTTCTCCCTCTGGAAATGGTTATATATATCCTAGTAAATTTCCTATAAATAAACTAGATAATTACACAAAAAGACTGAATGAATATATGAAAAAAGTAGATCAAAACTATGTTCTAATCCTTGATGATGATGCTTTTTATAAAAAAGAGTTATGGGATAAATATACTGATTGCTCCAATATAAACGGTCTATTTTACCTTAACTATAAAAAGAACAATGAATATGACGGTAAAATAATTTGGTCAAATAATAAACCTATAGTATCTTGTCGCGATTTACTTTGGAATAGCCTAGAAAATGAAGAAGAACTAATTAAAAATATTAATTCTAGAATTGAGTCAGCTTATACAGATATTACAAATCCAAATTCATATACTTTTGTTTATGTTCATGTATGGAGTAAAACTATGGACAACGTTGAATATGTAGTTAATAAATTAAATGATAATCCTAAAGTAAAAATTGTTACTCCAGATACTTTTATGAAATTAATTAAAGAAAATATATCCCCTCTTAAAGTTTAATATAAGGTGATATAATTATATTAGTAACTTATAAAAGATAAAGAGGTGTAATAGAATGCCCATTCTTGAATTAAAAAATATATCAAAGTCCTTTGGAAAACATAAAGTTTTAACTGATATTAGCTTAAATATAGAAAAAGGACAAATAATCGGGCTTATTGGTCCATCTGGCTCCGGAAAAACTACATTAGTAAAAACTATTATAGGAATGGAAGAGCCTGATAATGGCACTGTAACTGTTTTTAACACTGAAATGCCTAATAGAAAAATTCTACAAAATGTAGGGTACATGGCTCAAAGCGATGCATTATATGAAGATTTATCTGCAAGAGATAACCTTATTTTCTTTGCTAATTTATTTTCTCTTAGTAAAAATGAAATAATTGATAGAATAGACTACTTATCAAAATTAGTTGGCTTGGGAAATGAACTTAATAAAAAAGTGAAAAATTATTCTGGAGGCATGAAGAGACGTCTTTCTCTAGCACTAGCTTTGATTCAAAACCCCAATTTGTTAATTTTAGATGAACCCACTGTAGGTATAGATCCTGTACTACGTATAAGTATATGGAAAGAACTCGTTAATCTAAAAAATGAAGGAAAATCAATAATTGTTACTACCCATGTAATGGATGAAGCCGAAAAATGCGATCATCTTAAATTAATTAGAGATGGAAAGATAATTGCAAGTGGTTCTCCCTTAAGCTTAAAAGAAGAATTTAAGGTTTCAACGATTGAAGAAGTATTTCTGCTATCAGGAGGTGAAATTTATGAGAATAATAGCCTTAGTTAAAAGGATTCTTTTGCAAATGGTTCATGATAAACGTACCTTAGCCTTAATGATGATAGCGCCTTTAATAATTTTAACTTTAATGAACTTACTATTTAATACAACTAGTGCATCCAACATAAAAATTGGTGCTTATAATATAAATACTAACATCATAGATAATCTTAAAGAAAGTGATATAGATATATATGAATTTAGTGATAATAATGATATATCTAATAAAATAAAAGAAAATAAGTTAAATGCATTTATTTCTATAAATAATGATAAGCTATATATTACTTACGAAAATAGCGATCCAACTAAAACTAAACAAATAGGTGCTATTATTCAATCATCTATCACTAAAATTCAACTTAAAAATCTCCTTGATATTACTAAAAAGCAACAAGAAATTATTAATTTTCAAAGTCAATTTATTAATCAAAATATAAACAATAACATGATCTCAAATGAGTCACTTAGTACTATTTCAAATGAAATAGAACGTGATTATATATATGGGAATGAGGATACTAATATATTTGATAGTATAACACCAATACTCATTGGCTTCTTTGTTTTTTTCTTTGTATTTTTGATTTCAGGAATATCATTACTAAAAGAGAGGACTAGCGGAACATTAAACAAGTTATTAGCTACACCAATTAAAAGAAGTCATTTAGTATTTGGTTATCTAATTGGATATGGAATATTTGCTGTTATTCAAACCTTTATAGTAGTTTTATTTTCAATTTATGTATTAAAAATCGAAATAGTCGGAAGCATATCCCTTTTATTATTAACTAACATTATGTTGGCCTTCGTTGCCTTATCCTTAGGAATATTTCTTTCAACATTTGCAAATTCAGAATTTCAGATGATACAGTTCATACCGATTATAGTATTACCTCAAATATTATTTTCAGGTATTATTCCATTAGAATCAATGGCTAATTGGATTCAAGGTATCGCTAAATTAATGCCTCTATACTATGCAAGCGATGCATTAAAAAAGGTTATAATTATGGGTAATAACTTTGGTCAAATACAATTTGACTTATTCATTTTATTAATATTTTCAGTTATTTTTACAACGCTAAACATATTAGGCTTGAAAAGATACCGTTATGTTTAAAAATATCTATAAAGAACTTAAAGCCATATCTCTTACTAGAGTCACGGCTTTAAGTTCTTTATATATACTAACATAAATTTATATTTTATTTTGCATATTTAACAACAATATCTCTTAGTGTTGTAGCTGTTTCTAGTCCTAATCTATCATTGTAATACTTAGCAAATCTTTCATCTGCAACGTACATTTCTGCTAATCCTATATGAGCTTGTGCTGAATAACTTGGCCATGAGAAATTTAGCCAAGCTTTATGATTTTCATAAACACTTTTCGCTGTTTCTGATTCTAAATCCTTTGTTCTTATAACTTCTGCTAAAGCTTCAAACATTTCATTTTCAGTATTTTGCATTTTATTAAAGTCATCTTCACTCATACTCATAAACTTTTTATTAGATGCTTCAACTGTTTCATTACCATACTTTTCTCTAATCTCTTTTCCGTATTTAGCTTCATTTTCTGATATTTTTTCTTTTTTAAATCCTTCAAACTTCTCTTTATTTGACATTTCCCTCTCTCCTTTATTATGCTCCAATGTTTTTTCAACAGTTGAAATCAATTGATCAAGTTGATTTCTCCTAGAAATAAGTCTTTGATGATGCTCAATTAAAGATTGGCAGATATCAAAATTAGGCTTAGAGATTATATTTTGTATATCTTCTAATTTCATATCCATTGATCTATAAAGTAATATTTGTTGTAATAAATCTACTTCTTTTTCTCCATAAATACGATATCCAGAAGAGTTAATTCTACAAGGCTTTAATAACCCTATTTCATCATAATATCTAAGTGTTCTTAAACTTGTTCCTGCCAATTCAGCTAGCTTTTTAATTGTATATTCCATAGCATTACCTCCTGACAATTTTATAATAAAGGATTACGTTGCGTTAATGTCAATATATAAAAACAATATATTATTAAATAAAAAAGCAAACTAAGTATAGTATAAAATACTTAGTTTGTACTTTTCTATAAAACTAATAATTAATTTTTCTTTCTCCTAAACATTTTTAATCCTAATAAAGTTAATGCTCCACCAATTCCAGCTATAGCAGTTCCTCCTACTACAGCCCCTGTATTAGGTAACTTATCTTTATTGATAGATTCTTTGTCATTAGAATTTTTATCACTAGAAGTTTCTGCTTTTTCTTCTACTACTACCTTAAGTTCTTTTTCTGTTTTAACACCTTTACTATCAGAAACTTCAAATACTACACTGTATTCTCCCTTTTCAGTAACAACAGAATTAGAGTCTAATTTAATATTGTTAGATTTTATATTTATATTGTTAGTTAAATCTCCATCTTCTTTATCTGATGCAACTAATTTATGAATATCTTTATCCCACTTATCTCCAACATATAATTTTATATCTTCACCATTAATTACTGGAGCTTCATTTGTAACTTCTGCATTACCTAACTCAACTACTAATTCAAAGCTTGCTCCCATAGCATTTGAAGTATTTACATCAAAGGCTATCTTTCCATCTTTTAAGTTCACATTTGAGATTTGATCATCTGCTTTTACTAATTTAGTTGCTGATTTCGCAACTTCTATTGATATATTTTCTCCTTGGAAAGTAGGATCAGAAACAGATATTGTTAATGTATTATCGACATTTTCCTTTATCATAACTGATGCTTTTCCTGATGATGTTATACTTCCTGATGTATTTTTTCCATCTACCCAGAAGTTAGCTCCTTCCATATTTAAAGTTGTGTGTTTAACTCCATGAGCTATTTCATCATTTCTTACAATTTCAATATTTGGATTATTAGCATATTCTGCTACTTGTTGTGAAGATTTATTTGGTAATAATACATAGCTATATGATTGATCCTTTATATTTTTTCCATGATCTATATACATAGTTAAATAGTTGTTTGTAATAATTTTATTTCCTGCTGGTTTAGAAGCATTTATATCAAACCAATTTCCTTCTCTATTTTCTCTTAATAGATTAATGTTAGCTCCATTTGGAAAATAGTATCCTATATTTGCTCTCTCTACATTTCCTTCTAAATAAGCCCACTTAGCTTCATTAGCACTATCTTTATCTCCTAAAGCTTGTACCTTTTCAGCTCCATCAACAATAAATTTATTTGAACCATCTTTTCTTATCTTTCTATTTTCAATTATTGTTTCTGTGCTAAAATCTTCTGGATTAGTGATACCTGAACCTAAAGCAACAATTTCATTATCAAACATAAACCATGATTTATTTGCCTTTAAAGAGTCATACTTGTTGTCTATTTGCATTCCTGCAGCACCATATACCCCTAGCTTAGCTCCACCAGACCAGTTGCTGTTTCCTAATTCATAGTAAACTTCATCTTGTAGTGGAGAACCTGGATCTACTCCTGGAAGAATACCTTTATCACTTCTTAATCTCTTATCTATAGTTGTTCCTGGCATTCTATATGGATCTATCGTTGGCCAGAAATCATCTGAGAATTGAGTTAAATCACTATTATGAAGATAAAGCATACCATCTCCTTGGAACCAAGGCTTTAAGTTTTCTTTATTCATGAATTCATATTTACTTATTCTATTTGAGCTTCTTGCAATAGCTAGTCCATAATCTTGTCTTTCATGAATAGTTTTATCCATCATATTTAAGGCATAATGTGCATCTCCTTGCTCCGCCGTAGCGATAGTTGGGTCTTTCATAATTGCATAGAACTTGTTTGTTACATTTATTGATTTAAACTTTGTTCCAAAGTCTAGTACACTACTTGCTTCTGTAGACCACTGCTTTACTAATGCTTGTATTTTACTAGCTGTAGCTTCATCTGAAATCAGAGATATTTTAAGCATTCCCTCTATTATACCCGCCGCTTGCATGTATCCGTTTCCATCGAATCTAGATATAGATCTTCCTCTGACCATGTCCATAACATATCCTTTATATATTACAGGGTCAAAGCTTTCAAATATCCAATTGTATGCATTATTTTTGTAATCTGAACTAAGCTCCCATGGAGTTCCTTCTAATAAGAACATTATATTAGAAATTTTATCTATAAGCACATTTCCGTATGATCCAGTATAAGCAACTATTCCATGTTGAACATAAGATCCATCTGGATAGAAACCATCTCCACTCGTTACATACTTAAAGACATCCCCTATATCTTCTGATGCTTCTTTTATTTTATCAGGATCTTTTAAGTTAACACCTTGAAGTAGCTTATTTACACATACATCTGCTAAATTAGCTCCTGTATGATATTTACTTCCTGGCTCAATACTTGGTAAGAATTTTTGTATTGCATTCATATATTTTGTTACTTGTTCTTGAGTTAAGTCATCATACATTAATATAACAACATTGTTTAATCTAGCAGGTATTCCAATCATCCAATCCCACCAGTTACCATATTGTTCTATACTTTCATTATAAGCATTCTTATTTATCCACTCTAATGCATAAATTATTTTGTTTTTCAAGTCTTCATTTTTGTAGTAAGTATTATTAGGTAAGCTATAAGCCATAGTCATAGATACAATGTTATTAAACATTGATGTTATTCTTGCAGGGTTAGCTTTATAATCTTGTAAGTCTGCCCATAGATAATTTTTACTTTCATCTAAATTCATAGATTCTGAATATATCTTAGCTTGTTTTGCATATCCCTCTATTTTTTTTGCTATAGTTGGATTGGTTACATCAATTGATGCTCCTCCAGTTAAATCTTCTTTCCATTTTAGTCTAAGAGATTCTATTAACTTGTCTATATCTCCATTAGCATTGGCAACGATACTATTTGTGTTATCTTGATTTGTTACTGCATTTACAGTTGTACCTAAAGCTGTAGTAATAATTACACTTCCTGCTAAAGCTAATGCAATTAATCTTTTTGTTGACTCTTTACTCTTTTTCATAAAATACCTACCTTATCTTATAATATTTAAAGAAATTAAGTTTAGTAAACCGGTTTATAATTTTCTATATTAATATTATACGTTTACAATAGGTTTCTTGTCAACATTTAGTATTTTAATTAGCTAGAATTATATTAAAATTTCTAATTCCAGTATTAAGAAAAAAGTTATGTTAATAATTAAAAATTAAACTTCCAATAAATTAAAAGGATATGTTGTTATTAAGTTTATTCTATGATTTGCATAATTAATTATAAATTCTATCCCCTATATTCATCGCTATTCTTTTTAGACTTTATTAATCCTTGTTCCTCATAATAAGAAATAGCCTTAACCAAATAATATCAATGGTTAAGGCTACTTTCCTCATTTATTTATGATATTGTTCTCCATATCACTTGCTAGTGAGGTTTTTCTCTTTTCTTTATTTTTAATTATATATAAATTATTTCTACTCCTGAAAAATTAATATCACCAACTAATGTTAAGGTATTAGTTATTACTTTATCATTTTTATTTTTTTCACTAATACCACCTAAAAATACATTAGTTTTATCATCAATATTCCAAGTTTTTGGTACATATAATTCTATTCCTGAAAAAGAAGCATTAATCCTAACTATAGCATTATCCTTACGCATAATTGCATTATCAAAATACAATTTCATAGCTCCAAAAGAACAATTAAAATCTGCTTGCTCAAAATTATCTGTATTTATATATTTTATACTAGCGCCAAATGAATTTTTAAATCTAATATTACTTTCGTCTTCTACATCAATCTTCTCAAATTTATAATCTTCATAATTATATTTTGTGTTAATCCATTTAGTAGGCTTATGAAAAATCATAGAAAGACCAATACTACCAAGTAGTGCTGCAATCAATACAGTCCAAGGTGTAATATTTGTAATCCCTAATTGTTTATCATATATTATACAAAGAAATGCAATAGGGAATAAAATACCTGCAAAGTTAATACGAATAAAACTTTTCACAATAACTACTACTAAAAAAACTGTTAACAGTAAACTAAATACATTTACATCAGGAAAGTATCCAAGCTTACTTACAATCAAGAAAACTCCTACTAATATAAATGCGAGTCCCCAAAAAATTCTCTCTTTTTTCATCTCATTTCCTCTTTTCTAATAATTTAATTTTTAATGGTTTATAATAATATCTTGAAACATACACCTGTTTATGAGTATCTTGAAATTCAACCTTACTTGATGATGATATGCTACGTGTTATGGAGTAAATATGATTTGTATTTAGAATTGTTGATTTTGAAACTCTCATAAAGTATCCTGGTAAAAATTCTTCAAGTTCATAAAGCTTATACTTCACATTATATATATTCTCAATGGTATGTGCACAAATTCCATTTTCCTCAGTTTCAAAAAACAAGACTTCTTCCAAGGAAAGATAATACTCAGTATCACCTCTGTAAAAAGTTATCTGTTTTTTGTATGACAACATATCGTCAAGCATAATTTGAATATTTTTAACATCTTCACTTAGTTCACTGCATCTAATAATAACTTCATTTTCTTTAATTTTATTATCTACTTCAATTCGTATTTTCATATTTCCACTCCCCATATTTTCTATTATATTAACTGTTTTTCCCCTTGTAAATATAACAACAGTAAGTGGTTAGTTATTCTTTGTAAGTGGTATGTTTTTTATACAGATATTGTATTAAATTATATAGAATGAAAAATTTATTGGTATTGATATAATGGTTAAAAGTAACCAAAAAAAGTGCTCCATCCTTGCAAGATTAGCACTTTTTCTTAGAGAAATTATTCTCCCATATTTTTGTGAAAGCTTTTTTATATTAGTCAAACTATGCGCTAAATCTATAAGTTAAATTGAAGAATTTAATGATTCTATTCCGGCATTATATTCTACAACATTTACTGACATTATATTTTCACTTATGATATAGTGTTTCAACTTGTAAAAGCAGCCTTAACCAATTAGTTTCAGTGGTTAAGGCTAATTTTTTCATTTACTTATGATATGGCTCATTCTTCATTATCCTAAATGCTCTATAAATTTGCTCTAAAAGCATAACTCTAAATAGTTGATGGGGGAAAGTCATTTTTGAAAAACAAAGCTTGTAATTTGCTCTTTTAATAACACTTTGTGATAATCCCAAACTTCCCCCAATTATAAATGCTATATTAGAATTACCCATCACTCCACAGTTCTCTATGAAACCTGCAAACTTCTCTGATGTTAAATTTTCTCCCTTTAAGTCCATTGCCACCACAAACATATTATCTTTTATTTTTGATAATATAAGATCTCCTTCTTTATCTTTTATTTGTAGTTCTTCTTTTTCTGATGCATTATCTGGAGTCTTCTCGTCTGGAAGTTCTATTATCTCTAGTTTACAGTATCTACTTAACCTTTTAGAGTATTCATCTATTGCTTGCTTTAAATATTTTTCTTTTAGCTTTCCTACAGAAATTATTGTTATATTCATATTATTCTCTCCTCATATGTTCTAAGTTATATTGCTTTATTCTATATATCTTTGATTATATAATTCAGTAGATTTATCCATATCAGATATCTCATTAAAATTACCTACTTCTATGAAGCTATCTGCATTTGTAAAGTTATCTACATCAATTATTGTTGTTCCTTTTTCAACTAGAGGCCTTTTCTTTAAATATATTCTAAGTACGTCAGCGTTATATACAGCCTTTATTCTATTTGATTCTATATTTGGTACATAGAAACTCTTTTGAAAACTTGATCCCTCTTGAAAAACTGCAACCATTGAATTTTCATTACTAAAAACTTGATTTTTTTTAACTTTAATTGTTATATGATCCTCTTCATAGTCTATATCTATATCCTTCTTATTTATTCCTATTAGCTTTCCTTCTATTAGATATCTATCACCATAATCTATAAAGTCTAAGTTTGATTCATCTTCAATGCTATCCAGAACAGAACCTACAACATCACTATTTAAAACTGTATCTACTATATTATTCATTAGCTCTTCATTTGTGATTAATGTTGTGAAAACCTGATTAAATACACTATTAAATGTTCCACCAAATATACTAATTATATCATTTCCACTACTAAAACTTTTCTGATTGTAATCAATATTATTATTGTTATTATTCATGCTTCCACTAAACATCCCACTCATCATATTATTTATTAAAAAAGGGAACATTTCAAACATTTTTTATCTCCTGCCTTATAAATTCTTATATAATATAATTATTTTATATAAGAATTTTTGACACAAAAAATAGCTAGTAAATTCAAGTGTTCTACAAATTTACTAGCTTAATTAATCTAATAACCTATATTATCGTTTATAAAAATTACATGAATCCTATCTTTTTTACTTTGGCTTGCAATAACAGTAAACTCTCTACATATTTTTTCTTTGCTCTTACAATCCATACAATATCCGACTTTAGCACATGGAGTATGTTTATTTAATCGCTTAGCATTCGCTGGTGCTGCCACTTCTCTAATTCTTTTAATAGCTTCATCTATATTCTTAACTATCTTATTTACTCCAACTAAAAGAATAACTTTTTCTGGACCATATAGCATAGCTGCAACTCTATTTCCATTACCATCAACATTATATAATTTTCCATCCTCTGTTACCGCATTACTGCTAGCAAAATATGCATCTGCAAAAAAGCTTTCTTTAAATATTTGTGTGATTTTTTCTTGAGTTAATCCCTCTTCATATCTATCTAAGAATTTATACCTTCCACTTCTTAAGTGATCTATAACTCCATACTCAAATAAGGACATAGATCCTCCGCAAGATACTGTAGATTTATCCGGAACTAATTCCTCTATTTTTGATATTAACTCTTCCTTTGTTTTTACTAAATAACCATTCATATTATTAGATTTTAATGCTTCTATTGTTTTAATTATCCTTTGCTCATTAACCAAATTAAGATTACTATCCATATAAGCTCCTCCATTAATTATATAATAGTCTTATTATAATAAATTAACTTTGACTTTAAAAGCTTTTGTAAATATAAAACTTTTTCTTATAAATTTTAAATATATTAATAAAAGTGAATAATTAAATTACTCACTTTTATTTTTCATTATATATTTCTTTTACCTTTGTTGGCAACTTGCTAGTTTCTACCTCTTCATAGCTTTTTGCTTTATCATCTTTTACATATATCATTAGATATCTGTCACTCTTTAAAACTTTATTTGCTGTAAATGTAACTAGCTTTTCGTTGCCATTCTTATCGTACCCATTTATTTTATATTCATATGTTTTGTATCTTGGATCAGTTGTTATATCCTCATATTCATTTACTGTTTTAATATAATACTTTGTTGAGCCTAATGTAATTAACTTATTAGAATTTATCAATAATAAAACACCACTTAAAATTAGTATAAAAATAACAATTCCTATTGCTTTTTTCATATTATTACTCTCCTTAAAATTTACTTTAAATAAATTATATATGCTTTATTCATAAACTCATATTTATAACAATTACATTAACCTTTCATTTTTGTAATAAAAAAGTCGCCAAGGCAACTGTGGAGCCGTCGACTTTTTTTAGCGCATGTGCATTTGCGAAGCTTGCCTGAGGAAAATCTTGCACGCGCACTATATTCTATTTTTTATTCTTTAGGCCCATAAGCTTTAATTAAAGAAAGTGATTAAATTATCTACAATTAAATTAGAAATATGATTTCCTAAAGAATAAAAAAAGACCTATATTTAATAGGTCCTTGTAAAATTATTTTCCACAACACTTCTTATATTTTTTTCCACTTCCACATGTGCAAGGGTCATTTCTTCCTATTTTGTTATCATTTCTTACCATAGCAGAGTCTCTATATCTCTTTTGAATTTCTTTTCTCTTTTCTGGTGAGAATATTCCTTCCCATTGTGGTAATGTGTATAGATATTCTGCCTTGGCATCTAACATATTAAAGTATAAATTTTCCAAATCTACTTCTAATGATATTTCATCAGTAGCTGTTACAGCTTCTAAATCAAGTGTATTTTTTAGACTATCATTTATTCCATCAATAAATCCCATAATAAATTCTGGAGTTGTATTATTATTATTAGCTAGTTCATCTATTGTAAAAGTAAACTTCTCCTTATGCTTTGCTAATAACTCTTTGTATAAGGCTTTTTCTATTTCCATATACTCATCCCAAAAAGCTTGTTCCCCTTTTGTCTTAACATATTCAACTACCATATCTGTCCATTGCTTATATAAACTCATATCTCATTCTCCTTCTTAAACGGTTTTTTATATTAATTATAATAAATTTTTATTCATTAGTCTTAACAATATAAGATGCTTCTTCATTGCAATAACTACACTTATTCCCTTTTAATTCTTCTATAATAGGAAATGTTTCTTCGTAATTAATTAAATCATCCATTGCATCATCAATATGAACTTCACATGCATATATTTTTTTACTATCCATTATAATTCATCTTCTTCCTTATAACTAAATTTCTATTAAGTTGCTTGGAGCATGCCTGCTTGCCATAGTTAAGAAAATATCTTCTTGCTGGACTATATTATTTTCATAAAGTACTGAATTAACTGTTTGTAAAGCTAAATCAGGATGATTATTAGTTCCACTTAAATGACCTAATATTATCTTTTTATGTAATTTATATCTAACTAGATCAACAATTGCTTTGCCACAATCCTCATTAGATAAATGACCAACTTCGCTTAATATTCTTCTTTTTAAGTTATATGGATATGGCCCAAATTTCAACATATTTACATCATGATTACTTTCTAACAAAATAATTTCTGAGTCTCTTATATTCTCTCTTATTTCTTCTGTATATATTCCAAAGTCCGTTGTAACACTAATTTTTTTCCCTTTAGAATGCATAGTGTATCCAACTGGTGCAGCTGCATCATGAGGTATATTGAATGATATTACATCTAAATCCTTTATTGATAAGGTAGATCTTCTATCCATTATCCTTATATTATGTTCTTTTATTTTTCCTATATTCCCTTCCATAACCGCCCACGTATCTGCATTGCTATATATAGGAATATCATATTTACGTGATAATACACCTATTCCTTTTATGTGATCTGAGTGCTCATGAGTTACAAATATTCCATCTATCTCATTAGGATTTTCTCCTATACTCTTTAAGGCATCATCTATTTTTTTTCCTGGTAACCCCGCATCTATTAATATCTTAGCATTTTCCGAAGCTATAAACATGCTATTGCCACTGCTCCCACTATATAATGAGCAAAACTTCATTTTTCCATCCCTCACGTAGATACTATTCTACTACTCTTACTATATCTGCTCCTAAAGCAGTAAATTTATTTTCAATATGCGGATATCCTCTATCTATATGCTCTATTTCTAATATTTCGGTTACACCTTCTGCAATTAATCCTGCTATAACCATAGCAGCTCCAGCTCTTAGATCTGTCGCTATAACTTTAGATCCTACTAATTTATCAATTCCCTCTACTATAGCAGTTCTACCTTCTACCTTTATAGTCGCACCCATTTTCTTTAATTCATCTATATGCTTATGTCTACTTTCCCAAATACTTTCAGCTATTAAACTTTTTCCTGGAACAACACTTAATAAAGCTGACATTGGTTGCTGTACATCTGTTGGAAACCCTGGATATGGAGCTGTTTTTACATTAACTCCCTTTAAATCTCCTTCAACATAAACCCTAACACTATCATCGCCCTCTTCAACTATTGCTCCCATTTCAGTAAGTTTTGCTGCAATTGATTCTAAGTGCTTTGGTATAACATTTTTTATAGTAACATCACCTTTTGTTGCCGCTGCTGCAATCATAAAAGTCCCTGCTTCTATTTGATCTGGTATAACACTATAATTGCATCCTGATAACTTTTCAACACCCTTTACTCTAATTACATCCGTTCCTGCACCTTTTATATCTGCACCCATAGAGTTTAAGAAGTTTGCAACGTCTACTACATGAGGTTCTTTTGCAACATTTTCAAGTATAGTTGTTCCTTCTGCCAAAGTCGCTGCTATCATAACATTTATAGTTGCTCCAACCGTAACAACATCAAAGAATATATTTGCTCCATGTAAGTGTTCAGCTTCTACAGTAACAGCTCCATGCTCTATACTTACTTTTGCACCTAATGCTTCAAATCCTTTTATATGTTGGTCTATTGGTCTAACTCCTATAGGGCATCCCCCTGGAAGTTCTACTCTTGCTTTTTTAAATCTTGATAATAAAGCTCCTATAAAATAATATGATGCTCTCATTCTTCTTACATCATCAGTACATGCCTCTACACTTATTACATCACTTGCATCTATTTCTAAAGTGTTATTATCTATTTTGTTTACTGAGCATCCAAGGCTAACTAAAATTCTTTCAAGACAATGAACATCTTCTATATCTGGTACATTATCTATTAAACACTTTCCTTCACTAGCCATTATTGCTGCTGGTAATATAGCTACAGCTGAATTTTTAGCACCATTTATATCAACCGAACCATTTAAAACTTTTCCTCCATTTATAACTAACTTTTCCATCCATTTCACCCTTATCATAATTTATATATATCTATTAATCTTTCCTAATATTTCAACTATTATCCATCATTATTCTGTAATAATTTAGTTTTCTTAAAAACTTACAATACTCATTATAACATAAAAATAATTTAAGGAAATAGAGTTTTTTCTTCCAAAACTCTTTTTTAATAACCTTTTTTACTACCTCTATAATATTCAAACTTTTCTTTATATATCTTTTTTAATTTTTTGTAATATGTTATAATTTATAAAAACGTTTATATGTAATTTTAAATACATATAAATTAATTTAATATGAGAGGCTAAATCTATGAAATATTACTTAGTAGCATTATTTGATGATGAATCTTATAAAAATTTAAATCCTATTCAAAAAAATCTTTCTAAAAGATTTAGAGCTAATAGGAGCTCTCCCACACCATATATTCCTTTAGAAGTAATTGAAAATCCTAATATAGAGAAATTAGATGTTGTTATAGATAAAATAGTGAAGCCTTATAAGAATTTTAAGGTTCAATTATCTACTGAAGTTTCAATTTCAGAAACTAACAAAACTCTAAATATGAGAATAGAGGATGTTGGGTATATAAAAAGACTTACTAGACTAATGAGCGATACCTTAAAGCTATATGGATTTAACACACAAAATTATAGTAGTGAGCCATCAATGCATATATCCTTAGCTAGTCTTAATTATATTCCAAAAGATATGAAAAAGTTTGATGGTGAAGTTAACTTTAAATCTAATTGTGAAACTCTTAAAGTTGATAGAATTGAAATATGGAAATTTTCTACTAATAAAAGAGAAACCTTAGTAAAAAGTTATCCTTTAAAAAAGAATTTATATCTTTAATATTGAAAAGTGCTTAATTTTTTAAGCACTTTTTTATATTTTCATAATATATAAAAAATTTATTTTTTTGTATTCGTTTACCACACTTTTCATTTATGAAATCTTTTTGTAAAATATATTATAGTAAATCCTTAAAAACAGGGGGATATTTATGGAAATTATAGCTTTCTTTGAATCACAAAGAGAAAAAAACAAACAAATCATTATTGATAGTACTCTAAGTGAATATAAAATTTGGGCTAGAAAACATCTAGAACTACATACAAAACTTAGCTCATTAGCTGATGAAACTAAGTGTTATAAATATTGGATAGACAATGATAATCCAATAAATAAATCAGTATTGTTCAAAAAATACTTAGATTGCTTTGCCCATATCATTAATATTGGAATTGATAGGCACTATGATCATATTAAGGAAGTTGTTATAAAGCCAAATGATTATTGCTTAAGTGATCAATTTTTAAATCTTTTTATAGATTTAAATGACTTAATAATATCACCTTCTGATGATCATTACATGACTCTTATTGAAGATTTTATAAGTCTAGGAATTACTTTAGGCTATTCAGAATCTAAAATTAAAGAATCATTTATTAGTAGATAATAAAAAACCTTCTAGATTTCTAGGAGGTTTTTTAATATTTCTTTATAATAAGTGTAATACTATCCTAGAGGTGATTTTATATGTTAGCAATTTTATATGCAATAATCTCGGGGATATCTATGACACTTCAAGGTGTTTTTAATACTAAATTAGAAGAAAAAGTTGGAACCTGGGAAACAAACGTTATAGTACAAGGAACCGCACTTATTGTAACATTAATTATTGTAATGTTTTTTGGCAAAGGAAGTTTCAAGAATGTAAAAGATGTAAATAAAATCTATTTACTAGGTGGAGTCCTTGGCGTAATAATTATTTTTACTGTTATGAGAAGTATTGGCGCAATGGGTGCTACATGTGGTATTGCTATAATTTTAGTTGCACAACTTGCTTCTGCTGGAGCTGTTGATGCTTTTGGTTTATTTGGTGTTGAAAAAATATCTTTTCATCTTAGAGAGTTTATTGGAATAGCTATAATGATATTAGGAATTATTATATTTAAGTGGAGAGTGTAAGCTCTCTTCTTTTTTACTCTTTAGGAAATTATACTATTAACAAAAATCATACTTTTAATATACTATATATTGTGATCAATTTTAGGAGTATAGTATGTTTTCACTTAATAAAAAATTAGATTCAAACTTAAAAAATTGTATGTTATCAAAACCCTATAATAATTATAGAGTACTTATTAAATATAAAAAATTTCATGATAGCTTAATAAAAAAAATTCCCTCTTATAAAGGTGAATTTATAAGTAATATAAAGCATTGTCAATTAATATGTGCCAGACTAAATTCTAATGGTATTCAAAGATTACTAGAATATCCAGAGGTTGATTATATTTGCTTTGACGAATACTTCTCTTTATGTGGTATGAGCGTTAGTACTGCAAATAAAATTAGAATATCTAGTAAAACCAAAGTTAAAGGTAAAAATGTTAGTGTTGCAATTATAGATACTGGCGTTTATCCCCATCCTGATTTAATTACTCCTTATAATAGAATAATTACATTTATAGATTTAATAAATGGATTAAAATATCCTTATGATGATAATGGACATGGAACTTGTACCGCCGGAATAATTGCTGGAAGCGGAGGAAAATCCAATGGAATGTATAGTGGAATTGCTCCTGAATGTAATATTCATTGCTATAAAGCCTTTGATAAAAGTGGAAAGGGGTTTATATCTGATGTACTTAATGCAATAGAGATGATTATTGAAGAAAATGAAAAGCATAATATAAAAATCTTATGTTTACCATTTGAATTATTACATTATAATGTATTTTTCCAAAAGTGTTTCAATTTAATGGTATCATCAGCAAATAGTAAAAACATAACTTGTATAGTCCCAAGTGGTAGTAATAAAAATTTAGAAGGGTCAATTACAGGAATTGCTTTATGCAATGATTGTATAACCGTTTCAGGTTATGACTCTACATCAAAAATTAAACCTTATACTTATTCATCAGTTGGTACATTAAAAAAGGACTCAAAACCTAATTTATGTGCTGCCTGCGTTGATATAGTTTCTTTAAACTCTAATACCAGTTATATTTCTGAAAGAGATGGAATTAAGTTATATCCTTCAAAGCTAGATAGTTCATATAAAACCTTTAGTGGTACTTCTCTAGCTGCAGCTTATGTATCAGGCGTATGTGCTTTAATTTATGAAAGCAATCCGGATTTAACCCCCAAAGATATATCATCTCTTTTAAAGGTATCATGTGAGTTACTAGATATTCCTAGAAACTGTCAAGGCGATGGTAAAATAAATATTAACTCTATAATAAAATGAAAGGTACTAATAAAAGCACCTTTCATTTTATATCTCTTTAATATATATTTTATTGAACTATATAATTAGTTGGATCTACTGGTTCATTATTTACTCTAAGTTCAAAATGTAAATGCGGTCCAGTGCTAAATCCAGTGTTTCCTATTGCTCCAATTACAGCTCCCTTTTTAACTTTATCTCCTACCTTAACATAAAATCCATCTAAGTGTCCATAATATGTAATCATATTATCTTCGTGCTTAACCATTATTAAATTACCATAGCCACCATCATTATATTGAGCATATATAACTTCCCCATCCATTGCAACTAAAACATCATCTCCTGTGTTCCCTGCAATATCTATTCCTTTATGGAAAGAGTTCCATCTCTCGCCATATCCGGATGTCATATCTCCTCCTCTAGTTGGACTTTTTAAAAAAGCGATTCCATAATTATATGGATTTTTAGTTCCTCTATAAACTTTTTTGCTTATTGCTTCTTTTATCTTTTCCTCCTTAACTATTTTAGTGCTTATAAGTTTATCATTTTCATATGTAACTTCTTTTACTTGCTTTTTCAGACCTACTTCTCCATCTTCAACCTTTGTTTCTCCTAAATACATAGAATCACTTGGTATTATTATTGTGTTAGGTTGTATTTTTATATTATCTTCATTTACATATTTTATACTTAGCTTTAAGTTACTTGAATTTTCTTTTGATAAATCATATATAGCACTAGTCAGTTCTTCATTTGTTTGTAATAAAGCTACATCAAATTTATTTTCTTGTAGTTTTATATCTCCATTTATTTGAAAAGATACTATTGAACTTCCTTTAATCTTCTTTTCGCTTATATATTTTTCCAAAACTAAATTTGTTATATTACTAATATCATTCTCTATTGAAGTATATCCTATAATCTTATCATCTAACCTTACTTCATATCCGTTTATTCTTCCTGTTAAAGCCACAATTAGATTATCAAGTATATTATTTCCACTTGATACTTTATTTGATATAGAATATGTTTGCTTGTTCAGATTTATATTGCTGAAGCTTTCATCTGTTTGAGCCTTTACCTTAGTAAAACTAATATTTAAAATAAGCCCTATAACAAATATTGATAATGTAGCCTTTTTAGCTACCTTTATCGAGTCTCCTTTTATATCCATAAAATCTCCTTTCATTTTAATAATGTTAAGCAACACATCTATTAGTTTTCCCAGTTTTAGAAATAATATTCTTTTTATATATTCTATAGTTTTGTTGAGCCTATTACTCCTCTTTGTTATAATTATGTTATTGCAATATTACTGTTAGAAAGGTGGTTGTAATTATGAGCACTTTCATGCTTAAATCAAAGCCTTTAAAATTTACTCCTATAAGTAATATATTTATTGAAAAATATATGCCTAAAGCTCGAGGAGAATTTATTAAAGTATATCTTTTAATGCTTAAATATAATTTTACTGGTGAAATTGGAGTTAATGCGTCAATATTAGCTACATCATTAAATCTATTAGAGTCTGATATAATAAATGCACTTAATTATTGGAATGATGAAGGTGTTATAAGGCTAATCCCAATTGATAAAATGGGAAACTTTGATATAGAATTTATAGATCTATCTTCTGATAATAATGTTGATAAAAGTGAAATTAACTTATTAGCAGAACTTTCAGATGAAACTAATAATGGTATGTTGAAGGATATAGAAAGACTACTGGGTAGACCTCTATCCCCTAGCGAGTTTACAACTTATATAGGATGGAAAAAAGATTTTAATTTTTCTTCTGAATTAATCCTTCTAATAATTGAATTTTGTGTTTCTAAGGGTAAAACTAACCATAGATATATAGAAAAAGTAGCACTAGCATGGAACGAAATGAAAATAAAAACTATTGATGATGCACAAAATTATATAAGAAAAACAGAAGATAAATGGGGAACCTACAGAGAAATACTTAAATTTTTAGGAATTAGAAATACAGATATAATGAAGCCTCAGGAAGATATGTTAGAAAAATGGACTACAAATTATGGTTTTTCATTAGATATAATAAAAAAAGCTTGTGATATTTGTTTTCAAAGGCTAAATAGAGCGGATTTTAAATATATAGATGGAATATTATCAAGTTGGAACAAAGATAACTTAAGAAGCCTAAAGCAGATCGAAGAAAAAGAGGTCTCTTATAAGAATCTATCTTCAAAGAAAAATTATGCTAATTCTAATTCAAATAATTTTAACAAGCCTAAATTAAGATTTGATAATTTTAAAGGCCGTGACTATGATTATGATTCTTTAGAAAAGAAACTGTTAGGATGGGATAATGATGATTAAAGGATATGAAAAAGATTTAACTTCAATATATGAAAATATAA
Source organism: Clostridium sp. LS3 (assembly GCF_055330225.1). Taxonomy (NCBI): domain Bacteria; kingdom Bacillati; phylum Bacillota; class Clostridia; order Eubacteriales; family Clostridiaceae; genus Clostridium; species Clostridium sp. LS3. Next base: position 3,933,441 of record NZ_CM143921.1, read on the forward strand.
AGATTGAGGAACAAAAAAATTTAAATAATAGACGAAAAGAAATAGAAGAAAAATATCCTGAGATTTTACAGCTAGATAATTTAATTCAAAAGAAGTCTTTAAATTTATCTTTGTCTATATTAAAGGGCTTAGATGAGAATTCTTTAAAGAAAATTAAAGAAGAAATAACAGATTTAAGATTTAAAAAATGTGAAGCTTTAGTCTCTAGAGGATATAGTCAAGAATATTTAAGTCTTTATTATAGATGTCCAAAATGTAAAGATGAAGGGTATATTGGAATTAACAAGTGCTCTTGTTATAAGAAAAAGTTAATAGAATTATACTATAAAGACTCTGATTTAGAAGATACCTTAAAAGAAATTAACTTTAATGCTCTTGATATTTCTTTATTTTCTAATCATAAAATAAGTGATGATAAATTTACACCTAGAAAAAATATTGAAAATATTATTCAATATTTAAAAGGAGATTTTATTCATAATTTTAATAATACTAATGATAATATACTATTTTATGGTGATTCTGGAACTGGAAAAACTTTTTTAAGCTGCTGTGTAGCTAAGGAGCTTCTTGATGAAGGATATTTAGTTGTTTACAGGACTATAGATGAGTTAATTAAAAACCTAAGGGATATACGATTTAATGGTAATATGGAATTAGAAAATTTTTTAATTAACTGTGATTTATTAATTATAGATGACTTAGGTGCAGAGCAAATAACTGATTTTTCAGCTACTGAATTTTTTAATCTATTAAATAAAAAATTATTAAAGAAGAAGAAAATGCTAATATCAACAAATTTAACTCTATTTGATATTAGAAAAACATATACGGAAAGAATTTCTTCTAGATTACTTGGTAATTTTAAGTTATATAAGTTTTACGCTGAAGACATAAGAATTCAATTAAATTTAAAAAGAAGATAGGAATTTACTATTCCCATCTTCTTTTATTTTTTATTTATCTTACAAAAATATTTTTTTGCAAAACAAAAAGCTTTGGAAAATATTCCAAAGCTTCTGGAGCTGGCAATAGGAATCGAACCTACAACCTGCTGATTACAAGTCAGCTGCTCTACCGTTGAGCCATGCCAGCACATATTATATATTTCTTATCACTTAAAGTGGCGACTCAGAAGGGGCTCGAACCCTCGACCTCCGGCGTGACAGGCCGGCACTCTAACCAACTGAGCTACTGAGCCAAAATTTATGGTGGAAACAACAGGGATCGAACCTGTGACCCTCTGCTTGTAAGGCAGATGCTCTCCCAGCTGAGCTATGCTTCCATGAATGGTGACTCCTAGGGGAATCGAACCCCTGTTACCACCGTGAAAGGGTGGTGTCTTGACCGCTTGACCAAGGAGCCATATAATGGAGCTGGCAATAGGAATCGAACCTACAACCTGCTGATTACAAGTCAGCTGCTCTACCGTTGAGCCATGCCAGCATTTATTATATATTTATCACTTTAAAGTGGCGACTCAGAAGGGGCTCGAACCCTCGACCTCCGGCGTGACAGGCCGGCACTCTAACCAACTGAGCTACTGAGCCAGATTATGGTGGAAACAACAGGGATCGAACCTGTGACCCTCTGCTTGTAAGGCAGATGCTCTCCCAGCTGAGCTATGCTTCCATGAATGGTGACTCCTAGGGGAATCGAACCCCTGTTACCACCGTGAAAGGGTGGTGTCTTGACCGCTTGACCAAGGAGCCATATTTATTTTGTGTCACTTTAAAGTGGCGACTCAGAAGGGGCTCGAACCCTCGACCTCCGGCGTGACAGGCCGGCACTCTAACCAACTGAGCTACTGAGCCAGATTATGGTGGAAACAACAGGGATCGAACCTGTGACCCTCTGCTTGTAAGGCAGATGCTCTCCCAGCTGAGCTATGCTTCCATAAATGGTGACTCCTAGGGGAATCGAACCCCTGTTACCACCGTGAAAGGGTGGTGTCTTGACCGCTTGACCAAGGAGCCATGTTTGTTTTTAGCTTATTGTTACTCGCTATTCGCTCGGCGAGCACATAAACTATAATACCTAAATTTTAATATAGTGTCAACACTTTTTAACAACTTTTTTTTTTATTTTTAAAATACTTTGATTATCTATATTTTCATACTAGTAATTTAAGACTTTTGTTAGCTTATTTTGATTTTTTAGACACTTTTATATTAATAAAAATATACTGCTTATATTTAAAGTATTTATATACATTCTACCCTTCTAATTTAGTATCCCATATTTGATAAGTTATATTACTATGATAAAATTATATTTATTATATTATTTTAAGGAGATTTTAATTATGATACATCATGATTTAATTATAGTTGGTGGTGGTGCTTCTGGATTAGTCGCTGCAATTACAGCTAAAGATTTTGGCTTAGACGTCGCCATAGTTGAAGGAACTGATAGGATAGGCAAAAAAATTCTTACTACTGGAAATGGAAGATGTAATATATCTAATAGAACTATTTCTTTCCCTTTCCTTTCTTATCATAGTGAAAATACAGGATTTTTTTCTAATGTATTATCTAATTTTAATATAAATGATACAGAAAATTTCTTTTTATCATTAGGTCTTCCAATAATAGAATTACAAAATGGTAAGGTGTATCCTAAGTCACTACAAGCTTCATCAGTTGTAGATATATTAAAATTAGCGTTAGAAGATAGGAATATTCCCTTATACACAAACTGCAAAGTAAAAGATATCCACAAGAAGAAAATGTTTAAATTATCCACAAGCAACGAAGAGAATAAGTTATTCACATGTAATAAATTAATTTTAGCCTGTGGAGGAAAATCTGCAATTAAAACTGGTTCTGATGGCTCTGGATATAATTTAGCTAAATCTCTTGGCCACTCTATAATTAAAACTATTCCTGGGATAGTTCAACTAAAATTAGATAACCCTTATCTAAAATCAATAACAGGAGTAAAATTTGATGGATATGCACTATTACTAGTTGATGGTAACCCTGTAAGAAAAGAGTTTGGAGAAATACTATTTACCGATTATGGTATATCAGGACCTCCAATTTTGCAACTTTCAGGGCATGCTTCAAAGGCATTACTAAAAACAAAAAAAGTTGAAATAGTTGTTGATATGATGCCTAATCAATCACTTAGTGAAGTTGAGGATTTCATAGAAGGCCACTTTGCTATGTTCTCTCATAGGCCAATTATAGATGCTCTTATTGGAATCGTTAATAAAAAATTAATTCCTGCGCTTTTAAAGGAAGCAAATATATTAAATTTACATTCCCCTTGCTATGATTTAGCTTGGGATGAGAAAAAAAGGCTTATTAATTTATTGAAATATTGGAAGTTTAAATGCACCGATACTAATGGATTTAATCAAGCTCAAGTTACTATAGGTGGAGTAGATACTAAAGATGTTAATTCTAAAACATTAGAATCTATATTAGTTGAAAATCTATATTTTTGTGGTGAAATCCTAGATGTAGATGGTGATTGCGGAGGTTTTAATCTTCAATGGGCTTGGAGCTCAGGATGCTTTGTTGCAAAAACAATTGCAAATTCCTAATATAAAATTAAAGGTTAATAAACAGAATTTTTTCTGTTTATTAACCTTTTTAATATTTTCTCCAATGAGCTATTAACTTAGTTAATTCTTTATTATCTAAGGTTTCTATCCTATGTATAGTAGTTAAAGAATCATCCTCTTCCTTTGTAAAACTTGATAATGACTTAATTTCTTCTCCATATTTACATTCCTTTTCAAAAGTAACTTTAATTTCTTCTAACTTATAGTTTTTAACTATATCTTCTGGCAAAGATTCTATAGCCCACTCTACATACTTTGTATTATTTACATGTTTATTAAAGTCTATGTCTGTATATCTGACGCTAAAATTTATTTCATACATTACATCTTTAAGCTTTTCTAACTTAGGTATTTTAACTTCTCCTTCTATGTCTCCCTTTAATCCATATACTTCATATTGTTCTGAAGGTATTCTCATAGTTCTTCTTTTTTCCAAATTAATAAGTAAAAATATAGCATTAGCCTCTACTACTAAATTTCCACTTTCATCTTTTATTTCATACTTTCTTATAGCATAAAACTTTTTAAATCCAACTGGCTCCGTTTTAACTAGAAGTTTTTCTCCATACATAGGATATCTATTAACTTTTACATTATAATTATAAAATACCCAAGTCATATTACTTTCTAATAGTCCTGCCATTCCTGATCCTAATTCTTCTGACTGTTTCGTACCTATATCAGATAAGATATTTAATATTGTTGTTATAGAACATTTTAAATTACTATCTACATCATAATAATGTAATTCATATTCTTTACTATAAGTTTTCCCCACTTTGTTCCTCCTAATTTTAAATTTAAAACTCTGTAATTCTACAGAGTTTATTTAAGTTTATTTAATTCTCAAAACCTTTGTTTATAATATAGGATCTATAAGAATCTCTACCTCTTCATTTCTATCCCATACTAATATATTTAAGTATGCCATTGTATATGCTTGAATTAAAATTTGACCTATAAGGGCTAATATTATTCCTAAAATAGGTATAATATTAACAATTGTTAAAACTATTCCAACTCCAATTGTTATTCCTGATATTGCTGCCAATTTTCCTATAGTTGTCCAGAAGTATCCCTTTTTAAATAAGCTGAAAGTTTCTCCTATAGCTTCAGTAATTGTTAGATCCCTTACTATTAGCATAGAATTAAACAAATATACAATTGGTATCATTATAACTAATATAGCAATAAATAATGGAATTAATATAATTAATCCAATACCTATAGTTAAAAAGGCTAACAATACTGTAACTAAAATCAAGCTTATCATTGCTACAAAAATCATCAAATATAGTAATATATTTAATCCTATTACACTCCACTTTCTTTGCCAAACATATATATTAGCACTTCTCCAGCTTACTTCTTTTCCTTTATTTGCATCATCTAAAATTTTAATAATAACTCCATTCGCATAAAATATTATTAAGCTAGCTATAATAGTTAAAATTAATATTATTAAAATAGTTCCTCCCCCAATAAAAGGAATATCCCTATCAAAATATGAATAAGAATATAAATAAGATATTTTAAGAAAGCTTGATACAGCAATAGCCACTATTGTTCCAATAAGTATTACTGTTGTAGGAAAAATAAATATTCCAATTACTTTTAAAATTTCTAGAATATTATTTTTAGATATATCAAAAGCTTTTGATAGTATTTCAGAAACTGATAAATAACTTCTTTTCTCTTCCACCATTTCACCTCTTTTATATTTTTATAAGTCCATATTAATATATTAACTTAGACTAAAATTATTTACATTATTTTAAATAAATATATTTTTTTATACATTATATTTTATTATACTTAATAGTTTATTTCAAATTATTTGCTATCTTTTATTGAAGTATAAATAAAGAGATTACTACAAAAAATTTATAGTAATCTCTTCTATATTATAATTCTTTTGTTACTCTTATAGTTTGATCTCTTCTTGGACCTACACCAACTATAGATATTTTAGTCTTAGTAAGTTCCTCTATTCTAGATAAATACTTCTTCGCATTTTCTGGTAACTCTTCATAACTTCTAGCCTCAGCCACTTCATCGCCCCAACCTTCAAACTCTTCATAGATTGGTTCACATTTAGCTAAATCTTCTAAGCTTGCTGGAAAATAGTCTATAACCTTATCATTAAACTTATATCCAACACATATTTTTAGTTTTTCTAATCCAGCTAAAGTGTCTATCTTAGTTACACATAAAGAAGTTAACCCTGATACTCTTATTGTAGTCTTTAATATAACAGCATCTAACCATCCACATCTTCTTGATCTACCTGTAGTGACACCATATTCATGTCCTTTTTCTCTTATCCATTCCCCTATTTCATTATCTAATTCTGTTGGGAATGGTCCCTTACCAACTCTTGTAGTATATGCTTTTGCAATACCAACTGCATTTGTTACCATAGTAGGCCCAATTCCTGAACCACTAGCAACTCCACAAGCAGTAGTATTTGATGATGTTACATATGGATATGTACCATAATCTATATCTAGAAGCATTCCTTGCGCTCCTTCAAATAGTACTGTTTTATCTTCTTTTATTTCATCATATAATCTAACAGATGTGTCTTGTACATAAGGTCTTAGTCTTTCTGCTAGCTCTAAATATTCTGAAAGAATCTCATCATAATTTAAAGCGTCTCCACCTAAAACCTTCGTTATGTATTCATTCTTCATTTCTATATTTTCTTTTAATTTTTCTTTTAATATATTTTCATTTATAAGATCACAAATTCTTATTCCACATCTTTCAAACTTATCTGTATAACAAGGTCCTATACCTTTACCAGTTGTTCCTATATCATTTTGTCCTCTTGCTTTTTCCTTTAATTTATCTAAAACTTTGTGATATGGCATTATAACATGTGCTCTATCACTTATTATAAGCTTTTCTGGAGTAACTTTAACTCCCTCACCTTCTAAATAATCTATTTCTGTAAATAAAGCTTTTGGATCTACTACAACACCATTTCCTATAATATTTAATTTATTATCATATAATATTCCTGAAGGGATTAAATGAAGTTTATATTGCTTTTCTCCAACTTCAACAGTGTGCCCCGCATTATTTCCACCTTGAAACCTAACTATTACCTCTGCTTCTTCTGCTAAGTAATCAGTCATTTTACCTTTACCTTCATCTCCCCATTGAGCTCCTAGAACAACAAATGCTGACATTTATATTGCCTCCTTATAAAAAGACTATAAGTCCTTTATTTATAAATTAATTAATATTAATTTCCACCTACCATATTAGCAAAGTAAAAATAAAGTTTCAACCATTTTGCGAATATTTTATTGTATTTTATTTATATAATTCGTGTTAATATTTGTATAATTGTCTATCAATCTTTAGTTTCTATTAAAATGAATTTAATTATTCTACAAAAATAAATTTTCCGAAATATAATTTTTTATAATTAAAGGGAGTAATTCTAATTACTCCCTTTAACTCACATATTGTTATATTTTTCAGCACATACTTCCATAGCTTTTATTACTGAACTTCTAAATCCACTTTTCTCTAATTCCGCTACAGCTTCTATAGTTGTTCCTCCTGGTGAGCAAACCATATCCTTAAGTTCACCTGGATGTTTTCCTGTTTCTAATGCTAATTTTGCTGATCCTAATATACTTTGTTCAGCCATTTTATATGCCTTATTTCTTGGTATCCCAAGCTTTACAGCAGCATCAGCCATAGCTTCTATAAACATAAATATATAGGCTGGCGAAGATCCGCATAAAGCTGTAAATGCATCAAAATATTTTTCTTCTAAAATTTCATATTCCCCAAAATTTCCATAAAGATTGCATATATATTTAAGTTCTTCTTTTCTTAAATTTGAATTTGGACATATAGCAGACATTCCTTCACCTACTAATGCTGGAGTATTTGGCATAGTTTTTACAATTTTATAATCCTTATCTAAGAAATTTTCTATATCTGATATACTTATTCCTGCTGCTATAGATATTATGATAACATCATCCTTTAGAAAGTTTTTAATTTCTTCTATGACTTGCTTATACATATTTGGCTTTACAGCTAAAAATAATATTTCTGACTCTTTTGCTACTTCTATATTACTAAGGGTACATTTTACTTCAAACTCCTTTAATATTTTATCCCTAGATTCTTCACTTCTTGTTGAAATAATTATATCTTTACTGCTTATCTCGTTTGAACTTAAAAGCCCTTTAAGCATTGCTTTTCCCATGTTTCCGCAGCCTATAAATCCTATTTTTTTATTCAATATATTCACCTTCTTATTAAAATCATTGTTAATAATTTTCTTAATTAATTATTATTTATAAAATCCCCCATTATACTCATAGAATAGCTTTATATTATAGTTACAAACTATTTGTAAGGAGGGATTAGTTATGAAAGATAATTTATTGCTTATTGATCTAGAAAGTAAAATAGATAACTTATTAAACTTTAATCCTTTAGAGGAAAATGTAAAACCTATTATTAAATTAGTCAATAAAGATAAGTTTTATGATATCTATATTTATCTTAGAGATTTAACTAAGGAAGAAATTTTAATAAAATATGTAAATAATTTTCTTATATTAAATCTCTCCTTAAAAAATAAAAATAATAAAGTAAATTTAAAAAGAGTATTCTATTTGAAAAATGTAGATATAGACAAAATTAAAAACATCGTTTGCGCTAATTTAATTTACTTTAAAATTCCAAAAATTTAAAATTAAATTTATAAAATAAAGCTATGCATTTGCATAGCTTTATTTAGTCTTTATAAACTAACTCTAAATTAGCAAACTTACTATGAGCACCTATCCATGCCATCTTAACAGTTCCTACTGGACCATTTCTCTGTTTTGCTATAATACATTCTCCTATATTTTTTTCTTCTGTTTCTTTATTATAGTATTCATCTCTATATAAGAACATAACAACGTCAGCATCCTGCTCTATTGACCCTGATTCTCTTAAATCCGAAAGCATCGGTCTATGGTCAGCTCTTTGTTCAGGAGCACGTGATAACTGTGATAGGGCTATTACAGGACATTCCATCTCTTTAGCTAATGCTTTTATAGACCTAGATATTTCTGAAACTTCTTGTTGCCTACTTTCACTTCCTGAACTACCGCTCATAAGCTGTAGATAGTCTATAAGTATCATATCTATGCCATGTTCCATTTTTATTTTTCTACACTTAGATCTCATTTCCATTACACTTAGACCTGCAGTATCATCAATGTATATCTTTGCTTTAGATAAAGGTCCTGTTGCTCTAGCTATTCTCTCCCAATCCTCATCATCTAAATTACCTGTTCTAAGCTTTAGCATATCTACATTAGCCTCTGAACAAAGCAATTTGTAAGCTAACTGCTCCTTAGACATTTCCAGAGAAAATACAACTACACTTTTTCCTTCCCTTAATGCAGCATTTTCAGCTATATTTAGTGAAAATGTAGTTTTCCCCATAGAAGGTCTAGCTGCAATAAGAACCATATCCCCCTTCTGAAAACCTGATGTTTTAGCATCTAAGTCTCTTATTCCTGATCCAACTCCAGTTATAGATCCTTTATTATTAAATAGCCTTTCAATCTCTAAGAATCCTCTTTCTAATACATTTGATAGAGGTTCATAATCATTTGATCCTTGCTTTTCTGCTAAATCAAAAATCTTTTTTTGAGCAGAATCTAGCACATCATCTACTTTATCTTGTTTGTTATAGCTTTCTTCTATAATTGCTGTAGATGATTTTATTAGTTTTCTTAGTAATGATTTGTCTGCTACTATTTTTATATAGGCTTCGAGATTTGCTGTAGTAATTACAGATGAACTTATTTCTGATATGTATGTAACTCCGCCGGCCTTATCTAACTTATCCGTTGATTTTAAGTATTCTAATAAGGTTACTAGGTCAACAGCCATATCTTGCGAAAACATTTCTCTAATAGCTTTAAATATAACCTTATGCCCATCTCTATAGAAGTCATCTTCATTTAATTTTTCTAATGATTTTGCAATAGCACTTTTATCTATTATCATAGATCCTATTACTGATTGCTCTGCCTCTAAACTTTGAGGTAAACTTCTCATTATTGGTGCTTCCATATGTAACCTCCTTCCTCTTCATAATAATATATTATATCAAACTTTTAGATTATATAAAATAAAATTAAGCTTCCAATAAAGGAAGCTTAATTAATTAGTTTATTTTTCAAATACTATATCCATTAATTCTTCTATATTACTTATAGCTTTAACTTCTATATCATTTAATTCTAATGGTATTTCCTTTTCATTAGCCTTAGGAATTACTACTAGTTTTATACCTTTTCTTCTTGCTCCATATATCTTTTCAAATATTCCACCTACCGGCTTTATATTTCCTTTCAAAGATATTTCTCCTGTTATTGCTATATCCTGTCTTATAGGTCTTTCTAATAATGCACTTATTATTGAAATAGTAATAGCAGCACCAGCTGATGGTCCGTCTATTCTACCACCACCAACAACATTTACATGTATATCGTAATCTTTTATATCCTTATCAGTTATTCTTCTAATAACTGATGCAGCATTGAAAACTGAATCCTTTGCCATAGATCCCGCTGTATCATTAAACTTCACAGTACCCATTCCTGGCTTTTTAGATTCAAATACAACTGATTCTATTTCTAATGTTGATCCTATAAAGCCACTAACTCCTAATCCATACGTATGGCCTATTTCAGATTTATCTATATCCTCTATTATTTCATACGGTACATATCTTCCTATAGAAATAACCTCTTCTACATCTTTAAGTGTAATTGTATTATTTTTATTTTCTTTTGAATTATATAATGAATAGCCATATGCATCAGCTAATATATTAACTGCTTTTCTTCCTTCTATAGTATATCTACTAATAAACTCAGCTATTCCATCTTCTAATTCAACATTTAATTTCTTAGCTGCGTTTTCTATTATGCCTTTAATATCTTTCGCTGACAATGGTTCAAAGTAAACCTCAGTACATCTTGATCTTAGTGCTGGATTTATTTTACCAGGTTCCCTTGTAGTTGCACCAATTAGAACAAAATCGGCTGGTGCTCCTTTTTCAAAAAGATATTTTATATATTGAGGTGTATTTTCATCATCTGGATCATAGTAAGATGATGAATATTCAACTCTTTTATCTTCTAAAACTTTTAATAGTTTATTTTGAAGTATTTCGTCTAACTCACCAATTTCATCTATAAATAGAACTCCTCCATGAGCTTCTGTTACTAATCCTGTTTTTGGCTCAGGAACACCAATCTCAGCTAAATCTTTTTTACTACCTTGATATATAGGGTCATGAACCGATCCTAATAATGGGTTCGTTATTTCTCTTGGATCCCATCTTAATGTAGTTCCATCAACTTCAACAAATTCTGAATCATTATCAAATGGTGTAAAATTTAACTTTTTAGCTTCTTCTAACGCTAATCTAGCTGCTGAAGTCTTACCAACTCCAGGTGGTCCATATAAAATTATATGTTGTGGATATGGTGATGACATTTTTGATATTAGAGATTTTATAGCTCTTTCCTGCCCAACTATTTCTTCAAAGTTTTCTGGTCTTAAAAGACTCATTACGTTTTTATTAATCTTCTTTGAATCTAACTCTTCTAATCTTTCTAGCTTCTTAGTAGTTTTAGCACTTTCAGGCCCCTTTTGTTTTTTTATTATAGATAATTTAATATCATCCATAAATTTGTCTTGTCTTTCTTGAAGTGCCTTTTCAACTTGGGTTTCAACCTTGTTTTGAACATACTTTCTCGCTATATTTTCTGATATATAATAAATTGTATCTTCTAATACACCTCTTAATTCACTCTCACTTGGAACAGCCTTTATTCCTTTTCCATCTGAAGCTATTACATTAAGAGCATATACTCTTTCACATATATTAGGAGAATTTGCATACTTTTGAAGCTTAAACCTAACCGTTCTTGCTCTTACTGCACCCTCATCTAATACATTCTTTAATATTTGATTTATAACATTTACTTGTGCATCTAAAGATAATTCACTATCTAATATACTTTCTATATTTGTTTCGTCATAAGTCTTCAAACTTAGTCCTCCTTATGATTGCGGTACAATTATTAACTTCATCTTAGTTGATACTTCTGGATATAGTTTTATTTCTATATCATAACCACCTGCAACCTTTATTGTATCCATAACTATTTTTTTCTTATCTATTGATAAATTAAATTGCTTATTTATTAATTCTGCTACATCTTTACTTGTTATTGCTCCAAATAATCTTCCACTTTCACCACTTTTAGCTTCAATTTTAACTTCTTTTCCTTTTAACTCTGAAGCTAACTTTTGTGCGGCTTCTATCTCAGCTAACTTTTTCTTTCTTTCATTTTCCTTTTTAGTATTTAATATGTGCATATTATTATTATTTGCTTCTTCTGCTAATTTCCTTGGAAATAAGAAATTTCTTGCATATCCATCTGATATCTCTAAAACATCGCCTTTTTTTCCTAACTTTTTAACATCTTGTAATAAAATTACTTTCATGTTATTCACCCACCTTTAAATGTTTTTCTATTGATTTTTTAAGTATTTTTATAGCATTATCTATTGATATATTGTTTAATTGCGCTCCTGCCATATTCATATGACCACCGCCACCCATAGATTCTAATATTACCTGTACATTGGCCTCTCCAATAGATCTTCCACTTATAATTATATCTCCATTTATTTCTGCTAATACAAAGCATACATTTATGCCCGATATATTTAAAAGCTCATCTGCTGCCCTAGCTGCCATAAATCCCTTTTTCATTCTTTTAGGTGCAACTGCAATGGCTAATCCATTAGTTACTTCTGCTGACCTTATAGTATCTGCTATTATTAAGTAATCATCAAGATCATCCATAAACATCTTTTTAACTTCAATTGTATCTGCTCCCAATCCTCTTAAGAATGATGCAGCATCAAATGTTCTGACACCAGCTTTAGTTGAAAAACCTTTTGTATCCATAAATATTCCAGCTAGTAACCCTTCTGCTTCTAATCTTGATAAATTAGGCTTTTGAACCATATATTGAATTAATTCTGTTGCCATCTCAGATGTAGAAGATGCATATACTTCTATATAATTTAATATTGAACCTTCTACTATGTCCGGACTTCTTCTATGATGATCTACTATTATTTTCCTTTGAGCCTTCTCTACTATATCTAAATCTAGCATATAACCCTTATTATGGACATCAACTATTATTAGAAGTGTCTTTTCATTAATTTGTTCATAAGCTTCCTCTGGTGAAATAAACAATTTATCATATTTTGAATCTTTCTTTAATTTAGATATAAAATAATCGATTGCTGTTGTTTCATTACCTAATATAATATTACATGGTTTACCTAGTTGTTTTACAACAGAAGATAGACCGACTGATGACCCAAAACAATCCATATCAGGGTTTTTATGTCCTATAATAAAAACATTGCTACTTTCATATATTAATTCTTTTAATGCATGTGCTATAACTCTTGCTCTTACTCTAGTTCTTTTTTCTATTTCCCTTGTATTACCACCAAAGAATTTTATTTTCTCATTACTCTTAATAACAACTTGGTCTCCACCTCTACCTAAGGCTAGCTCTTTTGCTGTTACTGCAAAATTATTATTTTCAAGAGGACAAGTGCCCCCTCTTCCAATTCCTATACTTAAAGTAACTTCAAATTTATTTCCTCTATCAATATTAGATATCTCATCTAATATACTAAACTTATTATTTATTTCTTCATCTATGTACTTATCTTGTACTGAGAGTACATATTTATTAGAATCATATTTTGTTATCATAGCTTTAAGTCTTTGTGCATATAGGTTTATTGTTTTTTCAATTTCTGCAACTAACATAGGTCTATCGCTATCTATTGTAGTTTCTAAGGATTCTGAAAGATTATCCACCTCTATAAGCATTATACTCTCTTTAGTATTATCTATATTTTTCAAATTGCTTATATCGTTAAAATAAACTATATATAAATCTTCATTTATATCATAATTTTCTATTTTACTTGCATAAACCTTATATAAATAATCTACTATTTTTATTTTTTGATGTAAATCTTTATCACAGGTTAGTAGTCTAGATAAATTTAATCCTCTTGCTATGCTTACTACATTTAATCCTATAGGATCCTCATTTGGTATAAACTTTTCAAATTCTTTATTACACCAAAAAATTTCTCCTGATTCTTTTATTAAAGCAACTGGAAATATCAAATTTAGTATATTACTACTTATATCTCTATTTATATTTTCCTTTATTTCTTCGATATGATCTTCATTTTTTCCCTTAATCATATACTCACTTATATTGAATATAATAAATATAAGAAGTAATATGGTTCCTAAAATAGTACTTTTTATATAATAAAATCCTATACAAGCTCCTACAAACATCAGTGGTGTAATTATAGCCATAATAGTTTTAAGCCTTTTTTTAATTAAATCATTCCATATCATAAGATTAATGGTGCTCCTTTAAATATAATTGAAGTTTACTTAAACTCTTACCATCTTTTTCATATTCATGACCTTCTGCTATACCAACTTGTAACTTTTTCTTCATGTCATCATCTACATCTTGGCATGAATAACCTAGTTTTTGAGCTAATACATATAATACAAGTATAGCACCCGATATGCAATTTAGAATTGCATCCTGAGCTACATTACTTCCCTTAGTAAGTAAATGATAGAACTCTCCTATTATGCATAATAAATTTGCCTTTAACTTTTCTATCATTTTTATATTAGCCATTATATTTAAATCATCCCTCTTCACAATGCTCACCCCTATACTAAACCCTTGTATATATATTTTAATTATAATTTGCCCTTAATGCAACAAATTATCAGCCCAATTACAATATTTGTAAAACTTTTCTATATGAATATAACAAAAAACCCCTGATATGTCAGGGGTTTATTATATTACTCAGTTGTGAATGGTAATAATGCTATATTTCTTGATCTCTTTATAGCACTTGTTAATTCTCTTTGGTGCTTAGCGCAAGTTCCAGAAATTCTTCTTGGTAATATCTTACCTCTTTCTGTAACGAACTTTCTTAGCTTAGTAATATCTTTGTAATCTATTGCTTCAGCCTTTTCTACGCAAAAAGCACATACTTTTCTCTTAGATCTTCTCATTTTTCCAGATCTTTTCATATCTCTCATGCTAATTTCCTCCTTCTTAATAGACTATTAGAAAGGCATATCTCCGTCATCTACAGGAGTCATGTCTTCCTCAAAATTCATTCCACCAAAGTTACCTGATGGATTGGAATAATCAGAACCCGTATTTGAAGAGCCATATCCATTATTATTAAATGAACCTTGATCTCTTCCAGCACCACCATTGTTACTTGATCCAATGAACTCAAAAGAATCTACAACTACATCAGTAGTGTATCTCTTAGTTCCATCCTTAGCATCATAACTTCCAGTTCTAATGCTTCCAGTAACAGCTAGTTGTCTGCCTTTTGTAAGATATTGTGCTATTGTTTCACCAGTTTTACCAAAAGCAATGCAGTTGATAAAATCAGTTTCATCCTTCTTGAAAGGTCTTGTTACTGCTAAAGAAAATCTTGTTACAGCAGTTCCACTACCAGCAGCAAAATTTAGCTCTGGATCTTTTGTTAGTCTTCCAATAAGTATTACCTTATTCATGACAATATCACCTCTTACGCTTCTTGTTTAACTATGATGTGTCTTAAAACACCATCAGTAATTCTGAATACTCTGTCTAATTCTTTAGGTAGTTCTGAATCAGCATTAAAGTTGATTAATGTATAGAAACCTTCGTTAACTTTTGAAATTTCGTAAGCAAGCTTTCTTCTACCCCAAACGTCAACATTTTCTATAGTTCCTCCACCGTTTTCTATTACACCCTTAAACTTTTCGATAGCAGCTTTACAAGCTTCTTCGTCTAATGATGGGTGTAGTATGAATATAGTTTCGTACTTTCTCATCATTTTCACCTCCTCCCCTCGGACCTTGGCTGTGCTTTGCACAGCAGGGATTACAATTAAATATTGTAGCATTATTCATTTTTTTTTGCAAGTTTTAAATTTAAATTACTACAAATTAACTATTTTTTTTGCTTCTTTTTGAAATTTACTTCTTGGTAACATTATTATTCTTCCACAACCTGTACATTTTATCTTAATATCTGCTCCAAGTCTTATTACTTCAAATTCTTTACTTCCACAAGGATGCTGCTTTTTCATTTCTACTAGATCCCCTAAATCAAAAGTCTCTATCATTTCAAACCTCCAACCATTTAAATTAAAGCTAAATATATTTATTATCATTTATATTATTTACTATTTGAGTCTTAGGATACGGTATTTCTACCCCTTCTTCATCTAATGCTTTCTTTATATCTTTTCTTAATTCTCTCTCCATTTTCCATTGAGATAATGGTTTTGCTTTTCCTACTACTCTTATTGTAACACTTGAAGCATTTAAAGAAGTTACTCCTAGTACTTCAATATCATCTGTAACTTCATCTTTATTTTTCTTCTTAAACTTCTTACATGTATCTTCTATTAATTTTATTGCATTATCTACATCTTCTTCATATGCAATTTCAATATCCACCATAAATCTCATATTTCCTCTTGAATGATTAGTTGCTTCTAATATAATTCCATTAGGTAAAATATGAGTATCTCCACTAAAATCTCTTAAAACAGTAGATCTAATTCCTATGTTTTCAACTATACCACTATGCTTTCCTATTGTTACATGGTCCCCGACCCCATATTGATCTTCAAACAGTATGAAAAACCCATTAATTATATCTTTTACCAAACTTTGAGCTCCTATACCAACTACAAATCCTACTGCACTTAATACAGCAGCTGATACTTTAAATGTACTACCAATTATTATTGCCCCACTTGAAAAATACACTGCATATTTTAATGAGCTTTTTAAAATTGCACCAACAGTAATAGCCTTTTGACTATTCATAGAAAAACTTAATTTGCTTTTGATTTGTTTTTGCACAAACTTATCAATTATTTTATTACCGATTTTTATAGTTAAGTACATAACAACAATCAGCAATATAAGCCTTATACCTTTGTTTAATATAAACTCTAAGGTGTTTATTGAAGTTTCCCACGCAGCCTCCCAATCTACATTTAAAGTTAATTTTCCATTTTTATCTATTACCGGGCTAACGAAAGTCATGAAATTTTGCATAATTCACCTCTAAAAAAATATTAAATAATTTCTTGAAATTCATTTTTATCTTTCTCGTATATATTTTTATATCTTATAATATCTCTTGATATAATATTATCTATGTATGTTTTTTCCTCAATTCTAACACAAATACCACAACTTTGAGTTATTGCAGTAGGTGTTGGCATCATTTTAAAAATAATATTTTCATCCTTCAATATCTTTTCTGCGCTCATAGCATCAAGAGTATTTTTAAAAACTATAATATAATATTTCATAGTGTCCTCCTATTTTGTAAGTTTTAATTCCTTTAATTATATTATATATATTTTTATATTTAAATAGTATTATATTTATAATGTAATTTAATACTTTGTAAATACTATTAAAGTATTTTATAATTTAGTTATAACTACATATAAAAGGAGTAAATTATGACTATATATTTAGACAACGCAAGCACAACATTTCCTAAACCTAAGAATGTTGCTGACTCTATATATAATTTCCTTACAAATATTGGAGGTAATCCAGGCAGATCAAATCATGATAATGCGCTTCAAACTAATCGGCTTCTATTTGATGCTAGAAGCATAATTGCTGATTTTTTTAAATTCGATTCTATAGAAAATGTTATTTTTACTAATAACATTACTACATCATTAAATATACTAATTAATGGCTCACTTTCTTTAGGTGACCATGTTATATCCTCTTCAATGGAACATAATTCAGTTTTAAGACCATTATATAACTTAAAAGAAAATGGATTTATAGATCTAGATATAGTTAATGCTAATAAATTCGGTTTTATTTCTCCTGTTGACATAAAAAAACTTATAAGACCTGATACTAAAATGATTGTTTTAAATCAGGCTTCTAATGTAGTCGGTAGTATTCAGCCTATAAAGGACATTGGTGCTATTTGTAAAAATAATGATATCTTATTTGTATTAGATACGGCTCAAGGGGCTGGTGTCTTAGATATAAATTTTAAAGATTTTAATTTAAATGCTTTAGCTTTCACAGGTCATAAAAGCTTATTTGGACCTCAGGGCATTGGTGGTTTTATAATTGATGATAAGCTTAACAACATATGTAAACCTTACACTTTAGGTGGAACAGGAAGCTTATCTCACTCATTATTTCAACCGGATTTCTTACCTGATAAGTTTGAATCTGGAACCCTTAATATGCCTGGAATAGTTGGCTTAACTGAGGGAATTAAGTTTATAAATGATGAAGGTATAAATACTATATATGAAAAAAATAGATTCTTAAGAAAATACTTGCTTAATGAACTTATTAATATGAATAATATCATTGTTTATGAGGATATATATAGTGATAACTACACTTCTTGTATTTCATTTAATATTAAGGATATGGATACAGCAGAACTTTCTTTCACACTTGACAATGACTTTGGTATTAAAAATAGATCTGGATTACACTGTTCACCACTCGCACACAAAACTATAGGAAGTTTTCCATCGGGTACAGTAAGATTAAGTCTTAGCTACTTTAATACGAAATCTGAAATAGACTATACTATAAACTCTATAAATAAAATAAATAAAGCTAAATAGCTTTTTATGAATATCAACCTTCCTTATTGTCAATAATTTCAATGAGGGAGGTTTTATTATGAATAAAAATTTTTCAATTGATTCATTATCTTCTAATGCTTATTTAGAAGTTAGAGATTATTTATATAAAAATTTAAAAAATGTACTTGCTGATAATAGGGATATAATATTTGTTTGTATTGGTACAGATAGATGTACTGGGGATTCATTAGGTCCACTAATTGGATATAAATTAAAATTTATTTCTAATAATAAAATCCATATTTACGGCTCTCTAGAAAGCCCCGTCCACTCTAAGAATATTAATGACATTATCAATAAGATAAATTGTAATTTTGATAATCCATATATAGTAGCAATCGACTCTTGTTTAGGGAAAATTAGTAATATAGGTAAAGTTTTTATAAATAAAGAACCCATTCGCCCAGGCTTAGCTGTAAATAAAGACTTACCACCTATAGGTGATTTAAGTATAACTGGAATTGTTAACATTGGAGGAAATTTTGAATTTATAGTTTTACAAAATACTAGATTATATACAGTAATGGCTTTAGCTGACTGTATATCTAAAGGAATATACCACTTTATATTAAAAGTATCTAAAGAATTTAAATATCTTAATAAATCATCAAAGGTAAATTACCTACAAAAAAATGAGAGCTTTTAAACTCTCATTTTTTGTTTTAATATATTATTTCTTATTAATAGCTTCATTTAATACATATGTTTCTTCTTCTGATAGTTCATACCTTGAAATTCCTTTATCTACAGGTTTTGCATAGGTAGTACTATCTTGTCTAGAGTAAATTCCAGTTAATAAAATTCCATCATTATGTGAATCTAATATTGCTATTGAAAAACTTAAATCACTTCCGACATCAGGGAATGCCTTATATCTCATTATAGCTATTTTATTTACGCAACCCTTCATTTCCTCTTTTATTACTTCGCATTTGTTAAGAGCTTCTTGAGACTTCTCAATAGATGCATCTATTTCTTCTAATTTTGAATTTATAAGTTCTTCTAAATTTTTATTATTAGAACCTCTCATAATTCTTCTATACTTTTTTTCAAGTTTATTTATAGATCTTACTAATGAAATTACTATTATAAAAAGTAATAACATTATAATTAATAGTCCAATAACAATAAATGATGAATAGTCATTTATCATACTTATAATGTTCTCCAAATTAAATGCTCCTCTCTAGAATTCATAATAAAGTACAATTTAATGTTTCACGTGAAACATCCAATTTAATTAACTTACAAATGTTTCACGTGAAACATCTATAAATTAATTATTTCTAGTATCCTTTGTAAATCTTCATTTGAATAATATTCTATTTCTATTTTTCCCTTGTTATTTTTATTACTTATGTTAACCTTGGTTCCAAAGTAATTCTGCAATCTCTCAGTTACATCTTTATAATATGGATTCATGTCTCTAGTTTTTTCTTTTTCTTTTTTCTCAATATTTAAATTCTTTACTAATCTTTCTAACTCTCTAACTGAAAGTTTTTCATCTATTACCTTTTGTGCAACTTCACATTGAACTCTAGCATCTTCTATTGACAATAATACTCTTCCATGACCTTCTGATATAACTTCATCTATTAAATATTGTTTAACTGTTTCACAAAGATTAGTTAATCTTATAGTATTACTTATAGCAACTCTAGATTTACCTACTCTTTTACTAAGTTCTTCTTGAGTTAAGTTAAAATCACTTAATAGTTTTTTGTAAGCCATTGCCTCTTCTATAGGGTTTAAGTCTTGTCTTTGAATATTTTCTATTAATGATACTTCTAATACATCTTTTTCCGTTAAATTCATTACTATTGCTGGAACTTCCTTTAATCCTAGTAACTTTGCCGCTCTCCATCTTCTTTCTCCAGCAATTATCATGTAATAATTATCTTGTTTATTTAATATTATTGGTTGTATTACTCCATGTTCTTTTATTGATTGCGATAATTCAGCTATCTTTTCATCATCAAAAGATTTCCTTGGTTGATCATTATTACTTTTAATTAAATTTATTGATATAACAGATGGCTTATTATTTTCTTTAGTTGTAACATCGTTAGGTATTAGTGCACCTAACCCCTTACCTAAAGCTGATTTTTTATTCATATTTAATCACCTACTTATTGCCTACTTAAAAATTCTTTTGTTAAAGACTTATAAGATTCTGCACCCTTACATTTTTCATCATATAGCATTATTGGCAACCCAAAGCTTGGTGCTTCTGCTAGCCTTATATTTCTTGATATTGCTGTTTCATAAACCTTATCATTAAAGAAATTCTTAACTTCATTAAAAACTTCATTACTTAAATTTGTTCTATAATCATACATAGTCATTACAACACCTTCAATTTCCAAATCCTTATTTAAAGATTTTCTCACTAATTGAACAGTATTAATAAGCTGACCTACTCCCTCAAGCGCATAAAATTCGCATTGAATTGGTATTAAAACTGATTCAACTGATGTTAATGCATTTATTGTCAAAACCCCTAACGATGGTGGACAATCTATAAAAATAAAATCATACTCATCTTCAATTTCTTTTATTTTATTAGTTAAAATTAATTCCCTATTTTCTTTTCCTATAATTTCTACCTCTGCTCCTGCTAATTCCATGGTTGATGGTGCTATAAACAGGTTTTGTACTAACTCACTTTTCAAAATCACTTCTCTTAATGAGGCATCTGAGGTTAATACATCATACATTGATAATTCTAAATTTCTTTTATCTAAGCCTAACCCACTTGTTGTATTTCCTTGGGGATCTATATCTATTGTTAGTACCTTATAACCCTCCATAGCTAGATATGCGCATAAATTTATATTTGTGGTAGTTTTCCCAACCCCACCCTTTTGATTGAATATGCAAACCTTCTTCATATAAAAGCTCTACTTTAGAGCTTCACCCCCCTTCTTATAATAATATTATATATAGTTTTCCTTAATATTAAAAGATTAACATAATAAAAAGTAGTTAAATTAACTATTTTATTTTTCAAAAAAATAAGTATACTCTTAATAAATTTAAGAATATACTTATTTTCATTATTTCTTAGGTATAGATACCGTTATTTGTATAAATTCTTCCTCATCTTTAAATTTATACTCAGCTGGTATATTAAATTTATCAAATACTTGCTTAATAGTATTTACATATAGTTTTGCTGGAAAAACACTTTTTATTTTTTTCTTTTCTTTATTATTTAACTCTTCTCCAGCTAGTTTTAATAATTCTTTATTAACAGCTTCCTCAGTGGCCTTAACGTTAAGTGAATTTTTAACAACCTTTTCTATAACTATTAACTGCAAATCTTCGTTAGGTAAAGATAGTAACGCTCTAGCATGTCTTTCTGTTAGTTTGTTCTTTATACAAGACTCTCTAACTTCTGAACTAAGCTTTAGTAATCTGAGTTTATTAGCTATAGTTGATTGTTTTTTGCCCATTCTCTTAGCCAATTCATCTTGAGTAAATTTATGATCATTTATAAGATTATAATAAGCCTCTGCTTCTTCAATAAAATTTAAATCCTCTCTTTGTAAATTCTCTAACAAAGCAATTTCTGCAGATTGTGTATCTGTAATCTCAATAATATTGCATGGTACACTTTCTAGCTCTGCCATTCTAGCAGCTCTCCATCTTCTTTCACCTGCTACTAACTCGAAATTTTCTCCTCTTCTTCTAACAGTAATAGGTTGTATTATTCCATGCTCTCTTATAGATTGAGATAACTCCTCTAATGCTTCTTCGTTAAAAAATCTTCTCGGCTGATAAGTATTTGGAAATATCTTATCTACACTAATATTATTAATTTCTCTATTCATATGCACCCAACCATCCCCTATTATTATAAGTTACCATTTATTCAATTAAATTACTTTTATTCAATAAATTAAAAATTCTATTTTCTTCTCTAATTTCCTTCTTTTTATTCCTTAATATTATAAGACAAATTTATTTATTAAAACTTAATTATTTACAAATGAATTTATATACTTTTCAAAAAATTTATTAATCGACTTTTTTTATTAATATATATTGTAGAATATGATTTTATTTAATAGGTTTTTTGTTTACTGTTCCTGCTTTTCTAGGATATACCTTAGGGCATTTACTTATCTTTTTAACTTCAACTATATTATGTTTTAAGTCAGACTCTTCAATATTAACTTCTACTATACCATTTAGTTCTCCACCTAAAACAGCTATAGCTTTTTGGGCCTCCTTAAGTTCTTCTTCTATAGCAGGTCCTTTTAAAGCAACAAAGTGGCCATCTATTTTTACATAAGGCATACAAAGCTCTGACAATACTGCCATATTAGCTACAGCTCTTGATGTAGCTACATCAAAGTTCTCTCTTAATTCTGGTTTTCTTGATCCATCTTCTGCCCTAGAATGAATTGTAGTTACATTCTTTAACTCTAAATTGTTTATAACTGTATTTAAAAAGTTAATTCTTTTATTTAATGAATCTAATAATGTTACTTGTACATTAGGATTCATTATTGCTATAGGAAGCCCAGGAAACCCTGCTCCTGTTCCTACATCTATTATAGTCTTGGCATTTTTGATTGCTTCTGACTTAAAAGCTTTAATACAATCTATAAAATGTTTTTTAATTACTTCTTCATCCTGTGTTATTGCCGTAAGATTTATCTTTTCATTCCACTCTTGAAGTAATTTCATATAACTTATGAACTGATTATACTGATGTTCTGATAATTCTAATCCAACTTCTAAAGAAGCTTCTTTCATTAATTGAAAATATTCCATAATTTCCTCCAAAGAAATTTATTTCTTATATTGATGTTCTAAATAAATTAGTAAAACAGATATATCTGCTGGTGAAACACCTGATATTCTTGATGCTTGACCTATACTTACAGGTCTAATGTTAGATAATTTTTGTATTGCTTCAGTTCTTAAGCCCTTTACATCCTTATAATCTAATTCATCAGGAATCAATTTTTTTTCAAACTTCTTAAATTGTTTTACTTGATCTAATTGACTTTCTATATACCCTTCATACTTGGCAATTGTATTTATTTGTTCACCAATATCATCTTCGTATTCATATCTGTCTATATCCAGACTTACTAAGCTAAAGTAATCTAACTCAGGTCTCTTAATAAGTTCATAAAAACTAATAGGCTTTTTAAGCTCTGTTGATCCTAAAGAAACTAAAAACTCATTTACTTCTTTTTTGTTAGTTATTTGAAGTTCTCTCAATCTCTTTACTTCATTTTCTATATTGTTTTTTCTTGTTAAAAACTTTTGATATCTTTCTTCTGTTGCAAGTCCTACTTTATATCCAATTTCAGTTAATCTAAAGTCTGCATTGTCTTGTCTTAATAATAACCTATATTCGGCTCTTGAGGTCATCATTCTATAAGGCTCATTTGTTCCCTTAGTAACTAAATCATCTATAAGTACACCCATATATCCATCTGATCTAGTTAATATCATTGATTCCTTATTTTTAATTTTTAATGCAGCATTTATACCAGCAACTATTCCTTGAGCTGCTGCTTCCTCATACCCTGAGCTTCCATTTAATTGTCCTGCACCGTATAAACCTTCAAAGTTTTTAAATTCTAAAGTTGGCTTTAATTGAGTTGGATCAATTGAGTCATATTCTATTGCATATGCAGTCCTCATTATCTCTACATTCTCTAAACCTGGAACTGTTCTTAACATTTGTAATTGTACATCTTCTGGTAATGATGATGACATTCCTCCAATATACATTTCTTGAGTATCTTCACCTTCTGGTTCTATAAATAATTGATGTCTTTCTCTATCTGGAAATCTCATAACTTTATCTTCTATAGATGGACAATATCTAGGTCCTACCCCCTCTATTAATCCATTATACATTGGTGATCTAGATATATTTTCTTGTATTATCTTATGAGTTTCTTCACTAGTATAAGTTAACCAACAAGAAACTTGATCTCTTGAAATGTCTCCACTAATAAATGAAAATGGAACTATTTTTTCATCACCCGGTTGTTCTATCATTTTAGAAAAATCTACTGATCTTTTGTTTATCCTTGCTGGAGTACCAGTTTTAAATCTTCTTAATGATATTCCTAGATCTATTAATGATTGTGATAATTCATTCGCTGCTGCTAATCCATTTGGACCACTGTTATATGTAACATCACCTATGATTATTCTCGCTCTAAGGTAAGTTCCAGTTGTTAATATAACAGCCTTACATTGAAAATAGCCTCCGTTTTTAGTAAGTACACCTTTAACTTTTCCATCCTCAACATCTAATTCTATAACTTCTAGTTGTCTTAAACTAAGATTTTCTTGATTCTCTAAAGCATTCTTCATTCTATTTTGATACTTTTTCTTATCTGCCTGTGCTCTTAAAGAATGAACTGCTGGTCCTTTAGATGTATTAAGCATTCTTGATTGTATATAGGTATGATCTATATTTACTCCCATCTCTCCACCTAATGCATCTATTTCTCTTACTAAATGACCTTTAGCAGTACCTCCTATATTAGGATTACAAGGCATCATAGCTACTGAATCAAGATTAGTTGTACAAATTAATGTCTTTAATCCCATTCTAGCTGTTGCTAGTGCTGCTTCACAACCAGCATGACCAGCACCTACAACTACTACATCGTATTCTCCCGCATTATATTTCATATTTATTTCTCCTACTTTCCACAACAAAATTCTTTAAATATTTTATTAACTAAATCTTCTTCTAATTCTGAACCTGTAATCTCTCCTAAAGCTTTTAATGCTGCAGTAACATATATAGAAATTAAATCAAGGAATTCATTATTTTTAACTCTTATAAGAGCATCACTACAATTCTCCCTAGCTCTTATTAAAGCTTGCTTATGTCTTGAGTTAGATATTATTAAACTTTCGCTATCTATTTTACCATCAAAGAACATATTTTTAATCTCATTTTTTAATCCATCTATTCCAACATCTTCTTTGGCTGAAATTTTTATTATATTCTCAAAGTTATCTAATAAATTGTAATCTAAATTGCTTTCTAAATCCATTTTATTTAATAAAACTATAGATTTTTTATTTTGAATAGCCTCTATTATATCTTTGTCTTCTTTATCTAATTCTCTAGATGAATCTAATACTAATAAAATTAAATCAGCTTCATTTATTTTTTCTTTAGATCTCTCTACACCTATTTTTTCAACTACATCTTCTGTTTCTCTTATACCTGCCGTATCTATTATTTTTACTGGTATTCCATCTAAATTTATATATTCTTCTATTACATCTCTAGTTGTACCAGCAATATCAGTAACAATTGCTCTCTTTTCTTTAAGAAGTACATTTAATAAAGATGATTTTCCTACATTCGGTTTACCTACTATTGCTAAGCTTAATCCATCCCTTATTATTTTACCTTCATCAGCACTCTTAAGAAGCTTATTCATATGTTCATAAGCCTTTTCAAGGCTATCCTTAACTCTTAAAGGAATACTTGGATCAACCTCTTCATCATCTTCAGTAAAATCTACTGCATATTCTATTAGAGCTAATACATTTAATAGATATTCCCTAAGCTTATTTATCTTTTCTGATAGCGATCCAGTACTTTGCATTAATGCTGATTTCATTGCTAATTCAGTTTTAGCTGTTATTAAGTCCATAACAGCTTCTGCTTGAGATAAATCTATTCTACCGTTCAAAAATGCTCTTTTAGTAAATTCACCTGGCTCTGCAAGCCTAGCACCAGCTTTTATTACCATTTCTAAAACTTTATTTGTTGATGTTACTCCACCGTGACAATTTATTTCTACTGTATCCTCTGCCGTAAAGCTTTTAGGCCCCTTCATATAACTTATTATTACTTCATCTATTAAATCATTTGTATCTATATCAACTACGTGCCCATATCTCATAGTATAAGTTTTCATTTCACTTATATCTTTTCCACTTTTTGATTTAAAAATTTCAGATACTATATTTAAAGCTTTATCTCCAGATACTCTTATAATTGCAATTCCACCTTCACCTATGGCTGTTGATATTGCACAAATTGTATCAAATTCTTTCATCTTCTATCCTCCTTAATGTATATTAGATAAAATTTCTTTTGTTCAATATACTTTGTATTTATATATTCTACCCCATTTTAACTAATATTCATTTTACAGAACTATTTAAATTAAGTCAAAAGAAATAAAGGTAAGAAAGCCTATTGGCCTTCCCACCTTTATTTCTTTATATCTACTACAATTCTTCTATGAGGTTCATCCCCCTGACTAAATGTATAGACATAGTCATTGTCCTGTAAAGCAGAATGTATTACTCTTCTTTCATAAGGGTTCATTGGTTCTAGTTTATAAGGTCTTCCAGTTTTTCTAACTTTATATGCAGTTTTTTCAGCCACTCTTATTAAGGTTTCTTCTCTTTTTTTTCTATAATTTTCAGTATCTAAAACTACCTTTTTATAAGGAATATCATGTTCTTTATTAACTACTAATGATGCTAGATATTGAAGAGAATCAAGTGTTTCTCCTCTATATCCAATTATTAATCCCATTTTAGGCCCATTTAAGTTTATATAAAGTATATCATCAGTTTCTTTAATTCTTATTTCTGCTTGTATTCCCATGTTATCAAGAATACTTCTCAAAAATACTCTTACATCTTCCTTATAATCTCTTTTAACCTTAACTAATATTTTTGCTGGCTTTGTTCCTATAAGATTTAAAAATCCTTTAGAACCTTCCTCTATAACTTCATATTCGACCTTATCCTCTGTAACCTTTAACTCTTTTAGAGCACTTTTTAAAGCTTCACTTACACTTTTACCCGTCATTTCTAATGTTTTCATACCCTATTCACCACCTAGTAAATACTCAATAATAACATATTTTAATTTTTCTTCTTAGTCTTTGGTGTTGCTTTTTTTGCATTTTGAATAGTTTTTAACTTTTCATCTTCTTCTTTTGCTTCTTTTTTCTTTTTAGCTGGTAAGTAATTTATAAAATAAGTTTGTGCTAATTGTATAACTCCACCTATTACCCAATAAATAACTAATATTGATTGGAAGTTAATTGCCATTATCCCCATCATACCAGCCATCATAATATTCATACTTCCCATATTCATTGGACTATCTTCATTTTTAGGCATTGACTTAGTTAAAAGTAAACTTGGTAAATAAGTACTTAAGAAAGCCAATACAGGTAATATGAAATATGGATCCTTTACAAATACATTAGGTATCCATAAAAATGATGCATCTACTACAGACCCTTGATCTATTTTCATAAATACATAGTATAAAGCAAATAATATTGGCAAAGGTAGTAATGTAGGAAGACAGCCTCCAAACATACTTACATTATTTTCTTTCATAACCCTTGATGATTCCATTTGCATCTTTTGAGGATCATTTGCATATTTTTTACGTATTGCATTTAATTCAGGTTGAACCTCTTGCATTCTAGCATTTGATCTGCTTGATTTTATATTTAATGGTAATATTAACAATCTTATTATTATAGTAAATATTGCAATTGTTAATACATATGAAACACCACTTGGTTCCATATTAAATACTGTAAGAATAACATTATGAAGATTATCAAATATAACCTTCAAAAAGTCTGTTATTGGCGATAAAAAGTTCATCATATTTTATGCGTAACCTCCTTATTTTACAGGATCATATCCACCTTTAGAAAATGGATGACACCTTAAAATTCTCTTTATAGCTAAAAAACCACCCTTTATTGCTCCATATTTATTAATAGCATCTATTGCATATTGTGAACATGTTGGAACATAAATACATGTTGGTGGTCTCATTGGTGAAATATATTTTCTATATAAATGTATAGATTTTATCATTAATTTCTTCATTACTTATATAAGCCTGCCTTTAAAAAAAGTTTTTTCATTGCGTCTTCAACTTCAACGAAACTTTTCTCCTTTATAGCACTTCTTGCTACAAACACAAAGTCATAACCTGTTTTAATGTCTTTTTCATTAAGTCTATAACTTTCGGTTATCAATCGTTTACTTCTACTTCTAACTACACTATTCCCAACTTTTTTACTAACAGAAATTCCTACCTTATTATAAGTAAGCCTGTCTTCTGATTTGTTTTTCTTATTATTATAAATGTATAAAACCAAAAGATTATTAGCTAAAGACTTTCCCCTTCTATATACTAATTTAAATTCATTATTTTTTCTTAATCTGTACACCATTGGAAACTCTCTACTCCTTTTTTTCCTGCATTGCAGAAAAAAGGCCACTATTTGCGGCCCTTATGCTGTTAATCTTTTTCTACCTTTTTGTCTTCTTTTCTTAAGAATAGTTCTTCCTGATGAAGTCTTCATTCTTTTTCTGAATCCATGTTCTTTTTTTCTTTGTCTCTTTTTTGGTTGGTATGTCATGAACATTTCACTACACCCCCTTTAAATTGTAATTTCTATAGTAAAAACTATAATCTCTATTTTAAATTTACCTTATTATTATATATACATCAGCATTTTATGTCAATACACTATAATTTTCAAATTATGTTGATAAATATAAAAATATTGCCACATTTTTTTGTGGATAACTTCTTGAATACTCTATTTGACTTGTGTTATTATTAATATTGAATGTGAATAACTTTATTTAGCAAACAACTTATCCACACTTGTGGATTAAATTGTGTATAACTTGTTTGCATTTTCTTTATTATTTTTATAATTATATATATTTTTAGCTAAAATATTGCTTTTATACCATGTTAATAATGTTAAAAAAGGTCCATACTTATACTGTGGATAATTTATATATATCTTTAGCATCAACATAATTATTAACATGTGAATAATTTTATTCTTATTTATTAACACGAAATTTCATCTGTTAATAAGTGTGTTGATATATTGTTATTAACTATTTAATAATTAAATATAAAATTTATTTTATGGAGGATATAAGATGGATAATGATCTAAAATCATTATGGGAAAAAACATTAAATATAATAAAAGGTGAAATGAGCGAAGTTAGTTTTAATACATGGATTAAAAGCTGCGAGCCTATTTCTATATCTTCCAATACAATAAAAATCAGTGTTCCAAATTCCTTTACTCAAGATATACTGGAAAAACGTTATAAGGATTTGGTTGTAAATTCTATAGAGGCAGCTTGCGCCAAAGTATATAAAGTAGAATTTATTGTAGCATCTGATGTTCAGGAAGCTGAAGAAAGGGAAGAAAAGAAATCAAATTTTGATGATAAAGTATCTATTACCGTAAATGATGAAATGTCTAGTACATTAAATCCTAAATATACTTTTGATTCATTTGTTATCGGTAATAGTAATAGGTTTGCTCATGCAGCATCATTAGCAGTTGCTGAATCTCCAGCCAAGGCATATAATCCTTTATTCATTTATGGAGGAGTTGGACTTGGAAAAACTCACTTAATGCATGCTATTGGACATTATGTGCTGCAAAATAATTCTAGTGCCAAGGTTGTATATGTGTCTTCTGAAAAGTTTACAAATGAGCTTATAAATGCAATAAAAGATGATAAAAATGAAGAATTTAGAAATAAATATAGAAATGTTGACATTCTTCTTATAGACGATATTCAGTTTATAGCTGGAAAGGAAAGAACTCAAGAAGAATTTTTCCATACATTTAATGAATTACATGATGCAAATAAGCAAATAATTTTATCATCAGATAGACCTCCAAAGGAAATTCCTACTTTAGAGGATAGATTACGCTCTAGATTTGAATGGGGCTTAATTGCTGATATTCAAGCTCCAGATTTTGAAACAAGAATGGCAATATTAAAAAAGAAGGCTGATGTAGAAAAATTAAATGTTGCAAATGAGGTTATGGTTTATATTGCAACAAAAATTAAATCTAATATTAGAGAACTTGAAGGTGCTTTAATTAGAATAGTAGCTTATTCATCATTGACGAATAGGCCAATAACTGTCGAATTAGCTAGTGAAGCTCTTAAGGATATAATATCAAATAAACAAAATAAAAATGTAACTATAGATGTTATTCAAGATGTTGTTGCTGGATATTTTAATCTTAGGATAGAAGACTTAAAATCTCAAAGAAGAACTAGAAATGTAGCATATCCTAGGCAAATTGCAATGTATTTAAGTAGAAAGTTGACTGATATGTCTCTGCCCAAAATCGGAGAAGAGTTTGGGGGTAGAGACCATACTACTGTAATACATGCCTATGAAAAAATATCTGATAATTTAAACACAGATGAGAGTCTACAACACACAGTAAATGATATAACAAAAAAACTAACTCAAAATTAACTAACAACTGTACATAAATATATTGAATTATTTGTGGATAACTATGTAAGACAATATCACTTGTTAATAATGTGGATAAGACATGTAATTTTTGCTTCACTTATCCACAATATTTTTTTATAAACAATTTAGTGATTTCAACGGCTAGAGCCACTTATCAACATATTAACAGCCCCTACTACTACTATTATTATTTTTTATCTATATATTTATATATATTATCTATATTTAAAAAATCAAAATGTTTATAACTTAAGGAGGTTTTTATATGATATTTATTTGCGAAAAACAAAAAATACAAGAAGGTATATCAATTGCTAACAAAGCTATAACAGGAAAAACAACAATGCCTATATTAGAAGGTATCTACATAAATGCTAAAAAAGATGGATTAACTTTAATAGGATCTGATATGGATGTATCTATAGAAACAAAAGTAGAAGCGAATGTTTTAGAAGAAGGTATGATTGTTATAGATGCAAAAATCTTTGGAGAAATTATAAGAAAACTACCTAATTCAGATATAAAAATAGAAACTTTAGAAAATGACATAATACAGATTACATGTGAAAAATCAATATTTAACTTAGTCTATATGAATGGTGAAGATTATCCAGCTTTACCAAATATAAATGAAAACTTGTCAGTTGAAGTTCCTCAAAATATACTTAAAAATATGATAAAGGGAACATCATTTGCTGTAGCTCAAGATGAAACAAGGCCAATACTTCAAGGAATTTTATTTGAGGTTAATAATAAAGTATTAAATTTAGTAGCTCTAGATGGTTATAGATTAGCTGTAAGAAGTGAATTTTTAGGCAATGATAATAATATAGAAGTTGTAATACCAGGAAAAACATTAAATGAAGTTTCAAAAATATTAGAAGATGTATCAGATATAGTTAAAATAACTTTCACAAATAACCATATATTATTTAATTTAAATAATACTAAAGTTATTTCTAGATTATTAGACGGTAAATTTGTTAATTATTCTTCGTTACTACCTCAAGAATATAAAATTTTAGTGGATGTTAATAAACAACAACTACAGAATTGTATAGAAAGAGCATCCTTAATGGCTAAGGATGGTAATAGTAATTTAATAAAATTAGATGTTCAAGAAGATACTATGATAATAACATCTAATTCTCAATTGGGAAAGGTAAGAGAGGAATTAAACATAAATCTGCAAGGAGATCAAATACAAATTGCATTTAATTCTAGATATTTGTTAGATGTATTAAAAAATATTGATGACGATGAAGTTAAAATGGAAATGACATCAAGTGTTAGCCCATGTGTTATAAAGTGTAAAAATACAGATAACTCAAAATATCTTGTTTTACCAGTAAGGTTAATAAGATAAGAAAGGAGATTCGTGCATAAATTGTGAATTAATATGCATGAAATTGGAAATGGTTGATATAGAAATAAATACAGAATTTATTAAATTAGATTCTTTTTTAAAATGGTGTGGAGCAGCCTCATTAGGTTCTGAAGCTAAAATGTATATTTTAGATGAAATGGTTAAAGTAAATGGTGAGATTTGCGTTCAGAGAGGAAAAAAAATCAGACAAGGGGATATAGTAGAATTTAACGGTGAAAAATACAGAGTTATTTAAAGAGTAACTATATTCTATTTGTATTAACCTTATAATTACTTTTATTCCTCTAATATGTTATAATTAAAATAGGTGTTAAAAATGTATATTAAAAGACTTCAAATGTTAAATTATAGAAACTATAAATCTTTAAATATAACACTTGGTAAAAATGTAAATGTATTTATGGGGGATAATGCTCAAGGTAAGACTAATATTCTTGAAGCAATTTATTATTGTGCGTTTGCAAAATCTCATAGGACATCAAAAGATAAGGATTTAATAAATTGGAATTCGGATAGCGCATATGTAAGTTTATTAGTAGGCAAGGATAGACTCGATAAAAATATTGATATAAATATACTAAAGGATGGGAAAAAGGCAATACGGATTAATAAAGTTAAGGTTTCTAAAATAGGTGAGCTGTTTGGGAACTTTAACGTTGTTATGTTTTCGCCTGAAGATTTAAAGATTATAAAAGATTCTCCAGGAGTAAGGAGAAAATTTATTGATATGGAGTTATGTCAGTTAAATTCTAAGTATTACTATAACCTAGTTCAATATAATAAAGTTCTGAATGAAAGAAATGTTATTTTAAGAAATAAGAATTTAGATAAAGAAATTTTAGATGTATATGATATACAATTAGCAAATTATGGATATCATATAATAATAGATAGACTTAAATATATTAACAAATTAAATTTTTATGGAAAAGATATACATAGAGACATATCTTCAGGAAAAGAAAATATAGAATTTAAATATATAAGTACAATAAAGGATTTAGAAAATATAGAATCTAACTTTTATGATATCTTAAAAAAGAACAGAAAAAAGGATATTGAAAAAGGAACAACCAGTGTAGGGCCACATAGAGATGACTTTGTTATTCTTATAAATAACATAGATACGAAGAGTTTTGGCTCACAAGGACAGCAGAGAAGCTCTGTTCTTACAATAAAATTTTCATCTTTAAAAATAATAAAGGAAATGACATCAGAATATCCAGTATTGTTATTAGATGATGTTTTATCTGAGTTAGATTTTAATAGAAAGAGATATATTCTTAGTACTATTGGAGAAATTCAAACTGTAATAACGTGTACTGGGATAGAAGATTTGACTAATTATTTAGATAGTAGCTCCAGAGTCTTTAAAGTTAAAGATGGAGAAATCCTAAATTAAGGGAGGAATTCTTATGTTTTTACATTTAGGAGAAAATGTAGTTGTTCCAATTAAAGATGTAATTGGAATTTTTGATTTGAAAACTACGATGTACAGCTCAGATACTAGTGCTTTTCTAAGAATGGCAGAAGAAGATGGGTTTGTAGAGAGGATTTCCAAAGAAAAACCAAAATCATTTGTTATAGCTGAAGTTAATAAAAAGAGTAAAATTTATTTATCTCCAATTTCATCTTCAACTTTAACAAAAAGAACTAATATAGATTATAATCCATAGTTCCAATATTAAATCTTCATGTGATTATAATAAAATTTCATTTTAGGAGGAGATTAGGTTGGAAAATAACAAGCAAAGTTATGATGAAAATCAAATTCAGGTTTTAGAAGGCTTAGAAGCTGTTAGAAAAAGACCAGGAATGTACATAGGAAGTACTAGTTCAAGAGGTCTTCATCATCTTGTGTATGAAATAGTTGATAATAGTATAGATGAGGCTTTAGCTGGATTTTGTACGGAAATAAGTGTAGCTATTAATGAGGACAATTCTATAACTGTAATAGATAATGGTAGGGGAATGCCTACTGGAATACATCCTAAGATAGGTAAGTCAACTGTAGAGGTTATAATGACAGTTCTTCATGCTGGAGGAAAATTCGGCGGTGGAGGATATAAGGTATCTGGTGGATTACATGGAGTTGGTGCCTCAGTAGTTAATGCTTTGTCAGAGTGGTGTGAAGTAACTGTAAATAGAGAAGGTAGCATATGGCAACAAAAATATTCAAGAGGAGCTGTTGTAACTGATTTATGTGAAATAGGAGAATCAGAAAATCATGGTACAAAGGTTTCATTTAAGCCTGATACTGAAATATTTGAGGAAACAGAATATGATTTCGATATACTATCTCATAGATTAAGAGAATTAGCTTTCTTAAATAAAGGAATTAAAATAGTACTAACTGATAAAAGAGAAGATGATAACAAAGAAGAAATATACCACTATGAGGGTGGTATAAAGGAATTTATATCATATCTAAATAGAAATAAAGAAGTTTTACATGCAGAGCCAATATATGTTGAGGGAGAAAGAGATGGAATAATAGCAGAAATATCACTTCAATATAACGATGGCTATAATGAGAATATATATTCATTTGCTAATAATATAGATACCATAGAAGGTGGAACTCATTTAGCAGGATTTAAAACAGCTTTAACAAGAGTTATAAATGATTACGCTAAAAAGTTTAATCATTTAAAAGATAATGATAAGAATTTATCAGGAGATGATATTAGAGAAGGTTTAACAGCAGTTGTTTCTATTAAGATATCTGAACCGCAATTTGAGGGCCAAACAAAAACAAAACTTGGTAACTCAGAGGTTAGAGGAATAGTTGATTCAATAGTTGGAGAAGGAGTATCAATATTCCTAGAGGAAAATCCTAACGTTGGAAAAATAATAATTGAGAAAGCATTAATGGCAGCAAGAGCCAGAGATGCGGCCAGAAAAGCAAGAGAATTAACAAGAAAATCAGTATTAGAACGTTCATCATTACCTGGGAAATTAGCTGATTGTTCATCTAAGGATCCATTAGAATGTGAAATTTATATAGTTGAGGGAGATTCGGCAGGTGGATCAGCAAAACAAGGAAGAAATAGAAGATTCCAAGCTATATTACCATTAAGAGGTAAAATATTAAATGTTGAAAAACAAAGATTAGATAGAATACTAACAGCTGATTCAATAAAGTCTATGGTTACAGCATTTGGTGCCGGAATAGGAGAAGACTTTGATGAAGATAAATTAAGATATAGTAGAATAATAATAATGACTGATGCCGATGTAGATGGAGCGCATATTAGAACTCTATTATTAACATTTTTCTTTAGATATATGAGAGGCTTACTAGATGGAGGCCATGTATATATAGCGCAACCACCACTTTATCAAGTAAAGAAAAATAAAAAAGAATACTATGCTTATTCCGATTCAGAGCTTGAAAGATTATTAAATGAAGTTGGTGGAAAAGATAATTCAACCGCTATACAAAGATATAAAGGTCTTGGAGAAATGAATGCAACACAATTATGGGATACAACTATGGATCCAGATAAAAGAGTACTTTTAAAGGCTACTATAGAAGATGCTATAGCAGCAGACGAAATATTTACTATATTAATGGGCGATAAAGTTGAACCAAGAAGAGAATTTATTCAAAAGAATGCTAAGAAAGTAAGCAATTTAGATATTTAGTACTAAAACGAGGTGAGGTACATGAGTTTAAACGAGGGAAAAGTTATATCTATTGATATAAACAAAGAAATGAAGAGATGCTACATCGACTATGCAATGAGTGTTATAGTTGGTCGTGCACTTCCAGATGTTAGAGATGGACTAAAGCCAGTACATAGAAGAATATTATTTTCTATGCATGAGCTAGGTTTAGCTCCAGAAAAAGGATATAGAAAATGCGCAAGAATTGTTGGGGAAGTTTTAGGTAAGTACCATCCACATGGTGATACATCTGTTTATGATGCACTTGTAAGAATGGCTCAAGATTTCTCAATGAGATACATGCTGGTAGATGGTCATGGGAACTTTGGTTCAGTAGATGGAGATAGCGCTGCTGCTATGAGATATACTGAGGCAAAAATGAATAAAATTGCTGCCGAAATGTTAAGAGATATAACTAAAAACACGGTAGATTTTATTCCTAACTTTGATGGTGAAGAAAAGGAACCAGTTGTATTACCATCAAGATATCCAAACCTTTTAGTAAATGGATCATCAGGTATAGCTGTAGGTATGGCAACAAATATTCCTCCTCATAATTTAGGCGAGGTTATAGACGGAACAATAATGCTTATAGATAACCCTGAAACAACTATTTTAGAATTAATGACTGTAATTAAGGGACCGGATTTTCCAACTGGTGCTACTATAATGGGTAAAGCTGGTATTAGAGCAGCGTATGAAACTGGAAAAGGAAGAATTATAGTTAGAGCTAAAGCTGAGATA
>NZ_CM143921.1:3975000-3977900 GCF_055330225.1 Clostridium sp. LS3
CTTATCAAACTCCGAATGCCATATACTATGAGTCCGGCAGTCAGACTGCGAATGATAAGATCCGTAGTCAAAAGGGAAAAAGCCCAGATCGTCAGCTAAGGTCCCAAAGTGTAAGTTAAGTGGTAAAGGATGTGGGATTTCTAAGACAACTAGGATGTTGGCTTAGAAGCAGCCACTCATTTAAAGAGTGCGTAATAGCTCACTAGTCGAGAGATCCTGCGCCGAAAATGTCCGGGGCTCAAACTTACCACCGAAGCTACGGGTTCAAGTTTAACTTGAGCGGTAGAGGAGCGTCGTAATCGGGCTGAAGTCGTACCGTAAGGAGCGGTGGACTGATTACGAGTGAGAATGTTGGCATTAGTAGCGAGATGTAAGTGAGAATCTTACAGGCCGAAAATCTAAGGTTTCCTGGGGAAGGCTCGTCCGCCCAGGGTTAGTCGGGACCTAAGCCGAGGCCGAAAGGCGTAGGTGATGGACAATTGGTTGATATTCCAATACCACTATTATCGTTATTATCGATGGTGTGACGGAGAAGGATAGGATGTGCTAGCGATTGGAAATGCTAGTCTAAGCATTTAGGGAGTTAAGACAGGAAAATCCGTCTTAACAATTCTGAGGTGTGATGGGGAAGGCCAATTTGGCCGAAGTATCTGATTCCATGCTTCCAAGAAAAGCATCTAGAGAGAGAAGTAGTGCCCGTACCGCAAACCGACACAGGTAGATGAGGAGAGAATCCTAAGGCCATCGGAAGAATTGCAGTTAAGGAACTAGGCAAATTGACCCCGTAAGTTCGCGAGAAGGGGTGCCTGCGAGAGCAGGCCGCAGAGAATAGGCCCAAGCAACTGTTTAGCAAAAACACAGGTCTCTGCTAAAGCGTAAGCTGATGTATAGGGGCTGACGCCTGCCCGGTGCTGGAAGGTTAAGGGGAACACTTAGCGCAAGCGAAGGTGTGAACTTAAGCCCCAGTAAACGGCGGCCGTAACTATAACGGTCCTAAGGTAGCGAAATTCCTTGTCAGGTAAGTTCTGACCCGCACGAATGGCGTAATGACTTGGGCACTGTCTCAACTGCAAATCCGGCGAAGTTGTAGTGCGAGTGAAGATGCTCGCTACCCGCGATTGGACGGAAAGACCCCGTAGAGCTTTACTGTAGCTTAGCATTGAGTTTCGATATTGTCTGTACAGGATAGGTGGGAGACTGAGAAGCTAGGGCGTCAGCCTTAGTGGAGTCATCCTTGGGATACCACCCTGACAGTATTGGGATTCTAACCGGACGCCATGAATCTGGTGACGGGACATTGTTAGGTGGGCAGTTTGACTGGGGCGGTCGCCTCCAAAAAAGTAACGGAGGCGCCCAAAGGTTCCCTCAGAACGGTCGGAAATCGTTCGAAGAGTGCAAAGGCAGAAGGGAGCCTGACTGCGACACCCACAAGTGGAGCAGGGACGAAAGTCGGGCTTAGTGATCCGGTGGTACCTCGTGGGAGGGCCATCGCTCAACGGATAAAAGCTACCTCGGGGATAACAGGCTGATCTCCCCCAAGAGTCCACATCGACGGGGAGGTTTGGCACCTCGATGTCGGCTCGTCGCATCCTGGGGCTGTAGTAGGTCCCAAGGGTTGGGCTGTTCGCCCATTAAAGCGGCACGCGAGCTGGGTTCAGAACGTCGTGAGACAGTTCGGTCCCTATCCGTCGCGGGCGTAGGAAATTTGAGAGGAGCTGTCCTTAGTACGAGAGGACCGGGATGGACTGACCTATGGTGCACCAGTTGTTCTGCCAAGAGCATGGCTGGGTAGCTAAGTCGGGAAGGGATAAACGCTGAAAGCATCTAAGCGTGAAGCCCCCCTCAAGATGAGATTTCCCATAGCATAAGCTAGTAAGACCCCTTGAAGAACACAAGGTTGATAGGTCAGAGGTGTAAGTGTGGTAACATATTTAGCTGACTGATACTAATAGGTCGAGGGCTTGACCAATAATTAAAAGATTTTGGCAATAATTCATGTGCAATTTTCAGAGAACACTCTGATATCTGGTGATGATGGCGTAGAGGAAACACTCCTTTCCATTCCGAACAGGAAAGTTAAGCTCTACAGCGTCGATGGTACTGCATGGGAAACTGTGTGGGAGAGTAGAACGTTGCCAGGTAATATGGATCTTTAGCTCAGTTGGTTAGAGCAACCGGCTCATAACCGGTTGGTCCGGGGTTCGAGTCCCTGAAGGTCCACCATATTTGGGGGTATAGCTCAGTTGGGAGAGCACTTGCCTTGCACGCAAGGGGTCAAGGGTTCGAATCCCTTTACCTCCACCAAAGCTACGATATAATCGTAGCTTTTTTTGCTTTAATTTGCTTTAATTAAAGTTAAATGAAATTATCTAATATGATAGATCAATAAAATTTAGGTATATAATCATAACTTAGAGAAATAATTTTATTTATCTGAATTATAATAATCTATAAGATCATAATAAAGGTTATAAAAGTATTTTATATAATCTTAGATTAGAAAATATTATTCTTCTTACAAAAGAATATAAAATTTATAATACTATGGTACTTTCAGAGTAAATTTAATACTAAACTTAATTGATAAAGATTAATAAATTTTAAATAAAGTATAGGTAGCTAGTAAGGTAATATATATAAACGTATCACGAAAATATATGTTGAATATGAATAACTAATCCTGGTGTGTCAATAATAGAATTAATTAGATAATAATAGAGAAATAGAGTAAATTAATAATAAGTTTAAAAAATGGACACATATTCATAAAACTGTATTAATTTTAAATGATATTATAAATCTCGTCGCTGAGAGATGCGATAAAACAAGTCAAAAAAACTTTGAAAAAAAGTTGTTGACAATAAGAAAAACAAATGATATTATAATAAAGTCGCTTGAGG
>NZ_JBUZVV010000002.1:0-168665 GCF_055330225.1 Clostridium sp. LS3
GTTTCGCATATCTTACAATGAAAGTGTAAGACCTAGGCTTAGAAGGTTCTGGTATAATATGTTGTTGATAGAACCTAGTTTTTAAATCCACTCTAGGTCGTGGTAGATAGTAGTATTTTTATTCAGCCCTACTCGGCTCTGTTATTCTACCTTTTTCACATTCTTGTTATAGTGTTGATGCACTTTTTTAAGTGTGGCTCTACCACGTTGTTTTACACCGCTCTTTTGAACGAAATTTATTCAGAGTTTGCCGACCCTAAACTTCTATATTGTTATCACTACCCCACTCGTGAATAGTATATTTGTCTCGTTTAAGCTGATTTTTCTGTTGTCTGCCAACAGCGTACAATTATGTTACGCAAATCTTTTAGGTTTTATATTGCCTACCAATGCCATGCACATTCGTCATGTAATAATATCAGATTTTTAAGATGTCAGCACATCATATGAATTATAATATGCTCAACCTCGCTAAAAGTTAGTGTTTATTTTCATTAACCCCTAATGACAAGTTAGGAATTATTGCTATCGTCCCCTTTTAAAAATGGCGGTTCTTATTCCATGAGCCATTTTGTCACATGGTCTTTTGAACTGTAGATAGCTTACTCTTTGATACTCCACGCCCACCTAACAAGTATCTGTCGCCCTCCAAAATTGTAGCGAGTTCCCACATCAAAATTCAAACTGGCAATTAAGCCACCTCTAATATCCACGACTTGGTGGACAAATTCAAATTCTCTTACATTCAGAAGGTAACGACACTTCCTATCTACCCTTTTCTTCCGATGGCGGTAGATACCTATTTCAACATTTCAAAAAGTTGTTATCTTTTCTATCTATACTTTCTTCCCAGTGGTGATAGAAACCAATTTTAAATCAGTGTGTTTAGATAATTTAATTAATTAATTTCATCAAATACAAGTTCCATCTTTATTTGATTATTTTCTTTAGTTTAGTTTCTGCAATTATTACTTTAATTTACTTAGTTCAATAACAATTAATTAAAAAGTCAATTTTGCTTTTTCGAGTAAAGACCAGTTTTGCCGAACCAATCTTTACTATACATATACTATAACACATAAGTGTTTTTATGTCAATATTTTATTTGATTATTTTTCTTCTGTTATTTCAAATTTTTCTCCACAATCTTTGCAGATTATATTTAATTCTACACCCTTAATAGGTTTTATCTTTGTTCCACATCCACAAATATAGAATAGTTTAGGCTTTGATTCTTTTTCCTTTTTTGGCTTGTGTAACTTCATTGAAATATCAATAGGCACACCTTTTTCTAAGAATTTCTCTAATTCTTTAGTTAATTCTCCTTCACCTTTAAGTTCTTCACCTTCTAAACCTTCTAATCTATAAAATCCATCTTCTTTTATTAATCTTACGTTCTTTTCTAATATTTTAGGATTTTTCTTTCTTCCCATAATCATTATCTCCTTTTCTCTCACTTAAATTTATTTATTCTATTACATTACAACGAACATAGAATCTGCAAACGTCTTTTTCGTGCCCAATACATTCTGTTACACTATCAATTGCAACCTTAAATGATTCAACATCTTTTGTTGAAGACCCATCAGCATTGAATACTCTTGTTTTTTCAATTTCTACTGTAAAACCTTTTTTCCAAAAAGCAAGTAATGATTTATTTATAACTTCTAACTCAAAAACTGCTGAAATTGGGTCAAAGTTATTGTCTCTGTCAATTATTACCTCATTTGCTCCTTCTAGTAATCCATCTATCTTTTGTCCATTTTTATCTTTTGCAATAATTTTGTTTAAAAATTCTCCGTACATAAAAATCTCTCCTTTTCTCTTTAAAATATTTTTAGGGAGCAGTCTCCTACTCCCTTTAAGGGGTAATGGACAATAACAAAAACGATATATTACTATCCATATTAGTACAACTGAACTTTGTGTTTTTCAAAGAAAAATAAGTCTCGAAACCGTTGGTGTCACTGGCTTACAAGGTTCTGACTTTCAAGTTTCTATTTCAAACATTTCACACTTTTCTATTATTTACTGTCTTTTCTATATTGGCTTTGTTAGCACATTTCTTACAATATTTCATACTATTAGAATTCTGTAGAAGTCTTTTGTTGCAATCCTTACAAGCAAAATACTTCTTCCCAGT
This sequence comes from Clostridium sp. LS3, assembly GCF_055330225.1. Taxonomy (NCBI): domain Bacteria; kingdom Bacillati; phylum Bacillota; class Clostridia; order Eubacteriales; family Clostridiaceae; genus Clostridium; species Clostridium sp. LS3. Next base: position 2,144 of record NZ_JBUZVV010000002.1, read on the forward strand.
AGAGTGTTCGTTATAATAACTTATCACATTTACAAAATTGTCTATAATAAACTTAACTTCTCCATTGTTTTCACAATACCCTATGTTTAATGATGTAGAATTACATGATTTTCCTTGAGATATGTAATTATAGTTAACTAACTTGTTTAATAGAAGTTTGTTTTCATCTACCATTCTTATTCCAGATTCAGTAAATATATCAGTTAAATTATTATAAACCCTATTTTCACTATCTGGATGTTTTACTTTATTTAACTTGCAATATACTAATAATATAAAAGCTAATTTTTCAAGTTGTTTGTCATTTAATACTTTTATACTATTCCACTCATTGTGAGTTATTGATATTGCATTTATATCTACCATACCAAAGCTGTTAATTGATTTAACTAAACTATTCAACAAGCTTTTCCACTTAGAAGGTTTATACCCCTCATAGTTATCTTGCATATATATGTCTAATTTTAATTCTGTTTCTTCCTTACTCAATCCTTGTCCAAGATAATGTTTCGCCAATACTCTCAATGTAGTCATTGGCTTTTTATCTATATTTCCTTTTAAACCTTCTCTTAATATTTCACTTTCTCTTAAAACTACTCCTCGCATACTTGAACCTCCCTCATTGAAAATCTGTAGCCCTTCCATTCGATATTCCCATTTTCATCCATGATAGGATACGTATATTTATTGTTGTTTTTGTTGAGAAGATTTTTTATAATAATATCTCCACATATATCCCATGCAAATTGTCTTGAAGAATTAGACTTATAAGCTATATCCAAAATAACATTACATAAATCTTCTTCATTAGGGCATATTATAGTAGCCTTTTGTTTAAAACTCTCTACAAACACCTTTCTTCTTTCCTCTTTACTTTCCTTGGAAGTATGTACTATCCTAGTTTGTCCATATTGACGTTGTTGTTTCTTATATTCTTTAAACAATTCCTCTATTTCTTTTCTCACCTTTGGCATATACTTCTTTTCAGTTTTGTATATTGAGTAATCAAAATTACTTGAATCTTTAACTTTTGTCTTTACATCTTTGAATTCGTCCTCTAATCTCCAACAAATTCTATTCATTATACTATTATTCATAAAAACTGGATTCTTGTAATCAACACTTTTTATGAATATCTCTTCATCTTCTGTTTTATTATCTTCTTCTCTCAATTCTTTTAATGTTTTTCCAAATCTTATTATAGAATTGTTATTAACATCTTTTATAAACTTATTATATTGAGAATACAAATGTGGATAGTTGTATATAAAGAAATAAGGTTTTTTATTAACCATTAATTTGTAAAGACCTTCTTTTTCTTCATCTGTTAATGATTCATCTTTCTTTATATCTTTATAGCTAAACCAAGTTTTAGGCATTTCCTTTGCTTTTATTCCTTTAATTCTATCTATGCTTTCTTGCTGATAAGCTTGTCCACATATTATTCTATCCATCAATTCATTGTATTCATTACTACCTTTTCCAAGAGAAGCTAATACATCAAACATAGTTGTAACTCTATTAGTAATTGTACCTATATCCTCTCCAAAACCATTTTTATTTGATTTTTTTAATAGACTTTCTGTTACTTTAACCTTTGGAACACTTCTTTGCTCACATACTATTGCTAATTTTTCCATAGTATTCCTTAAAATAACTGGATTATCAGTGGTTATTATAGCATCGCTATCAAAATCGCAACCGTTCATAGCATCTGTAGTAGTATCCCAAGCATTGAAAATTATTACAGTTTTCATGAACCTAAACCATTTTCTAACCTTTTCATCATCTATAAATCTCATTTTCTTTATGTTATTATGACTTGTCATTGGGCTTCTAAAAGCTACAACCTCATAAACTCCTTTATTTGTCCAGTGATAAGAATAAAACTCTCCAAACCCTAATAACCCTTTTATTTCCATTCCAAACATACTTTCACATAAAGCATATAGGTCTCCGAATATTATAGAATAATTCCCATTTACTGAAATTACACCTTTTTTTGCATCTTTTATCTTCTTTTCTATCATTCCTAAGACTTTTTGCTTTACAAAAGGGTCTTGAGATACCTCTTTGTCTATTAATAAAGCCTTTAAATAGTCATAATCATCTGTATTTATGTTCTTATCGTTTAAGTGAATCCCCTTTAAAAACAGTATTTGCTTAATATAATCATCACCTAAAGCCCCATTTATATCCCCTACTGTCTCTGAAACTAACTCTTCTATGTCATTATCTGACATATTTTCGTAACTTTGTAGATATTGGTAGTTCATATTTCTCTTATTTTCTAATTCTTTAGGACAAACTTTAGTTACACAAAAATCCCATTCGTATTTTATGCAGTTTTCCATATAATCCTCTAAAGATTCATATGCTCCCCATAATTTAAGCATATTTGTAGTTAAAACTACATCAACCTCTCTAATATCTCTCTCATGACCCCAAGCATCCTTCACAAAATAAGTTTCAGCTACGTCTTCTGCAAATTCCAATAGTGGGAAAGTACCAACCATTCCCTTATTAAATGCAAATCTTGTGTTAAAACCACTTGGTAAATAATCTAAGCCTAAATCATCAGCCCATTTTTGTGCCATTTCTGGCGTAATTATACCAGCACCGTCAGTGAAATCCTTGTCAGCTTCATAGTCTACTCCATGTTCTACTATAAATTTGTCATCTCCACTAACTCTAATCACCTTATCTTTAATTTTTACTGTTCCATCTTTGATAACTAATAACCTTGGCATAGTAACTGGTGTTGAAACAGAAGCAGATAATGACTTGTAAGCTTCAAATTTAGCTGGAATTATTAGAAAATCTAGGTTTCTTCCATTATTCAGTCTTATATTTAAATCTTCGTGTATCTCTTCACTGCAAAACATTACAGTGTCATTTTTTACACCACCAGTAGTTCCTAGCAATCTTTTAAACTGTATTCCATTGATTTTAAATCCCTTTTTCCCAGTTGCTCGGTCAAAATCAGCTTTATTATCGAATACAATCCCAATATAATGCTTCATATACAACATTTTATCCAAATTATTGTACTGTTTTGCTATTTCTTCCTTTACTTTTTTTAGATTATTTTCTTTTCTTAACACTTTAATGTTCTTTTTTACTTCTGATATCTCTTGCTCAGAGTAATTTAAGCCACTCAATCTTCTTATAAATCTTAGTAGTTGACTATCACCTAACATTATAAGTTCTTCATTATCTCTAGCTTCTTGTAGAGATAGCTTTAAATCCCAGTTGCTATTTCGTAGCCTTGAAGAATTTATTTTTAGTACATACCTACTACTACATAATTGTTTGCTCATTCCTTCTACCCCTCCATGTTTGTCTATTTGATTTATTTTGCTTGATTATTTTCTAGTTTGTATTTTTAAACATTAACTTTTTCAAACTCTTTTCTATTCTGTATATCTGTCAATACATCTCTTAGACGTTGATTGTCTTCAAAGCAAAAGACAGTTAATTTTGGATTTTTTCTATTTGGTTCTGGATATATGTATCTACAATCCCTTTCAATACATTCCAATGCTCTTTCTCTTGAGAATACTTTCTTTATTTTCATAATTCCACCCCTAAATTTCTTATTATTTATCTTTTCGCATCTATTTTATTTGATTATTTTATGTTTATTTATATTCATTCACATATTCTTGCCATTCAGCGTATGTAAAATCATTCATTCCTTCTCTTCTTTTTAGAGTTGGTCTTCTATATGTTCTTTTTTTATTATTTACAGCCCACTTATCTCTTATCTCTTGTTTCTTTAATTCCTCTTCTAAGTGAAATTCCCACATTTCTTTTGTTATAATATTTTTTGTCATTTTAAAAACCTCTTTTCCTTTCTTTTTACCATTTTTATTTTAATATATGTATAAAACTCGCCACAAGACTCTGTATTTAATTTTAAAGTTGTTCTATTGCTTATACCTATTCAACATTACAACAGCTTGTAATCTATTCTGATTGATTCTAAACTTACTTGATGCTTGTCCATATAAACCACCCCCTCCTTACAACTTGTTTTTATATAAAATTATTAACTATATCACATATCATATCATTATTTGATTATTTTGTCAATGCTTTTTCAGTTCTTTTTTCATCTCTTTTGCTTTTTTGATACTTTAACACATCATATCCTCCATATGACTCTAAATGCTTCTTTAATGACTCCAAATCTGAATATCTAGAGAATACATTGTAGTTTTCTTTTTTGTTTTTCTTATCATAACCACCAGAACAGTATGCTATTAACTTCTCATCTTCTAATATCTTTATATATTTTATTAGGGTTCTTTTGTCTACCCCTATATCTTCTAATTCTTTTGAACTAATTCTTCTAACTCCTTGACTATTATTGCATAAACATAATATTTTCACATATAAAGCATATAATTTAAATTTACCTTTTACTTTCATATTTAGAATTTTTTTTATGTCATCTATATAAACCATTATAAAATTATTATCTCTATTTGTTGTATACTCCATATCATACATATATGATAATTGATTCTTTTTAATCTCCTTGATTTGTTTATCAATAAAATAAACCTTAATAAATTCATTTTTAACCATATTATCAAATGATTCTTTTACTTTTAGCACTTGATTTCTATTACTTCTTGATGTAAGCCCTAATTGTTCATATATGGTGGGGAGGTTTATTGAGCATAATTCCATATTAGTGTATCTCTGCGAAGCTATTGTATAAAAAGCTAATCCATATTCCCCATACTTATTATAAAAACCATCTTCCCTAAACCAATCTTTTTCTATTTTGATAAAGTAACTATTGCTAATCATTTCTACCTCCCCTCTTAAAACCTAAATACATTTCAACCGCATATGAACGTGTGAAATGCTCATATTTTACACTTTTGAATACATTTCAACCGCATATGAACGTGTGAAATGATACTATAATATAATAAAGATTATTATATTACATATAAAAGAGATTACATTTCTAAACGAAATGATTGTCATGTTTTTTTTGTTGCTTTCTTTTTCATTTATCTCTTTTGTTAATTAATATATCATATTCCTTTTCATTTGTCAATATTTTGTTTGTTTATTTTATTATCTGTTTTAAGGGAATCTGTATTTATTGTTTTATCCCCTTAAATATTATAGTTTAATTTGCTAAAAACCCCATTTTTATTTTTCATCTTGTCAATTTCTTCTTTAATCATATAACTTGTTTCAAATGTATCTTTCAATTGATTATCGTTTAAATATTTTTGAAAAGAAACCTTTGTTGTTTTCTTCTTCTAGCTTTTTTATAGCTTCTTCTTTAGCTTCTAGCTTTCTTCTAAGTTCATCTGTTTGTTTTGAATACATTCTTTCTAACTCATTTTTGAACATATCATTTTGTTCTTTTAAAGCAATGACTTCACTAAGCATTTCATTTTTGGTTTGCTGTATCGCTTTTAGAGAAGACCCAGCTATTTTAGAAGCTTGTTGTTCAAATTCACTTACTATATTTTGTGAAAACTCATTTTTTATGGAGTCAATTAATTTATTTATATTTTTTTCAACTTCTATCGTTAAAGCTTTTGATAAAACTTGTGAATCAAGTTTAGTTAAGTCGGTTTTCACTATTGTATTATCATCTCTATTAATCAATGCGTTTGCTTCATCTGTAAAATGATTAATTATCTCTTCAAAATTATACCCATCATCCAACAATGACTGAGCAAGTTTAATTTTATCTAAATCATCCTCTGTTAATTTGCTTGAATTGTTAAAGAAGTTATCTTTAGCTTTGCTAAGCTTAAAAATCCAATGATTTATTTTAGTTGTAGATATATCAAGTTTATTTGAGGCTTCTGATATTGTGTAAAACTCAGGCTTTTCAACCTCATTATACAATGTATCTATTACTTTATCTCTTTTGGACATTTAAACACCTCCAATTATCATAATATTGGTAATTATAACATAAATTTAATCATAAATAAAGATAATATTAATTTATTATATTTTTTATATTATAGTATTAACACTTTTATATCATTTTAATATAATATAAATATAAAGTTAATATTACTTTAATATCAAGTTAATATCAATATAATATTAAAATGATATAAAACAAATATAAAGTTAATGTTATATTCATAGTATATTTATATTAATTAAATATTGTCTTGATTATATTAATATAAAATGGTAATATTAAACTAATGAAGGGAGTGAAATTGGTGGATTTTACTAGAAATGAATATAGAATAATAGGGTTGCTGTACCAAAATACTTGTTTTTCAAAATTGTGTTCGTTTAAAATTCAGAGAATAGCAAGTGAAACAAGTCTATCAATACCTAAAATAAGACAATCGATGAGGATGTTTATAAGTTTAGGTCTTGTAGAAAAAGGTGCAAAGGATGAAAGAGCAGATACATTTTTTTTAACACAAGAAGGAATTAAAGTAGTTGAAGAAAACATGAAAATAGATGAGAAGTTATTAGAGAAAATAAAAAGAATAAAAGAGCAAAAAGGAGAATAAATATATGTTAAAAGATGATTTTTGTATAGTTGGTATAGGTCAAGGTGGGTGTAAATTAGCAAAAGAATTCCATGATAACAAATATAGAAGCTTTTTTATAAATACCAGTTATGATGATTTATCTCAATTAGGTGTTAAAGATGATTTGATTTATCATGTACCATCAGCTAAGGGTTGTGCTAAACAAAGGAATGTTGCTATAGAATACGGAAAGAATTATTATGGTGAAATGACTGGCAAGTTAATAGATGCCCATCCAACAACAAAGATATTTGTAGTTCATTATACATTAGGTGGTGGAACTGGCGGAGGTTTATCTAATTTCTTTATGGCAACACTTAAAACAAAATTAAAAGAAAAAGGTAAGGAAAATGCAACAATAATAGCCGTTGTTGCTAAGCCGAGAGAGTTTGAATCTTATCAACTTCAAGCAAATGCAAAAAAGAGTTTAGAAGAATTAAATGGTTTAGTTGAAGCAGATATTGTAAATCAATACTATATAATCGATAATGATTCAAGAGATGAATTTGATGATATAAATATGGAACATTATATGCTATTTGATAGATGGATAGAAGGTGAAGGAGCAAATAACGATAGTAATGTCGAGGAATCAGAAAGAATAGATTTATTCAAAAATAAAGGTCAAGCAATGATGTTTACTTTTGATGCTATCGACCTAGAAAACTTTAAAGAAAGATGCCAAGAAGCATATAGTGAATCAATATATTGTCATACTATAAAGAAACCTCAATCAGTAGGATATGCAATACACGAAAAGATTAAAGAAAAAGACGTTATTGGAATAATATCAGAAGTTGTAGGACATTTCCCTAATAGCCACATGACACCAACAAAGGTAAGCAATATTATAATGGTTACTGGTTGTAAAGAAAATAAAAGCATTAGCAATAATATAGCTGAATTAGCAAATGAAAAAGTGAAACTTATAAACCAAGAAGTTAAAGAAGAAGATGTTGAGGAGGTTAAAATAGAGTCAATAAAAACAAGTCACGAAGCAAAACCAGAAAAGAAAAAAGCTATGGCTAGTATGGACGATATATTTAAATTTTTTAGTTAGTTTTATAGGCTAGGATTAATCCTAGCCATTTTTAATACCCTAAACATCTTTGTTCAAACACAACTATTTAATTTAAAAGCTATTTTCTTTAAATGTTCTGGTTGTAATTTACTTAAACAATCCAATATATCTTCATAATCTAATAGTATTAATCTATCTTTACCAACCATTCTCTGAACTTCATAAGCATTTTTGTGAAAATGACTTGTTGTAATAATAATTCCTTTTTTAACTCCAAACATATCCATAGAACCAAGAAGCTTTTGACAAATCTCACGACCTATTAGTTCATTTCTATAGTGTTTACATTCTACAAAAATATCTCCTTCTTTATTTTTTAATATTATATCTCTACCATAATCACAAACTGATTGAGTTACAGTAGCATTATATCCTTGCAATCTAAATAATTCAGCTACAAAAAATTCAAAATCTCTATGAGATATTTTTTCTACTTTGCCCATCAAGGAGAGAGTGGTAAAACCAAGTAATTTTAATTCTCTGTTAGTTTTTATTATATTAGAACTTGCTTTCACACCCCAAATAAGCCCTTTAGAAATAGAGCTTATTATTAATATAATAGTTTTAAACAATAAAGTTAGAACATAAATGATGCTTTTTTCTTGTTTATCTAATCTTAGTATAGAATTAACTTTGCTCAATACCATCACCTCAAACTTTATTATATTCAAAAATTTTAAAAATTATTCTAAAAACATAGTAACCTTTTATAGTTAATCTAATAGTATGCTAGTATAGGAAATCAAAAAAGGGGAGTAGTAGTGAAGGATTTTAACTATTATTTAAAATCTCTATTAAACAATCCAACATATACTTTAATTGGAACATGGCTAATAGTATTTCCTTTATATATATTATATAAATATAAGATTGGAAATATCAATGAGTACAAATCAGCAAGTGTTTCTAAGCACATTAGGAGTTTTGAAAAATATAAAGAATCAACTAAACCTAAGACTAACAAAGGAGGGAAGGTTGGATTGTGATAAATATATTTAAAAAAAATAAGCCCAAGCTAACAAAAGAAGAAAAAAGGGCAATTGCTAAGAAAAAGACTGAGGATAGGGTTAAAGTTAGTAAGCTAAATGAGAGTTGGATAAAAACTATGGCTTATATGGGGTTATATAACCAACTTGAAAAGACATTTCCTTTATCCAATATAAAGGTGAAAGATTTCGGATTTGAGTGCAATATCCTTAATACTGATGGATTAACCTTTAGAGATATTGAAAATGAGAGAAATATAGCTATTATAGAAGACAATTTGGGTTGCAAATTCGTAACAACAAGAGTTCCAAAGTCTAAACATTGTAAAGCCTTGTTTATAACTAATGATATACCAGATGTGGATTTTAAACCAATAAAATTAAAGCCTTGGGAGTTATATATGTCTACTGGCTTAGATGGAAAACCAATGGTTGCTAATATGCTAAAGTACCCCCACGTTTTAATTCAAGGCTCTACTAACATGGGAAAGACTAAGTTTATAGATTTGATGCTGGTGAATTTACTTGCAACAACCTCTGAAAATGATGTTCAAATTTTTATAGCACAAGCTGATAAGACTGACCAGACCATATATAAACGCTGTAAACACTGTGGATATTATGCAAAAAATTTAATGGACATATATTCTTTGACAAGATATCTGCTTGATATAGTTGATAAAAGACAAGAGATATTAGAACCAATCCAAGAGCGAGGTAATGGAGATAATATTTATGATTATAACTTATCTATTGAAAAAGGAAAGATAAAAGGCAGTAAGTGGAAATATATGTACTTTGTAATAGATGAATACGCCAGTCTAATGCCAGAAGGAGAGAATGGGAAACAAAACAAGATAATTAAACAAGCTATACAATCCAATATGGAACGCTTAATTGCAATAGGTAGAGCGTGTGGATTATATATTGTAATGGGAACTCAAAGAGCAACAGTTGATAAACTACCAAGTTTCCTTAAAGCTATGAGTAATGTAATGGTTACATTTAAAGTTAATAATAGAAAATCCTCTGAAATAGCTATAGATAGCGATGAAGCTGTATCTCTAAGACAAAGAGATTTTATAACTAAAACTGATGAAAAATACTATGGCAGAACAGTTAATTTGTATTCAAAAATGATAGATAACTATCTTGAACCTTTGAGATGGAGTAGATATGTGCCTATAGATTTGAAAATGTATGATAATTCTAAAGAATTAATAGAATCTAAAGCACCTAACTCAAATAACTCTAAGAAAAAAACAAAACAAGAAAGAAAAGAAGAAAAAAATAAATCATCAAAAACTATTGAGAAAACTGAAATATCATCACAAATCAATGATAAATTGGAAAAAACACTCAATAAAAATAAGGATATTAAAAAGGTGAGTGAACATTTTATAGATAATTGGCAAAATCCACTAGATTTGAATAATGTAAATATTATTGATGGAACTAAGATAGATTTTAGCAAAACAGAAAAACCGAGAAGGAAGTGATATTTAATTGTTGACTAAGAGAGATAGAGAGATTGTAAGGTACATTGAGGATAATGGTTTTATAACAATATCCCAATGTTGTAATATATGGTTTGCGGATAGGAAGTATGGATATGATTTGGCTAGAAAGAGACTTGCAGAGATAGAAAGATTACAGTATTGTAGAAGTTTTATAAACCATAAGATATATGCACCAGAAAAGATTTTTTATATAGAAAATCAATATAAAACACCTTCTAAACATACCATTTTAACCATGAACGCTTATTCTGAAATATTTAAATTAGGAGCGACTATATTGTATTTTAAGAGAGAGCAATCATGGCTAGAAGGTAAATATAGAAGTGATGGATTTATAGTTTTTAAAATGGATAAATATATTTATTCTATTTGTATTGAGACTATAGTAGCCACTGGACTATTACCTTTCCCAGACCAAAATAAAAAGGCTAATGAAAAATATAACGAGATAATAAATCAAAATAACGAGGTTCAAATTTTAACTAATGAGATTTTTAGAAAATATGGAGTTATGGAGAGAGTAGAGTCTAATGAAGCAGTTCTTTTTATAGATGACATAGACCATAAAACTCCTTGGAGAATGGATGATATTAGAAGCTATCAAGTTCATCACGACCTAAAGGGAATCGGTAAAGTTCTTCTTTAATTTTTTTATTTTTTTCTTCTTAGAGTATATTAAGAAAGTATATTCACATAGTAATACCACTAAAAAGTATATTAGTAAGACTTGTAATCAAGCAATAACTTCATTCTTGAAAACCAATTAATGGGGAACGAATGTGAGCCATTATAAGGCGGTGTCGGAAGACAAGCCTTGCACCTTAAACCCATCATTTTACATTGATGGGAATACATAACTAAGATATAATTCCTAGTTATAACAAAAGAATTATACATTACCAAAAGATTGATACATTGACTATTTTTATAAATACAATATAAATATTTTCATATTTTATATTTTCTTTTATATTTAACTTTAATTAGTTTATGTTTGTAAAATGGTTGTTTTATCCTTCCTTTAAGTGAGAATTACAATTTGTATTATTAATTCAATAGATTAAATAGGCACTAAAAAGGCTGTTTATAAATGTAGATTAATTAATGATTAGATGTAGAATGAAAGTGTAAAAGTCAAGGAAATATCTTAATGTTGTGATATATACAAAGGAGTGAATATCATGAATCTATTAGGATTTGCATTATTAAGAAAACGTAATATTAAAAAAACAACTAAAACTTTTGGGAAAAATGCTGTTTTAGTTGGAGTAGCAACAAGAGAACTTGTTAAATTTATATATTTGCTTGTTAGAGAAGCTTATAAATTAATCAAATGTGTAATTAATAAAATTAAAAGCTTTTACAGAAAGGAGTCTGTTATTAAAAAATCAAGTAATGTTATAGATATTAATGAGTATAAGCAGAAAAAGGCACAATAGCTATTTTAGAGGGTATATAATTTAATACTTTATATCCCCCCATACTTAATAATTTTTAATAATAAATAGAAGGGAAGTTAATTAGTATGAGTTTAGGTTTAATTATTACAATGGCAAGTGTTGGAGTTGGTAGTGCCATAGCAGAAAAGATATTATCAGATTTAGGAAAGTCTCAAGAAGCTCAGTATTGCAAAATTGCTTCTAACTCTATGCTAGTAACTACAGCCATAGGATGTGTGCTTGAAGCTTTAGGACAACTTAGAAGATTAGGAGATTAAATCATTATGAGTTACATTATATTAATAACATTGTTAGCAACTCATATGGCAAATTATAAGGAACATTTTATAGATATAGGAGTTAATTTTGCTATTACATTTGCATTAAAGAGATTACTTAAAAGTTTTGGAGAAGATACAAAATCTGAATTTGTTGGTCTAGGCGGTTATTCATTAACTTGTAAGGAATTTTTTAAATATCTAGGAGCGGTAAAAGATTCTGGAACAGCATCTCCAAGCGGTGAGGAAATTAAAGGTTTATTTCCTTGGTTATTTGAAGCAGTTAAAGAAGGAATTGCTAATAAGCAATAGGGGTGTGATATTTTGATTAAATTCTTAAAGAAAAGAAATATTAAAACTTATAAATTTGATAAGTTTGGATACGCTCAAATGATTTATGATATTCGAAAGGAGAAACAAGAAAATATTAATAGTGTAGTATCTGGATTTATATTATTAGGATTTTTGGGATTAGGATTAATGAGCAAAGAATTTTTAATGATTTATCTATGTGGAAAAGGGATAAATATTGTTACAGATTTTATGATTAAATAGGCTTTTATGTAATAAGAGTAATTAACAGTTACTCTTATTTTTTTGTTATTTTTAGTGAATATCGTGATTATTGGCTTGTTATGTGGTGTTAAGCATTGATATTACTGGGTTTGAATAGGTTTTAATATGAGTGTTTTTAGACTGGTTAGGGTTAAAATATCGTTGTAAGTCGCATGGTTAGTGGGTTTGTAGAGAGTTTAAGTGTTTGTTTAGTGTAATTAATAATGTTTTGTAGTGGTTTTAGAATTGAACAATGGCTTGGTTGTGCGGTTTAATCGTGATGGGATGGTTTATCGTACGATTATTTTCCAGTGATTTTGATGATTTTGGCTTAAATTTTGATTCGATTTCTCTGTGTACCTACTTAGCAACTCCGATGCCAAAAATGAGCCTTTTTAAAATACAATATACCCCCCACTATGGGAACAAACATTCTTATTTTAGTAAAAAATCAAAAATAATTCGTATAATACCATATTATACGACCTTTTTTTAAAAATATGAGAATCTTTAGACTTTTAGAAATGTTAATCTTTTTTTTGAAAATTAGCTAAAAATTTCTTCAAAAAGTTCGTGAAAATTGTTTTCAACTTTATTTTCTCAATGAAAGACATTACCACAAAACAAAATAATCGCAACTCATATTATACCCATATTCAACCTTATTATTCCCAAAAAACAAACCATAAAAACACAATTTTCCAACCATATCCAAACAAACTCAACACACATAAACAATAATAATAATACCTAATCTATCCAATATCAACCATAAAAACACTTAAAAACATTTCATTATTAACACTTAATACATACTCATATAACACCTAACCATTACATTACACATACTATATATAACTATAATACATATATAATCAAACCTATATTAACATATTGTTTATACATATATTACACATACTTATATTAATATCATACTAATATATAACTAATATTATATTATTATATAACTATTATCATATTAAACTTATACAACTTTTACCCATACATTAACACATAACAAATATAAATCATTCGTATTAATAATATATTACCATTACAATATATCACTATAAACATATCATTAAATAGTATCAATAACTATATGTAATATAATTAAACTACATATAATAATGTAAATATACAAATTTTAAACACTAACATATAAATAATAAACCTAAACATCATTACATCTAGTTTTAATAACTACATAAACATATGAATTATACATACGAATCTTATCATTAACATTAATATTATAATTCGTGTTTTTACCACCTAATTTACTATACATATATTTACAACAGTAAAACACACCAAATTATAAAATAATCAAACATTATATAACTTTAAAACTCGCCACAAGCCTTTTTAAGCGTTTTTATTTTAATACTTACAATACCATTACTATATGACATAAAACCTTATTTGTAAAGTTTCGTGGTTTTTTACTCATTTAAAGCAGTATATAGGATATTATAGAACATTTTAAAATAATCAAATAATTTATAATAAACTATGTACAATTAAATTTATATATGATATAATTAGTTATAGATTAAAATAACAAGTATAAAGGGGTTTTAATTATGAAAATATTAAGTTCTAAAATGTATAATAGAGAAACTAAAGATTGTGAGTTAAACATACAATTTACAGATAAAGAAATGAAAGAATACGTAAAAGAAAGTGGGTTTATACAAGAAGACTATATATGTATGACTAGCTTTAATATAGAGTATTTAGGTTATAGAACTGGAATAATATATACTGGTATGGAACACAATAAAAATTATCAACTAGGTTTTACATTAGAACATAGATGGAATATAAAAGAAGACAAAAGGTATTATAAGATAGATTTACAAGAACATGAGAAAACTTATATATATGAAGATGATATAACATTACCGACATTACAAAAAAGATTTATATTAGATTTAATTAAAGATGAATATTTAAAATATTAATAAAGGGGATAGCGATTATTATGAATAATGAGCAACAATACTATTATTGTTTAACTGGAACTACTAAGAAAAGCCATTACATTCTAGTAGAAGAAATAAAGGGCAACAAGGCTATATGTTTAGAAACTCTTACAACTGGAACAATAACGGCAATAACAAAAGACAAGATACTAGATTATCCAAACGGTAATTATCCTTTTTCAATAGTTAATAATAGAATTAAGTTTTTATGGGAAGGTGAACATTGTAGACTAACAGAGAAGGAAATAAAGGAAATAATTAAATTTTTAAAATTAGATGGAATTATAACAACAGAAGAAACTTTAAAAGATAGAGAAGAAAGACAAAACAAACTAAATGAGCTAATAGAATTGTCTAAAACAGATATTGAAAATATAAGTATTTTAGATAGAAAAAAGTTAAATTGGAGGATAAAAGATTTAAAAGAATATTTACTAAAATAAATAAAAAAAAGTATTTAAGAAGGTTTGAACCTTCTTTTTTATTTACTTTAAAATAATCAAATAAATTTAAAAGTTTTTCTTTACAAACATTTCTATATATGGTACAATTAAAGAGTAGAAAACATAATGTTTTCTAATAATTAAGGAGTGTTTTATATACCTCCTCGGGTTAAGTATGAGAAAGCTTATAGAATATATAAGCAATAACCATGAGGGGAGGGCGTGTCTATGAGTGATATGGTACAAGTATTTACTATATTTTGCACTACAATAGTTATTATAATTGCTATGCTAAAAGATTACAATATAACAAAAAAGGTAAGCAATAAAGATAATAATAGTAAAATAGATGAAATAAGCATCACAAAAAACGACAAAAAAAATAACTAGTCCTACCACAAACTAGTTATTTAAAGAAAACATATAAAACAATGTAAGGTTATCTCATACTTAACCTTTTCCTTAATATAAATTATAGCATATAATTTACGCTTTTCAAGTGGATATTTAAATATAAGATAATAGAGATAAAGATACAAGGAAATAACGTAAAAAAAGAAACTTTAAAATAAATAATCAAACAAAAAATAATTTAAGCGAGGTAGTGAGGAAATGAGAATAAGAATCTATAATGAAGATATGCAACACATGAGGAATATTTTAGGAGATGAAAAAGCAAGAGAGAAAACAAGAAAAATAGAAAACATAATATTAAATTTAATCATACAAGGGAAATTATTATATAATGATGGAATAGATATAGAAGGTAATTTAGTTAAATATGAATCAGAAAAAATTGACTATATAAACAACGAATTTACAATTACTATAACTGATTTTTATTTATAAGGAGAGTATAAAAAATGATTAATAAAGCATTAGAAATGCAAATAAGTAAAGCAATAGAGGACATTATAAAAAGAGGTTTGGCAAGGCTAACAATTGAAGAATTGATAAAATACAATGAAGAATTGGACAACTTTATAAAAGAAAAAGAAATTGTAAAAGATGTAACTAATTTAGTAGTTGAATATAGCACAAAGGATAATATTACATTTAGCTACACAAAAAAGGATAATTTTATATATTTAATATACTACAAAATAAAAGCGTGTAATAAGCTTGTAGGGGATTGTATCTAATGAATAAGTATGATAGAAAAATAAAATCACTTACTAAAGAAAATTTAAGAGTGGAAATAGAACTATTTAAAAAGCCTATAAAAAGCTATAGAAGGGCGAGAATAAAAACAAGAGAGATATATAAAAAACTGTTAGATTTAAAGATTGAAAATCCTATAAAACGTATTTGAAGCACTATTGTAGTGCTTTTTTATTTTACTCTAAAATCAATTCTATTGCATAAAATAGGCTCAATATAACACTTTTAATATATAAGTGGATATATTACACTATAAGTAATTAAAACGCTTAAAATTGATTTTAGAGTGTTTTAAATACGTCTACATAAACACGAATAATATTATTAAAATATTTTTATAATTCGTATAAAATAATCAAAGTTTTTATTGACTTATTCAATCGGTTTGATATAATAGACTTAACAAATCAATGCAGAACACATCAACACAACGAAAGAACTTGACTACCTACTTAGTCAAAAAGATTTTAAATAAAATAATCAAATAAATTATATACAAATATAAAATAGTATGATACAATAAGTATAACGCTTAAGGGTTAAACCTTAACAGAATAAGGAGGAATAAAGAAGATGATAGTAATTAGAAGGGTTGGAAATTTAGTAAATGCAAAATGTAGTTGTTGCCATACACAATTTAATGGACTTGGTTGGACGCTTGAAATTGGAATACAATTAAATCTATTATGTGACACTTGCAAAGAAGGTTTAAAAAATGTAATGGATATATCTAGTCAAGATAATAAACAACATTTTTACTTAACAGATACAAACAGAGCAATTTAAAAAAGCGAGGTAACGAAAAAAATGAAAAAAGACAAGAGAACAATTTTAACAATATTAATAATAACTACTATGATATTAACTATAGTCACTCAAAACGTTAAAATTAGTCAATTAGAGAAGGAAGTAAAAGAAGTTAATACTAATACATCTAATAGCCTTAAAATAGCTTATACGACCGATAAAAGCACAGATAAAGTGTATATTGAGGAGGGGGAAATATACACCGAATTGTCAAACGGCACTTGGTGGATAGAAGGAGAAAAAACAAACACATATATATTTCAATCTATAGAGTTGGGTGACTGGGATATGACATTAAATAGTAAGGAGCAATTAAACAAGGTAATTAATACCTATTTAGATTATCACAATAACAATAAATAATATTTTTAAAAATAATCAAATAATATTTAAAAAGTTATTGACATTATATAATAATAAGCTTACAATAGTATTAACAAATTAAATAAATCCAATAACAAAATAATCAAATAATTAATATTTAAAGGGAGTGTTAAAATTATGAAAAAAGTTTTATATTTTGAAGGTGCTGGAATGGAAGACACATACACAGGAGAAATATGTAATTGTAGGATTAGAACAGCTTTTACAAACAATGAGGGCAAAAAGATTTACCTCGAAATTTTAGGAAATGAAAAGACTAAAGAAGATGCTAAGAAATATCATAGATATGAGAATTACAATATAGGTGATGCAATAGGGTTTGTTGATTCTTGTCACTATATAACAAATGATTCTGAAATTGATGATTGTAATAACTCACGTTTACCTTTTGAAAGAAATGGTAATATATCATATTCATACGAAGGGATTTTAAGATTTGTTAATTGTAGTTTAAATTGCTCATTTGATAGTATAGAAATTTTAGGGGGTTTATCTGGTTATAGAGTGTTTAAAGATACAACAAAAGAAACTTATAACACTTATAAAGCTTATAATTATGGTGATGAATTCCAATATAATAACACATTGGAAAATACGAGAAAAGAAATTAAAAAACATTTTTATGACTTAGAAAAATCAGAAGGAAAAAAATATCCAAACTTTTCTTTATGGGTAGATGATAAAGACTCTAATTTATTACATTTACTAAGACATTTTAATGGATATAATAAACATTGGTCAATAAGAACAGATATAGAAAATTGGAAAAACAGTATACAAGAAACTATTCTAGGGAAATATGGTTGTTAATTTAATTGTAGACTTAAGGGAATATATAAGAAAAATATTCCCTTATGTAAATAATTAAAAGAAATTAAATAATTAAAAAGTAAGGAGTTATTAACATGGAGTTAAAAATTTTATTAAATACAGTATGCAAAATAAATTACAATGACAATTGTCATAATTGCCCTTTAAGAATAGATGGAAGATGTAAAACAATAACAAAGGAAAATAAATATAATGCCGATTTAGAACAAATAGCAAAGGATTATTTAAAAAATAAATCTTGTTATGTTTATCAATCAAAAGAAGACTTAAACGCTTATTATGTAACAAATGGAAGAACTAACTCAAAGGGTAATTATTTACTTGCTAGGCTAGGAAAGAAAGATAGTTTTAATCTATTGATTGATGAATTAACTTTAATAAATAATTATAAAGAAATATCAATAAAGAATTAATTGAGTAAAAATTTTATAAATTAAGGAGTATTAAAATGAAAAAATTAAATTTAACAATAGGGCAAAAGATAACAGTATTAAAACCAAATGAATTAGTACCATTAATATTATATGGAACATTAGAAGGATATCATTTTAATAAATATGCACAATATGAGAACACACTAATTATATACATAAGAAGACCACGAAGAAAATTTTTAGATAAAATTGTTATAATGCCAACTGAAACAGTATTTATATTTGATGGACAATTTAAAAATATGCATCGTAAAGAAAAAATTAGCGATAATGAAACATTGCTCCATAGATGGACTTATGAAACGCTTAAGGATAATAATCAATTAATATACTGTCACAATTATAATAAAAAATTTGAAGTATCAGAAGAATATGAGAGATTTATAGACTTAACTGCCAACTATATGAATGATAATAATATAAGTCCACATAAAGCCATAGATAGTGATTTATACATTAATTATATAAAAGATATTATTAGTCATTATAATGTTAATAAATTAAAAGAGTACATTAATAACGAAGGTTATAACCTATTAATAAAGTGTATAGAAAAATCTTTAAAATTTGAATGGTAAAATTTAAAAAGCAATCTTGTAATAAAGGTTGCTTTTTTATTATGTCTTTAAAACTCTTTAAAATCAATTTTAAAGAGTTCTTGTTTTTATATGATAAATTCTATTAACAAATCTTTTAATACGCTTACAATCGATTTTAAGAAGGTTTTATACATTTCTAGCATTATAATACATTTTAAATTAGATGCTCTTAAAATTGATTATAAGGTCAAATAAAGACATATATAATTTTAATAAAATAATCAAACAAATTAAAAAATAATTATTGACTTCTCTATTCAAGATGGTATAATAGAATTAACAAATCAATTAAATATCAAATCAAAAAACACACGAAAACAAAAGAATTGACTACCCACTTTAGTCAAGAAAGATTGAAAAAAATAAATTATAAAATAATCAAATAAAATTAAAATAATTGTTGACAGAGTAAAAAAGACTATGATACAATAAATACAAGATAACAAATACATAAAAGATAAAACGGGCTAGACGTTAATAACATAAATCTAGTTAGTTATTTACACAACTACAAGGTGTATCGGCTATTTGAAAAATGAATATAGAGACATCAAAAAAGGCTATCTTTAAGCCTAGTAAATTTAAAAATAATAAATAAATTATTAATCAAAATGTTTTTAAATTAAGCTTATAAATTCTCATCTTTGACTTAATTCCGAACTGCATAGCATAGTAGGTTAACAGTATGTTATAATTTTAAGTATAAATCAAATTTTATAAGCTTAGATATAAAAATATAAAATAATAAATTAAAAGGGGTTGTTAAAATGTTGAGTGAAAAATGGTTGCCTACATCAATAAAGGTATTAAAGAAAAATAATAATGAAAAAGAAAGAACTTTAAATCATTGGCACAAGGCTTTAGAATTAACAAAAGAATTAAGAGAAAAATATAATTGCGGTATTGCTGATATGCCAACTAATAAAATAACAGAAAAAGAAAGACAAATATTAATTAAGGCTTATATTCTTTTAGGATATAAAAAAGAGTTGGCAATAGCATTTAGTAAATAAAAGTATTATTTTATAAAATAATTAATTAAAGGAGTGTTAAAATGTTAGATATTAATTTAATAGAAAAGTTTAAAAAAGAAAATGCAAGTAAAGAGGAAGTAAAAGAATTTTTAATTAAAGCTATTGAAGAAATGGGGTTTACTGGTGCATTACATGAAATAAAAGGAAATAGAAATAGTTTAAAAAATGCTGTATATGCTATAAATACATTTTGCAATAATAAACTTGCTAAAAGATATGATGTTGATACTAAGGAATTAACTTGGCAACCCTCAGAGGAAAGAATAAAAGATGTAGAAAAATTTAGATTTATAATGATAGATTTAGCTAATTATGCTTTAAAATTCAACACAGATAAAGAAGCAGAATATTTAAAATTAAAAAACGAATATTCAAATACAATGTTTGAAATAGCACAGTTCTATAAAGTGCTTGACAGTATAGAAGATAGAGAGAAATATTTAGAAGAAAGTAAAAAAGTAGATGAAATACAAAAAAGACTTGACGAGATAGAGAATAAATTAGATTTATATGTTATGGAAAACTTTAAGTAAATAAAAATATATATGTATAACAAAATAATCAAACAATAAAAATAAAACGAGGTGTAAAAATGAAAAAATTTGAATTAACAATATCAATAAATAGTAAAAATTTTAAGGTTTATCCTATCAAGGCTAAAAACAATGATGATGCTTTTAATAGTGCTATGGATATAATAGGAAGGGTTAAGGGTATAAAAGCACTAAAAACGATATATGACTATTTTGGAAATGATTTAGAGGAAAGTATTCAAGACATGAAAAAAATACCTATGCTATTAAACGAAAAAATAATGCTAAAGGCGGTAGCGTAAAAATGGGTGAAAAGTTAAACATAGTATTTCAATTTATAGTAAAAATGCTTAGTATGTGGGGGATAAATTTTATATTTACAATGCTATTATTGTTTGCTATACTATATATAATAACAAAATTATCAAATAATAAAAGTTGGTTAAAAGACACTTTAATAAAAATAACCTCAATGTAAATATTATATAAGAATAAAAATAAATAATTAATTATTGTTAAAGGTTATAAGAGAAAAATAATCTTTATAACCTTTATAGAGTAATTAATAAAATAAATTAAAATAGTTGGAGGTAATGAAAAATGAATAAAGAAAGAGAATATGCAATTGCGAGGGAATTTAATATAGTTGAGAATTTACAGAAGTTAGAAAGTGAATTATTACAAGTAAAAGGAGTTTCAGAAGTTAAATTTGATTTGTGTGGATTTTATGATAATTTGAATCAAGTTATTTTCTTAACAAAATACGATATTACAACAGATAGTGAGGATTATTTTACTCAACGTAAAGAATTAATTAATAACGTTTTAGAAGTAGCAAATAACAACGGACTAAAAAGAACAGAGGATTCTATAGAAGATTATGGAGAGCATTTCTATTTTGTTATGAAATGTAGTGAAGATTGGAATAAATAAAAATAATTTTAAATATTATGGAGGTTTTAAAAATGGAAACTATAACAAGTGGAAAACATACATTTGAATTGGTTGATAGTATTCCTTTAGGTTATCAAGTATGGAATATAGGGAAAAATATGATTGATGGGTATTTACCATTAGTTAAAGTTGGTGGGTATGATGGTTGTCAAGTAATAGGAGTAAAGAAAGCAATAAAAGTGGAAGGTTCACAAATAATACTCGAAGCTATTGGAGGTGGACAGAATACAATTGAATCAATGGAAGAATATATTAAAAAGTATAAAAACGCCGAACCTAATACATGGAAATATAAGCAAGTAGAAAGAATGAAAAAGGCGTTACCGGTTATGTATTCTATAAAAGGAATGAAGTAATAATTAATTAAAAATAATAATTGTAAGGAGTTAGTTATATATGAAAAAATATATAATAATAGGAATTGATAATTTAACTTTTGATAAAAGAGAAGACGCCGACCAATATGCAGAGGAAAAATTAAACTTAAAAGAATACTCAATACAAGATATAAAAACTTTGCAAGTTTGGGAATATGAAATCACAAAAAATAATTATAAATATAGATTAACCACAACAGGAAATAATTCTTTGAAATATGGTAAATGTGAGTTATGCAATGCTCATTCTTCAGAAACTTATATGCAAAATGAAAGCAGATATTATTATATTGATGAAGAAAATAAGGGTTATACAACACATAAATGTAATAATTATTTTGGTTGCAAAGAGTGTTTAATAAAAGCTAGAAGATAAATAGAAGAATATAAAGAAAAAATTTAATTGTTAATATTTACATGATATAATTAAAGTAAATGAAATTAATATTTTAAATATAAAGGAGTATTATAAAAATGGATAATAACATTAAAAAACGACCAGTTATAGTAATTCAAAATAATATATCTAATAAACATTCAAAGAGCAATGGATATAAAATTATATATAACGAAGAAATAAAACAAGATAATGACAAATAAAAATAAAGGAGTATATGAGAATATGGGAAGTCAAGAATTAAAATTATTTGTTGGTGGATATTTAGACGATAGGATTTTTAAAGGCGAATGTTTTGAAGGTAAAACGCCTTTTAGTAAAGATATTGATACTTACACATTATCAGAAGCTTTAAAATTAGGTTTTGTTGAACCAGTTCAAGAATGGTATGAACAAGAGTACAAGAAAGAATGGGACAAAGCAACAAAAAAAGAAAAAATAGATGCTATTTTGAAATATACTTATTCTGATGAAATAGCAAAGTTATTATATTTCGATACAGAAGAAGAAGCATTAAAATATAAAAATGATGTTATAAAAGAAATTGAAGAAGTTGAAAGAATTTCGATTTGCGAAGGTAAAGAGCAAGATAGAGAAGGTTATTTTAGAGAGGTTTATACATTAAAAGATGTGGATTAAGTAGTAAACTACTTTCCAACTGTTTTATACTTTTCAGTATCAAAAAAGTAGTTAATACATATAAGAAAAAATTAAACATAATTAATTAAATGATTATTTCTTAAATAATCAAACAATAAAAATAGATATAAAAATGAAAAGAGGTTGTAAAAATGAATTTGGTAAATAATTTAAAAACTGCAAATTGTGGAATAGTAGGAAAGATTGAAGGGGTAGAGGTTGAAATTATAGGGCATACATTTCACAACCCAACTTATGACATAATAGCAACCTATATAAAAGATGAAAATAAAAAGGTAGAAATAACCTATGCAAAAGATTTAAATACTAGCTTAGAATGTTCTGAAATATATTTCTTTAATAATGATGATACACACCATTATTATAGTAGAGTATACGACATTGACAAAGTGCCGAATAAATATAAGAATCTAGTAAAAATATTAAAAGATGTGCATAGTAAAATAGACTTTGACAAATTAGAAAATTGTGAAAAGGTGGTAATGTAAAAATGTTAATCAATAAAAATTTTAGCTATGTAAGTAATAATGAAAAAGAATTAATCAAAAGGGGTTATGGTGAACTGTCTATAAATTCAATTAACTTTAACAGATATTATTCAGAGGAAGAAAAAGAAAATAATAGAAAAATCTCTGAAACAATGAATAATGTTGAGTGGAGCAAACATTGTGAAGAAATTCAAGAAAAATTTGGTATTATTTTCAATGAAATAGTAGAAAAATTTATCAATAGCAAATACGATATACATCAATTAACAGAAAATACAAGCGGAATGAAACACTATAAAAGTGATTGGGATTTATATTATTATTGTAATAGAGGTTGGAACAATTCAAACTATATGGACTTCTTTAGATTAAGTTTTAATAATAATAGAAGTGTAGAAGAAAATTTAAACTTATTAAATGAATTAATAGATTTTGTAAAAAAATTAGATTATAAAAATATATCATGTACTATTCAATATACATTTGTTCCTAATGAAGAAAAAATAAATGATAGATATACAGAACTATGTGAAAAACTACAAAACAAATTTATAGAGTTTTCTGGAATGGTTGGCAAAATTAAAATAGTTGACGAAACGGAAAATTACAAAGAATATGGATTTTTTAAAAAGGGTAGTAGAAAAAAATATTATTCAATATCACGAGAAAATTTAATATTATTAGATTTATAATTAATAAAAATGAAATGAAAAGGAGAGTTTAAAAATGAAAACAAGTAAAGAGCAATTAATAAAAATGATAGGTTTTGAAGTGAAAAATATGTACTTTGTAATGACTGAATTAATAGACTGGATTAATATGTATGAATATGATTATGAAGTGATTGACAATATTTTAGTAAGGGAAGATTTACAAGATTATGATAAATTTGAAAACTTTACAATAGAGGAATTTATATCTGATTGGCTATACACTTTAAAACCTAAGAAAGAAAGTTATTTCAAAGCTATGGATAAAGAAAATAAAGAAGAATTAAAACTAGTAAAAGATTTCAATATATTAATGACTGGATTAAAAGAGATAGATAATTATTTATATGCAAAAAAAATCGTAACATATTTAAATGAATCCAACAGAGGAAAATTCACACAAGAAGAACAAGAGGAATTTATAAAAGAATATAAATACATGATAGAAAATCAAGAAGTTACTGACATTATAAAAATACTTGAAGATGATTATAAAAACAGTAAAGACGAAAATGTTTTAAACTTAATAAAAGGATTGAAAAGGAAAATGGAAGATATAAAAGTTATAGAATTAAAAGTATTGAATTGTGATGAAAAGGTAATCGAAAGAAAATTTAAATCAGCAGAAGAATTTATAAATGCTATGGATAGCGACAATCCAAACGAATGTTTTATGCTAGATGATGAAATAGTGGAATTAAAAATCAATGGCAAAGAAATTAAAAGATATTGTTTAGTAGATGATTTATACAATGAAATTGAAGATTAATCAATTAATAAAAATGAAAAATGGAGGAACTTTTAAAAATGAATGAAGAAACAAATAAATACTTTAAAAACACTTATGAAAATGAATATAAAAATATTCAAACAACGTATAAAAGAGATGGAGAAAAGCGAAAAAGAAACGACCCTTGCTATTGTGGAAGTGGTAAAAAATATAAAAAATGTTGTATGAATTGGTTTAATAAATAAATTTAATTGTTTTGAGAGCCTACACAAAGTTTGTAGGTTCAATTAAATAATTAGTAAAAACAAAAAGGTAATTAATAAAAATGAATTGATAAAGGGGAATAGTAAAAATGGAAAAGAAATATATAGTTTGTGGAGGAGTAAAAAGGGAAAATAAAATATATTCAAGAGTTATAGAAGATACAGTTAAAACCATTTTAGAAGTATCAAATAATAAAGAGTTAGAGATTGAAATTTATGATGGAAATTTATCAAACAATTATATAATAAATGATGCAGAAGAAATTATGATTAATGGAGAAAGTAGAAAATTTATAATTATAGCAGAAGAATATGAAAATGGATACTCTAGCAATTCAAAATTTATTCTTACAGATGATAAAAATCTTGTTGAAGAATATAAAGCTTTGTTTGAACAGAACAATTAAATAAAAATAATCATAAAATAATCAAACAAAGTATTGATAAATATAAAAATATAGCGTATAATTTAATTAGAAAGTGATTAATAGTAAAAGTAAAAATGAGTTTATGGAGGTTGTAGAAATGAATACTACAATGGAATATTTCAAAATGAGCAAAGAAGAATTAACGAAGGTTGTTAATGATTATGGGTACACTAGAGAAGAAGCAAAACTTTTTGATAGTGGAGTAAGAGTTAATTTTTATACTACCAAAGAAGGATATAAAAATAATGTTAATGATGATATTAAGTGGTATAAAGATGCAATGGGTTTTAAATTAACAGCTACTTTATTGATGACAAATGGAACTATAGCAACTATATATAATTAACCAATAAAAGAATAATTTCATTAAAAATATGGAGAATTTAAAAATGTTTTAGAAAGTGAAAAATGTAGAAGGAGATAAAAAATGAATATAAATAACATAATAACAGAAATTAAAAATGATAAAATGTTTAGTAAGTATATTGAGAAAAATACGTGGACTTCTGGCTCAAGCACAGTTGTTTATCCTATTACAGTATCAGAAGTATCAAAACAAATCATATTTCAATTAAATACTGACAAAAAAATATTTGATAAATTTATTAAAAGAATATGCGAAAAACATAGCGAATTAAAATTTGGACTTTTTTGGAAAAGTGATGGCAGTTGCCCTAGCACTATAACTTTTTATTATAAATAAAAAAAATAATTTTAAACAATATGGAGGAATAAAAATGTTAAATTTTAAATGTGTAAAAAATTATGTAAGTGATGGGAATAAATTTGAAAAAGGTAAAATATACAAAGCTGAAAAGTGTGGAAATAACAATTACTATTTATTTTTAGATAATAATAAAATATGGTTAGATTTTGATGAAGAAGATATCAAAAGATGTTTTAAATAGAAAGTAAATAAAAGTAACATTTTACAAACAAATAAATTAAAAAGAAAAAAGGAGTGTTTTATATGAGTAAAATTACAAAAACTAACTTAAATACTGGCGTATTAGGATTATCAACAAATACAACCAAAGAGGAGGTTGAGAATTTTCTTAAAACAATGACAGATGATGATTTTAATGGTAACAATGGAGACGAGTATTATACAGAAGTTAATGGTGTAAAAATGTCAAGATTAAAAGCATATATGCTTAATTTTGAAGTAGGGTGTGATGATTGGGAATTAGTTAATTTTATTAAAGAAGTTTTAGAAAACAACCATTCAGACGAATATTATGTGGATTCTAAAACAAATGTTTTTCAAGTTGAAAACAGTATCGTTGCTTGTGTTTCTTATATATCATAAAATATTTAATTTAAAAACTTTAGTTCGCAATTCAAAATAAAATAATAAAAATGAAATGAGGATATAAAAATGAAAAATATCGAATTATTAATAAGAGAATTGAAAAAGGCAAGAGAGGAATTAAAGGTAGATTGTGAAACAGTTTTAGAAGAAGAGACAATATATAATATTAATGAAACTCTTAGAAGTTTGAGAGAATTAAAAAGAGTACAAGGATATAATTAGGAGGATATAAAAATGAATTTTTTAGATAATTTTTTTGGAATAACTACAGAGGAAAAAAGAGTTCAATACAATATGGACAATGTTATTAAAAAGGGTAAGAAAGGGAAGGAAAGAAAGAACTGGGAAAATAATAGTTCAATATGGCAAGGAAGAAAAAGAAAATAAATTAGAGGGTGTTAAATTGAATGAGAAAACTTATCCAATAAAATTCTATTTAATAGATGCAACAATGATTTTTTTAAAAAATAATTATGATTGTAAAATAAATGCAATTATTAAAAAAGTAAATAATCAAAAAGGATTAAACCCAAAATTAAGTTATAAAGAAATTTTGGAATTGAAAAAATATGTATCAGATAATATAAAAGAACTGGGATAAATGAAATAGTTTTAAAAGATTAAGAAATAAAAATGATTGGAGAGTGTAAAAATGAAAAAAATTATGCAATATTTAATGATGAAGATGATATAAATTTAGAAATGATAATAGATAACTTTAGAACTAGAAAAGAAGCAGAAGAATATGCAGAAAGAAACGGTTTAGTTGGGGAATATTATTTTGTTGGCAGATGTGACGATATAGAGGATTAGTTTAAACGGTTTGAAGAGCCTACATAAATTGTAGGTTGGTCAAAACATTTAAATAAAAATAAATTAAAAGAAAGAAGGAATTAAAATGTTAATTAAAAAAATAATTGAAAAACCTTTTCGTAAAAATACAGTTAAAAACCTTCCAAAAGATGCAGAGGAAAGAGGATATAGTATTAATAATGATAAAATCTATTATAGTAAATCAAAACAATCTTATTATGTTGTAATTGAATAAAATAAGTATTTTATTAGTAAAAGTAAAAATGATTGGAGAAAAATATATATGGATAACAAATGGTTTACTGAAAAAGGGAATTTAAAAATAAGTTCAGAAGAACTTTATTGTAAAGTAATTTATCCTTGGGATAATGACATATGGGATTATGAAATTAAAAAGGAAATAATAGATTTTATAGAAAAAAATTATTATAAATATGGAGTTAATTCTGATATAGTTGCAATACATTACTCAATGTATTTTGCTAAAGAAACAAAAGATAATTATTCTACTTGTACCTTACTTTGTAGAAGTGGAATTACAAATAATGCTGATTGGGATAAGTTAGAAGTAAGAAGTAAGAATTATTGATTAAGGAGTGAATAAAATGGAATATAAAATTTGTAAGGTATGCGGAGAATGTCACCCAACTGTATCATGTTTAACTAATGAAATGTGTTATAGTTGCTACACACAAATGCAAGTAGAGAACAGAAAAGCTGACATTGAAGCAGAACATGATTATTATGATGGTTATGGAATATGGTAATAAACACATAAAGAAAAATAAATATGTGGAGGAGTGTAATAATATGTTTAAATATGATGATGATTCTATAAAGTGCTTAGGAGTAAAAGAAAATTATAGAATTTATTACAATGGAAGATATAAAGAATATTTTATACTAACTCCTAATTTTAAAGTTACTAGAAATTTAGGTCATTGTAATAATAGTGATGTTGCAAAGTGGGGAGAAAAAATTATTAAAAAGCATATTGAATTAATGAATAGTAAAAATAATATATAAAACAAGTGTTTCATTTGAAGAGTAAAAATAAGTGAGGTGTAAAAAATGAGTAGAAGAGCAAAGGTATATTATGCTTGTGATTATTGTGACACAGAGATAAATGATTTTAATAGACATAATGCTTATACTGATAATGGATTTCCTTCAATTAAAACCTATGATATGTGTTGCAAGGAATGTTTGAAAAAACATTTAAATTGTGTTCAAGAACTTATTGAAAATGGAGAATTAGAAGAAGAAACTTTAGAAGAATATGAAAACAATAATATAGAGAAGTATTGGAGATAGTTATGGATATAAAAATGAAAAGAGGTGATAGTAAAAATGATGAATTTTAGCGTAATAAATGGACAAAGAGAAAAATTATTGGAAGAGTTAATAAGATTAGAAGAAAAAACTTACAAACTACAAGACCATTATCAATATAAAAATGATATGGATAGAAAGAATTTTATAATGGGAAAGTTAGGGCTTTATGATGAAGTGATAATACATCTCAAAGAGGAAGAAAAGAGAAGAGATGAAGAATACAAAGAAATGGAAGAATTTTATTATAGACATGGTAGACTTTAATAAAAGTATAATCTATACAAAAGCCGAAACTACTCAATTAATAGAGTAGTCAACACAAAGATAACAACTTATGTTCTGATGATGGCAAGTTGATGTGTAAAAATGAAATGAGGTATAAAAATGAATTTTAAGGGTGAAGTATTAAAGAGAAAAGATATTCTAATTAATTGCAGAGGTTCAATAAATGATGAATATTATGGATTGGGAGTTATTTTAGGAAAACATTATGGAGAATATAAAATAATATTAGATTGTGAATATCCACGACATGATAGCTATATGAATAAGTCAGCTTTTGATTCTATACAATATCATATTAGTGAAAACTTAATTAAAGAATTTAAGAGCAATGAATACGAACAAGCTGAAAAGTTTTTTAATAAAGTTGTAAATCTTATAAATAGAAAAGTAAAACCAATTAAGCTAAGTGGATTAAAGAAGCTAGTAAATATTGAAAATGTTTATTATATCTATGGATTTAGAACACAAGAAAATTATAATAGTTGGGGAGAATTCGAAAAACCAAACGAAGTATATAATAAAGTATTAATTAATTTTGACTATAACAATAGACTGTTAGCAAGATTTTTCAGAAAGAAAAATGTTATTGTTATCAATAGAAAAATAGAGATTGTATTTGAAAATGAGGAAGAATCTATAAAAGGATTTAACATATTAAAAAACCATTTCAACGATATGGAAACTATAAATATTGAATCTTTAGATTTTCCAAAAGAAAAATGTCATAGGTATTTACATTCAATAATTAAAGGAGAAACAAAAATACCTTTTGGATTTTTAAGAAAATGTAATTATAATTGTGATGAATATGGAAGATTTACAGATTTTAATATAAGCTTAAAAAATGATATAGGTCAAATTATAAACGCTGATTTAAGATTGCCAACAAGAAATGGAGTATATTGGAATGATGAATGTAAAGGAGATGTATATTGCCACAATATGTATAAGAATTCATTTTGTGGGGTTAGAAGTTTTCAAGAAAATAAATTAAATAGATTTGCAGAATCATTAGAAGAAAATATAGATTTATTTCTAAAATAGTTAGTATAAACTATTAATAAATATTCAATCATAGCGTATTGAAGAGTATAAAATATCAGATGAATTAATCAAATAAAATCAACCTTTCATTGGGTAAAATTAGGAGGATTTAAATATGCACAGTTATCATGGAAAATCAATAAATATACACTTCAATGGTGATTTAAGTGGAGAGATTGTGTTTCAAGACAAGGAAATAGCAGATAAGAATATTAGAGTTGATGTTAAAGACATAATCAATTTGCTTAGAAATAATGGTTATATAGTATTGTCAGAGAAAAGATTACTTGGCTTTGCAAAAGTTTGTATGGAAGACTGATTAAAAGAAAGGAAATAAAATGAGAGAAATCACAATCAAATAAAACTAGGATTTCATATATTAAGAAAAAATTTTAAGTATTTCAAAAAGATGATATAATTAACATTATAATAAATAAGAGCGAGGGTTGAGAAGTATGAAAAAATATTTAACAAAAAAAGAATTTATAAATGAAATTACTGTAAGTTTGTGTGATGTAACAGATAGAAAAGATTGTGAAGATTGGTGGGGTTCTCATATAGAAGCTTACATAGAAGATAAAATAATTCCTCAATCAGCTTGTAGATGGACTAATCCATTTCTAAAAGATTTTGATGAAGATAATGGAGAGTAAATATTAAATAAAAGGGAGAAAATTTATGTTTAAATTAGCATTAAAAAAAGAAAATTTCAAGAGATATGAAAATGAAAATGGCTATAAGATTCTACAAAGATATTTTAGTAATGGAGAATATAGTATATCTATTACTAAAAAGTTTGAAGAGCAATATGAATACCTACCACTTATTTATACAGAAGTAGATGATGAAGAAAAGATAATTGATTTTACTATAGAAACAGCTAGTTATGGTTCTCTAAAGAGTGAAGATATAGAAAAAATTATTGATGGGTTTAAAATAGCTTTAGAAGTTGTTAAGGAATTAAAAGAGATGTTTATAAATAATAAATAAAATATTAAAGACAAAGGAGATATAAGGTTATGGGAAATATAAAATTTAAATTAGTAAATGAAAATGAAAAATATAGAGCATATGAAAATGATTATTACGAAATAGGTGTAGAAAAGGATACAAACAATATAATAGCAATTAAACCACAAGTAAAAAATATGCCCGAAATTTATATCAAATATGATATTTTTACTTCTAAATTTAAAAGTATAGAAATACAAACAAAATCATATGGAGCTTTAAATAAAGAAGAAACAAGAAAGATGATTGATAATTACAATATAGCTTTATTAGTAGTTGAAGAACTAGAAGAAAATTTTTTAAATAGTTAATGAAATATTAGTTTGATTGATTTATGAGGGGGAAAGTTTATGGAGAAGATAAATGAATTTTTAAAAAGACTTGATTATTGTATAGAAGAAACTGAAAAAGAATTAGAAAAATTTCAAGGCAAAACAAATTCTTATGATATGTTAGGAATTCAAAATGTTATTGAATATAATAAAGTTTTGGCTAAACTTAACACTTATAAGGAAATTAAATCTACTGTAAAGTATAATCTTTAAGAAAAAAAATAAGCGAGGTATATAGTTATGAATAATAAAAAATTAAGAGTTAGTCATTTTCCACAAATACCATGTAAACCATTCGTAGTTGAGGTTAAAGATTTAAATGAAGCAAAACTTATTTTTGATACATTAGCAAATTATGACTTATTTCAATTTGAGAATAGGATTAAACCAGATTATTGCAACTCTACTGTTCTTGAGGAATGGAATGAAGAAGAAAATGAGTGGTTAGATTGGTGTGATGAAGAAACTGGAATAGATGATTTAGACGAATATTTAGAGTTTATAAATAACAATAAATAAAGGGGTTAAAAATGAAACATGAGGATTTAAAAGAAGATGATATTGTTATTTTCAAAAGGAATTGTGATATTTTAAATAGGGAAGATTATCAAGACGGTAATGTTATAAATGTTTATCCAGAACGTAAAGAAGTTGTTATTTGTTGGTTAGAAGGTTATCAATCAAGATGTGATTCAGTTAAATATGATAAAGTAATTTCCAAGTATGATAAGGATGGAGAATATATGACTTTTGGAAGTTATAGAGGTAATTCAGTATTGCTGGGTAAGGAGGAGTTATGCTAGAGTTAGAAAAAATTTGTTTTCATTGTTCAAATGCTCATGTAGATGATGAGGATAAATTACATTGTATAATAAAAGATGGAATTGTTGTTAAAGATGATGATAGTTGTGAAGAGTATAATTAATAAAATGGATATGTGATATTTTAAAAAGAGAAGAATAGGAGGTTTTTATAATGGGTATAGATGAATTTGAAGTTGTATTGACTAATGGAGAAGTTAATCATATGTATAGAGTTCATACTAATGGAGAAAGAAAGGCTATTATACTTGCACAAGCACAAGCAATTCAAGAAGGTAGGGGTTTTGATTTGGTTAGTGCAAGAGAAATAGAACAAACTACAAAGTGGGAGGTTTATAGTGAATAAAAAAGGGATTATAGAGGGTATGAACACAGTAATAAAATGTGCAAATATAGAAAACTTAGAAGATTTTCAAAACCAATTAAAAAGTATTACCCAACAACTAACTTATATAGAATATTAATAGACTATCTAATATAATAGTCTATTTTTTTTGTTAAAAATTTGTTCGTATAACATTGACAAAATAAATAAACAATGATATAATCTTATTATAAATTAAATAAAAGAGGTTTTGAATATGAATGAATTATTAAAAGGGTATGAAAGATTTTTAAAGATTAAGGAATCTAGTGAGCAAACACTAAAAACCTATAACACTAATTTAACAATGTTTTTTGAGTTTTTAGGAAAAGAAGATTTCACATTGAAAGATGTATTATCTTTACAAAAAAAAGATTTTGAAAATTATTTAATTAATTTAGAGGAAAGAAATTTATCAGCTAATTCAAAAAAGATAAAATTTGCAAGTATATCATCATTTTTGAATTATGTAGATGAAAATTATGAAAATACAAAAAGCATATTTAATAATTGCAAGTTAATATCTCAAAAGATAAAAGAAGATAAAGATAAAGAACAAGAATATTTGACAGTTAAAGAAAGTAAATTACTACTTGAAACAATATCCGAAGAAAAAAATAAAAATAAGAGTAGAAATTTATTAATGTTTAATATACTTTTAAACTTTGGGTTACGTCTATCGGAGTTGAGAAATTTAAAACACAAGGATTTTAATATAAGAGATAGAATTTTAACAGTAATTGGAAAGGGAAACAAAATAAGACTTCTACCATTTAGCGATAATATCTTGCATTTGTATTACAATTATATAGGAACTAATGTAGGATTAGACCAAGAACAATTTGTATTTTTATCAACTCGTAAAACTCAAATTAGTGAAAGACAAATACAAAAAGAGTTAAAAAAATACTTAGAACTTAGTGGAATAACTAAAGATATCCACGTTCACTCGTTGAGAAGGACATTTGCAACTCTAATGTATAATAGTGATAAAGTTGATTTATACACATTACAAACTCTTATGGGGCATACGAGTAGCAATACAACAAAGATATATACAAGTATATCAAATGAAAAATTGGGAATTGCATTGAATAACCATCCATTATTTAAATAGAAACTATTGACTTTTTTAACATTGTATGGTAATATATAGGAGTAGTAAGAAATTGCTACTCAAGAAATTAATATTTCAAAATAATCAAACAAATATTTTCAAAGTATGATTCTATATTTAATAATAGATATTGTGAAGGAGTGAAAAAATGAAGACCGATAATAAATTTGTTGAATATTTAAGGGGTGGTATATATTGGGCTAACTTGCCTAACTACGAAGAACAAGGAAGTGTTCAAGGAGGATTACGACCAGTTGTAATAATCCAAAATAATATAGGAAATAAATATAGTCCTGTATTAATAGTAGCACCATTAACAAGTCAAATAGGAAAGAAGCAATTACCTCAGCATATATTTATTAGTAGCAGTAATTATAACAAGTTAAAAGTTGATGGGATTATTTTAGCAGAGCAAATAATTACAATATCTAAAAACAGAATGAAAGGATATATAGAATCTTTAACTGAAATTGATGTTTTAAGACTTAATAAAGCTTTAGCAACAAGTATAGAACTAAAAGTATCTGAAAAATTAGATACAGAGATACAAAAAGCTTTAGATGAGATTACCGAAGTAGATTGCTTTATAAATAGATGGATGAAAAGAGGTGATTCTTTAGAAAATATCAAACAAGAAATATGGGAAAGACAAGAATTGATAGCCAACTTTAAAAGCCTATGTCAAAAATTTAAGTTGAGATATTATCATTTGTATGATTCTGGTAAGATAGATAAATTAATATTTGAATTTACAAAAAATAATCAAATCTTAATAGGTGGTTGATTTATGAATAAAGTGATAAGTTTAGAAGAAAGAAAACAAATAAAAGAAAATATTGGGTTACTTAATGAATTGGGAGAATTTGATAAATCTATAAAAATAGCTTTTAAAATTATAAATGGAGAAAATTTTAATAAATTATCAAAAGGTGATAGAGGAATAATATATTATAAACTAGCTAAATCGTATAGGGGTAAGGGGAATATAGAACAATGTTTAAAATTTTTAAATAAATCTTTAGAACTGTTAAAATTAGATGAAGATTATTATAATAGAGCCTTATGGTTAAAAACAAATATAGAAATTGAAAGAAATTTAAATACAAGAAAAAATATAGTGCATCAATTATCCAGTATAAAAAGCCATTATTATAAAAATCGTAA
This sequence comes from Clostridium sp. LS3, assembly GCF_055330225.1. Taxonomy (NCBI): domain Bacteria; kingdom Bacillati; phylum Bacillota; class Clostridia; order Eubacteriales; family Clostridiaceae; genus Clostridium; species Clostridium sp. LS3. The sequence continues at coordinate 37,367 of NZ_JBUZVV010000002.1, forward strand.
TTATATGATGTCATATATGTTGGGTTTAAATATTGGTAAGTATAACAAATGTCCAGAAGATATGTTTTATTACCTAAAAAAGATGATAAAACATAATTCCTTGGATATGAAGGTAGAAATTGTTTATAACTTAGACAGCATTGTTGAAGAAGCATTAAAAGACATAAGGGAAATCGATAAAAATGCTTTTGATAAATCTTTTGATTATATTAAAAGTGAAAAAACATTAAAATTAAATAATTTTTAAACCCCTTGATATGAGGTTAAAAATGCCTTTAAACAGTAAAAACGTTTTAACTTGGTAAAAGTATTTTTAACCTCATAAAGAAAGGAGGTGAGAAACTTATGAAAAAAATGCTAACAGTATTTTTAGTTGTAGCTACTTTATTTACTGGTGTTGTTGCGGTTGCAAATACATCAAACGTTCAAAATGGAGTAGAAGTAGCTATTGACCCACCAAACGCTGCTTAATTAGCTTTGATTGGAGTCATAAAAGAATTGGAGATACGCCAATATCTCCAATTCTAAAAATACTTTAGTAAAAATACTTTCTTTTTAAAAAATAACATATTAAAATTATACATACAATAATTAATAAAAATATTTTTAATTATATTAAACTTTATTTAATTGTTTTATTGATAAAATAATTAAAGTTGTATATAATAATAGTGTAGTTGTTATATTTGAAAGGAGAATGAAAATGAAAAAAGTAACTAGAGAGGATTTTAAGCTACTTTTAATTCAGACAGTTAAAGAAAATAACTATAATAAAGGTTTTAGAAATAATTTTAAAGATGAATTAAAGAATAGAATTAAAATTTCTAAAATTTTATCAATATTGACAGACAATGAGCATATAGAATTAAAAGATATAGAAGCCTATTGGATAAAAAAGACTTTAGATAAATTGGGAATTAAATTAGATTTCGACTTAGATGATAAAGATAATTTTACAAGAAAAGAAATAGAAGAATTTAATATGGTTTTCTTAGACACTAATAGTAAATCTAATATTGATACAGTTATTATAGAGAATTGTTATGAAGTTGAAGATAGAAGAGAATATATGTGTGTTAAGTTAAAATTGGCAGAAATAAAAGAATTATATGACAGTGGGATTTTAACTTATAATTACAATAGTCAAAGAAATGCAATTTATAAAAATATAGGAGTCAATAGTATTATATCTCCTAGAGTATATCAAAAGAACGTAGATGAAATAAAAAATTGTTTATTGAATGGAACTTTTATACCCAATACAATAACTCTTAATATTCTAAGAACTGGGAAAGAAAGATATGATTTTGATAAACGTAAAAATGAATTGATTTTTACAAAAGATGATGACTCCATGCTAAATATCATTGATGGATATCATAGAATAACCGCAATAATAGAAGCATTGAATGAAGACCCTTCTTTACAAGGTCATTTAAGCGTAAAAATATGGAATGTTGATATAGAAACAGCTCTATCATTTGTGGCTCAAGAACAAAAATCAAGTCCTATAAGCATTGAAAGAAAAGAAGAATATAGTGATAATGATATAATGAGAATGTTGAGATTGATTAATAGAAGTGGAAATAAAAATACAAATGAATTATTCAACAAAATTGGTAGTAAAGATGCAGTAAAATCTGGAATGTGTTACACCACATTTGAATTAATGAAAACCAGTATAGAAGACTTGTTTTCAGATGTTTTAAACAATGCAAATGATTTAGTTGAGTTACAAGAATTTTTAGTTATATTCTATAATTTAATAATATCATTTAATTCCGAAGAGTTTAAAAACAACCTTATTAAAAATAGGCAAATAAATCCAGCTTTGAACAACAATTCATTCTTACTATACAATGCTATAGCAAGAAAGGTTTATAATAGAGAAGATTGGAGAATAAAAACAAAAGAACTATTTAATAGGCTTGACCTATCTAATAAAAATAATATCTGGGATGACTTATCAATTTATAAATTAAATGGGAGAGATGATGCTAAGTTTAGAAAAAAATATTATGAGTTAGTAGGTGATTTAGATGAACAAGAAATTTAAGTTTGAGGGTGCAATTGATGACTTTGGTGGAGATGTAGATTACAAAGTTGAATTTTTAAATAAAATGACTGATAGTGGATATAGCACAAGTTCAGCGATGCAAACAATGTACTTATTTAAAAATGCCAAGAGTTTAGAAGATGATTTTGGAAAAGATTTATATAACTTCACACAACAAGAATTAGAATTATTTTTCAAATCATTAATGATTCCGAAAATAAATAGTTTACAAAGTGCAAAAAGTAGCGTTGATAAATATTTATTAAACAGTATTGCAGAGAAAAAAAGTATTTATAGCTTTAGTCCTACACTAAATATAAAAAGAGAAAAATTAGAAGAATTGATTTTCAAAGATGCAAATCACAAAAGATTTTGCACAAAAAAAGAATTATATGAATCAATTTCATTGTTGGAAAATTTCACAGATATGTTTTTAATCATGTGTATATGGAAGGGTTTATATAACTCAAATTACACAAATATCAGAAATATTAAAACAAGTGATTTTAATATAGATACAAATGTATTAAGTGTTTTAGATTATGATACTGGTGAAATTAAAGAGTTACAATTAGACTCTCAAGAATCAATGATATGTAAACAAGCAATAGCAGAACAACTTTATGTAAAAGGTAGTAATGAATATCAGTATTTAGATTCTGATTATATATTGAAGTCAATTGATAATATTAGGAAAAAAAATCAATCAAATGAACCAATTAAAGCCCAAGCATTGAGAGATAAAATACGACAATTTCAAGAAGAAAGTGGATTGATGTTTGTAACTGGAATAACAATTAATTTAAGTGGTTGGATATACAAATTGTTCGAAGAACAAGGTTATGATAAAGAGTATGACTATAAAGATGTAAGGAACTTCATTTCATATAACAGATTGAAATTTAATTATGTCAATTTTTATGATTCATTATTATTACTACAAAAAAAATACAATTTAGAAAAATAGCCTTTTGGGGGAGGTATTTATCTCTTCCAAAGGTCTGATAAAATAATTAAACATTTAAATTTATTTTAACTCTTGCAAATCAGTTTTATTTATAATAAAATAGTACACAAGGGGGAACTTATGTTCTCATAAAATATAAGGGGTGTGAGTCTAGTGTTAAAACTATACAACTGTGAAAACTATAAAGAAAAAATATTCAATATGGTCAATGACCCAAATTTTATTAAAAACCTTAAAACTCTGTTAGAAAAATATATACTAGATGATGATTTTAACAATTTTAAAAAATTGTGTGAAGATATATGGTGTCAACATATAACAGATGGAAAAATAATCATACTTATAAAAAATATTAAAAATGGAGATATTGAAAACAATATTGAAAACTGGTTGTTATATTGGGAGAATTATTCTAATCTAGGATTTTCACCAAATATTATCAATTAATAATCAGTTATAATGGGGTAGGTTGGTTTGCTTACCCCATAAAAATTATTTACATAATAAAAGCATTGACTGTTTGGTAGTTCTGTGATATTATTAAATTATAAAATAATCAAATAATATTAATAACCAATTAACATAATTAATAAAAGAGATATTTTATCAGAAAATTAAAAGAAAAGGGAGATATCAATATGTCATATTTAAACAATTTATCAGAAGAAGATTATAGAAGTTTAACAAGTGAACAAAAAGACAGAATACTAATGGAAGAAAGTTGGGGAAGGTCAGCTTACCCAAATAATAGCGAAGCACAAAGAAGGAATATGGAACGTGTTATAAGAGATTTATGTAATGAAAAAGATTGGTAATAATTAAAATCCAATATTAAAATAATCAAACAAATAATCATAAAGGGAGATTGAGGAAAAATGATAAATACAAAGGCAATGGCAAGTGTAATAGTTGAAAATAAGAGAGAGGATTTCTTTATCAAAGGAAAAAACTTTAATACTGAGAAAGATAGAATTAAATTAGTTAATCAAATAAAGAATCAGTATGACAGAATTATGAATGTAGGAGCAGATATATGCGGTTTTAAAAGAATAGATAATCAAATATATGAGCCAACTCCATCAAGGCTAATAAGAGAAATGAGACTAGCTAACGCTTGTTAATAAGAAAGGATGATGAAGTTATGAAATTTGTATCATTAAAAGATTTTAAAGAACAATCTAAAGAGGTTCAAGATTTTCTTAACAATAGAAATATCATCAATTATGAGTTAGTTCAAGCTGAATGGAGATTTGATGCAGAATATTTTGAGAACATAGAATTAGATTGTAGTTCAATTAGAGGAAAGAGAATAGACACATATTACAACGTCTCGAAGCTTGAAAGAGAGTTTAGATATATTGGAGGATTATTAGAATTCAATATAACCAAGCTATGGACAGAAGGTGATTTAGTAGAATTAATCCAAGACCTAACTGGTTGTGAGAATATAGAGTTAGATGGGGATGTAAATACTGGTGAATATAATTTAGAGTGTTACACAACAATCAAAAGCTTAATGTCATTTAGAAGTTTTGAAAGACTTGGAAACGATAGGTTAATGGCTTATTGGAAGGTTGTTTGTGAACTAATAGAGATAGAAACTAAATCAAAAAAGGAAACTTTTGAATTTGAGAGAGAGGGATTTTAAATGGTAAATTTAGTAGTAGCACCAAGCGGTAGTGGAAAAGATTATTCAGTTGATTTTCTACATAATCATTATGGATTTAAGAAGGTAATATCAAGAACCACAAGAAAACCAAGGTATAAAGGGGAAGATACTCATATATTCGTAACTCATAAACAAGCTAGAGGAGAGTTTGATAGAGAGGACGTTATTGCAAAAACAAATTATAATGGAGAAAAGTATTACACACTTCCAGAGGATTTAGAGGGAGCAGATTTTTATATCATAGATGTACAAGGTGTAAAGAGTATGAATAAAAATAATTACGATAAGGTTATTTTTATAAAACCTTCAATGATTAGAAGATTCTTAAACATGAGAAAAAGAGGAGATAAAATAGTAAAAATACTTGAAAGATTGAGAGTTGATAGAAAAGAGTTTAAAGGATTCAAAGGTGATATAAACTTTAAACATAGCGATGAATTTATAGATTACATGATAGATAAAATAGGAGAGTAAAATGTTCAGTAAAGAAGAGTTAGAGGAAATGACATATTGTATAAATACAACTATTGCAAGTAGACAAGTTTATGCAACACAAGAGACAATTAAAGCTAGACTAGAAGATAATAAGAAGTTTTTAGAAATGGATTATAAATTGTTAAATAAAGTTATAAAAATGATTGAGAGTAAAAATAAAAAAGAAGAGGAGTAAAAATAAATGAATTATTTAGAAATTTTATATAGTGATTTGTACGACAATTGTTCTTCACATTCAGATTGTGATGATTGTAATTTTAAAGAAACTTGCAACCTTTTTAATGAAGAGTATTCGTTTTGTCATACAACATTTGAAGAGTTTAGAGAAATTATGTTAAAGGAGATAAAGTAAAAATGGAACTGTTTTTAAATTTATCAATTATACCATTGTTAGTAATATGTTTAGCATCGTTATGATACATTCTGAACACAATATTTAGACTTTATAAAAATGAAATATAAAAATGATTGTTAAGGAGAGTAAAAATAAATGAGTAATTTGGAAAAATTATTTGAAGAAATTCTTGATAATTGTGACAAAGGTTATTGTAAAGGCTGTAATTTTAAAGATACTTGTGATAGGTTAGCTGGAAGTAATAAAACTATGTTTACCGTTTCATTTGAAGCATTTCAAGAATTTATATTAAGAGAGGAAGAGTAAAAATGATTAATATTGATAATGAAACAATTGAAGAGTTAGTAAGAAGTGAAATTGCAAAACAAATTCAACAGAGAATAGACCAACTTTTTGATTCAAGAGAACTTTTTGTAAAAATAACAAACAATATTGATTCAAGAATGAATGATTGGTGGGATATCAACAAAATAGGAGATTATGTAAAAGAAGCTATGCAAAAAGAACAGTATGCAAAAAACATATCTGATATTGTTGGAAGTAAAATTATTGAAGGACTTAGAGATGCTTTGGGTAGAGATTGTGACAATTGTTACAGATAGTAAAAATGACTTTAGAGGAGAATAAAAGTGTTTGAGAAATTGAAAGAAAAATTAAGAGTCAAAATGATAATATTTTTGGGAATAGATAAAGTAGAAAAGGCATTGGATAGACATATTTATTTAACAGAAGTGAATGTAGAGATTTTAAAATCACAAGATGTTAAACAGCAAAATCAAATAAATTCATTACATAGAACATTAGAAGAAGTTGTTAAAGTTGGAATAGATGTTAATGGAAGAGGGGAATTAAATCATAATAGTTGGGCAGTTGTATGTTTTAATCATGGAAATACTCCAATCGTAAAATTTATAAATTTAAGTGGATATAATCCACGAGAGATGATAGATTTTCTTAGAAGATTTGATAGTGGAAGATATACTATAGATACCCCAATGAATATGATATTTAAAGACGAATTGTTTTATCATTGGGAAAGAAGGGAGTAGTAAAAATGAAAAAGATTATGAAGAAATTATCAATTATTTTAGGAGTGGGATTAGTAATTAGTGCAATAGTATGGTTTATATTTTTAAAATTTACAAGCATAGATATGACAGAAACAAGGTTTATGATAACTTATTGGAAAGAGTTTATATTACAACTTGTGATGATGTTTTTTGGAGCATTTTTTATCAGTATAGGAAATTGGTAAAATATAATCAAATAAAATAGTTATTTTATTTGTTGGTAAAAATTAAAAAGGAAGGATTGTAAAAATGAATAAAGAAAAGAGAGATGAAATTATGGAAAAGGTTAAAATATTTGATAGTCTAAATACCATGATAACTGAACTTGATGAAGTTATCAGTATGCCACGAATAGTTTCTGAAAAATATTATGGTACTGAGAGATGTAGACTTGAATTAAAAATGACATATGGAAATGGTTCAAACTTTAGATTGGTTGCTATACAAGAAGGTACTCCATTATTTGAAGTAGTAACATCTCAATTAGAAAAAGCCAGGAATATGGCTGAAAGAGATATTGAAGATTTATAGGAGGTAGGCTATGACAAGAGGATTAACATCCAAAATAGGTTGGGAATTAGATGATATAGAAAAAGAAATGAAAAACTTAGAAGATACAGAAGTAAAAGAAGAAGTTTTAAAATTAGTTGATAATATTAGAGACTATGTAAGTGATATAGAATCACAAGTTTCAGATATAGAAAAAATATTAGGTGATTTAGTGTAGGGGTGATTGATATGATTAATGGAAAAGATATTTTAGAAGCTTTATTACAATTTGATAATCCAAATGAAGTAAAGATAGAAGTTAGATATACTGGTAGTGATATAGAACTAGAGCATAATGATAGGTTTAAAATTGAATCATTAGAATTTGATAAAAATACATTGGTTTTAGAGACTTGGGGGTAGTAGCATGGAAATAAGACTTATAAAATTAAATGAAAATACATTAGACATTAGTATAGAAAAAATAATTGACAATAGCAATGAATATAAAGATAAAGAAATATTATATGATACTGACAGTATATCTATTGTTTGTAGAGATGCAAATATTCCAATAATGGTACAATATAGGAAAATATTATTAAAAACAGTATTAAATGAGACTACAAAAGAACTTACAGATGCTTATAAAGAAGTATGTGATTTAAATAGAAAATATATAGGAGTAGTAAATAAATTAATTTAAAGGAGAGATTTATATCATGAAGTGTGTATGTGGATATGAGAAAATACCAAGTTATCAATTGGAAGATAGGTTGGAAAAAGAACCCAATTTTATAAATGGAAATAAAGAATTTATTTGTTTAGACATTACTGCAACTTATGAAGGTGAAGGAAATTATTATAAAATTACGAAAAAAGCTGATATATATGCTTGTCCTAAGTGCGGAACATTAAAATTAGATTTATAGGGGGTGGAGAAATATTTTTAAGTAACATATTTTTTTGAATAATATTAATAAGGGGTGACTTTTATGGCAGAATATAATTATGTAACATATAGTAGAAGTGGTCAAGCAAGATATGGCTTTATAGATGACAAAAATGGAATTGATATCTATATCAATGATAAAAGATGGGGTTCTCCACAAGGAGCAAGGTTTATAAAAGCATTACTAGATGATATTAAATCATTAGAGAGAAGATTACAAATAGAAAAAGAAGATAGAAATAGGGATGACCTATGGCAGTTTGATGTATAGAAGGTGATATATTGAATTATTTTTGGATAAGAATATTTGATTATAATTATGAGAGAGATTCTTATGACAAAGGAATAATGTTGGATGAGTTTTATTTAAAAGGTGAAAATTTAAGTAGAGAGTTATCAAAAGAAGAGATTTCAAGCAAATACAAATATATAAAATTTGCTAAACCAAGAAAAAAAGATGGTTTATATGCAATAGTAATGGATAGTAATGAATATTGGTATAATTATAAATATCAAACAATAGATACTATTTGTTTTCAATGTCACAAACCAATCAAAGGATTTTCAAGAGAATTTCAATATACAGTTGTAGAAGACGAAAAATATTATTTCTGTAGTCACGATTGTAAGCACAAATACAATGACAATCTTAGATATGAAGGAGAATTTCAAGAAAGAGAACAAATTGATAATAGAATAGTTGGATATATCTATCATATGTATAATAGGATTGAAGACAAGCATTATATTGGACAAACTAAATATCTTCCATTTTTCAGATGGCAAGACCATATCAAAGATGGTGAGAAGGGAGATATTACTGATATAACATTTGATGTGATAACAGAAGTAAAAAGAAAACTTAATGAAGATGGGCAAGAATTGCTGAATAATATTGAAGCTTGGTGGATTCATAAATACATTGAAGAAGGTTATGATGTTTATAATGTAACTATACCAAAACTATCTATGAAAGACTATCAAGATAGATTTAATAAAATGATATTTAAAAATAATCAAATAAAATAATTAAATGAGGTGTAATTTTAAGTGATAGACAATGTTAAAGTGGATAATACTGTTATAGAAATTATATACTTAGAACGTGAAATAGATAAAAGAACAATAGAATTGGATAAAATTAAAAACTTTAAATTCCTAGCAAATAGAGGGTTGGATATATACAGAAATGGAAATGTTATAAATGTGAGAATGATAGGTAGAAAAGAAGTCATGGATGCACTAGTAAGAATAAATGCTTTAAAAAACTCAGCTAAAGAATTAGGGTTTTTAGATGCCTATAAACTTAGTGGTTGTAGTCTTGATGCTTGGATTCATGATTTAAAAGGCAGATTGGCTATAATTGATTATGATAATAATAAAAAAGAGTTAGATAGAATGATAGCTTATGTCGAGAAATTAAAGGCTAGTAGAATGTTATCTTTAGGGGTGGAGGAATAGATATGTATTTAAAATTAGAAGGTGATATGAAATGTTCTTGTTGTAAACAAAATCAATTTAATATAATTCGCAAAAATACTGACTTCACATTAAGAGTTGGTAATGAAGAAGAAGTTGACTGGAAATGTAATCAATGTGGTATGTATAACTTTGTGAAAATAGAAGTTTTGGAGGATTGATATAATGAAATTTTATTATAGTAACAATTGCGGTGATTATGGATTCTTTCGAGAAAAAGATTTGGTAAAAGCTATATATACTGCTTGGAATATAGAAGCAGATTTATATTTATGTGATGGAAATAAGAAAACATCAATTTTTCAACCTTTTCAAAGCAATGAATATAATAGCACATTGTTAGAAAAGTTTGGTTATAAAATCATTGATGGGAAGAATTATAGAGAAGTAGTTGAGATTAAAACTGGGAAAGTTATCGGATATAAATGGGAAGATGTGGTTGATTTAAATTGGTTAAATATAAAATAACATATGAAACAGAAGTTTTATTATAAATATTGAAAAGGGGTTTGAAAATATATATGAAAAAATGTAAAAAAATAATAACGCTTTTAACTATTACAATGTTTCTATTTGCAGAGGTGTCAGCAGTCACAGTATCAGCAAAGAGTATGTCTAGTGGAGCAAGAAGTAGTGGTGCTAGAAGTAGTTCTGGTTCAAGAAGTAGCGGAGCAAAAAGCACACCTAAGAGCAGTACGTCAAAAAGTTCAAGTAAGAGTTCTTCTACAACTAAGAGCAATTCAAAATCGTCTACAAAAAGTAGTACAACCACTCCAAAAACTGATTCAAAATCTAGTAGTAATTCGAGTGGATTTAAGAGTGGTTCATTCAAGTCTACAGATAATTCTAAATCAACAAAAACAGATTCAAAAGCCAAAACCGACAGCTCTAAATCTTCAACAAAATCAAGCAGTAACAAATCAACAACAAATAATACAACTAAGAAGACTGTAAACAATAAACAAAGCAGAACATATATAAACAATCATAATACAACTTATGTTAATAGTTATGGTACAAGTTATAGAACAAGTTTTTGGGATAACTACTGGCTATATAGAATGGCAACACACCATAATGACCATGTAGTTGTTTCAGCAGACGGAGTAGCAAGTACCGTAAGTTATGGTTATTCAAATATTTGGGTTGATATAGTTACTGGAATTGTAATTATAGTGTTAATAACTGGTGTTGTAATTGTTATAAAAAGAAGAAATAGATTTTAAGAAATAGTAAGGGAGATTAAACATGAAGGGTTATATAGTTTGGTTTAAATCGTACGTTACCAGTAAAGGATATATTCATTGTATAGCTGAAAATGAGGACAAGGCTAAAGAGTATATGTCAAAAACCGTTTTTAGGAGAAGTTTTAAATGTTGATGAAGTAAATCTGAACGATATATCAATAAGTGATTTATCAGCGGGTGATTTAGTTAGATTATTAAAGAATTAATAAAATGAAATGTTTAAATAATGATTGATAAAAGGAGAGAGATATATGAAAAAAAAGAAAGTAACAATGAAAGACAGAATTTTAAATTATATGATTGAAAATGGAGATATTACTAGTTGGGATGCAATAAAAGAATTTGGTGCAACTAGATTAAGTGCAATAATATTCAATCTTAAAAAAGAAGGTTATAACATTAAAGATGAATGGTTGCAAAGCACTAACAGATATGGCGATTCTGTTGAGTATAAAAGATATTTTTTAGAACAATAATGATTAATTGAATAAAAAGGAATGGTTTTAATATGAATTTAACTTGGAGAGATATTTTTGATACAGATAAATTAAGAGATTTAAGACATTTTGATGATTGCAAAGCATTTGTTAGAAAAACTGGATACATATATATGGCTTTTAATGGATTTATATTCGCTGTCTTTGACGAAGGTATGAAACCATTAGATAATATAGGGTGTTTGAAATAGGAGGTCTTAGAGTGGATTTTGATGTAGTTAAGAAGCTATGTGAAGAACATAAGGAATTATTATTAAAAGAAGAAATGCTAGAAGAATCAGATAAAAAAAGAACTTGGTTAAAAGTTGTTAATCATATAGGTGATGAATTTTGTCTTTCAGATACAGAGTTGGATATATTATTAGATTTGATAAAAAGGAGAATTTCAGAAATAGAAGATTCTATAAATGAAGCTTTGGGAATTATTGAAGATGATGAAGAGTAAAAAAATAAACGAATAAAACAGAAAGAAGGAGATGGTTATGGTGATTTGTATAGGTGGCTTTATTGGTGGTGGAAAAACTTCCGTTGCTCAAATATTAGGTAAAGCGTTAGATTCAGAAGTTTTTTATGAAAGTGTTGAGGATAATAAAATATTGCCATTATTTTATTCATCAACAGAGGAAGAAATTCAAAAAAATAGATATCCATTTTTATTACAACTTCATTTTTTAGACACAAGGTTTAAAAGTATAAAGAGGGCTTTATACAATGATAATAATATATTAGATAGGTCAATCTATGAAGACTGTTATTTTGCTAAGAAAAATATGGAACTTGGTAGAATCAGTGAGTTGGAGTTTGAACTCTATGAAGGATTACTTGATAATATGATGGAAGAACTTTCCGAACTTCCAAAAAAATCACCAGATTTAATGATATATCTTAAAGGTTCTTTTGATACATTTTTAAATCGTATTAAGAAAAGAGGAAGAGAATACGAATTAGATAAGGAACTTATTGAGTATTATCATTTCTTATGGAAAGATTATGATAATTGGGTACATAGTTACTATACAGCATCCGATATTTTGATTTTTGATATAGATAAATTTGATTTTGTAAACAATGAAAAACATAAAGAAATTTTAATCAGAAAGGTTAAAGAAAAACTTGCAAAAAGGGATAAAAGGTAAATAAAAAGTTTATTTTATTTAGTGTTTGAATTTAAGAATAACACAAATAACCCATCTAAATTGTACCCTTTAGATGGGTATAGAAATCTGTTTCTAGAAAAAAGAAATCCATAAAATGTGGTGCATCACATTTATATTCGTTTATGTTTAACGAGTTTATTGCAATAAATTCAAACATATTCTAATTATAACCAAGATACTTAAAAAATATTCATACAAGCATACAAATTAATAAATTTAGAATTTGATGCAATTATTTTAAACCTTATACATATAATATTATATAATAACGTGTGGAGGTCTTAGAATAATGATGGCAAAAATTGGAGATATTATAACATATGACAATGGAAAAGAGATATTTAAAAATAAAACAGTGACTAATGGAACAGTGGGATTTTTAATATTAAAAGGATACTTAGATTATAAGATAGGAAAGAGTTCTACATTTGTTAAAGAGTTTGAATTTGGGGAAACAGATTTTCAAACAGATGAGGAATATATAAAATGTACAAATAGAATTAAAGATTTGATAAAAGAAGCAAAATTAAAAAATATATGGTAACTAAAATAAATAAATAATTTAAGACCTTAAATATATGTTAAATATAAATATATATTTAAGGTCTATTTTTCATAGAGAGATAGTTTTGAAATTAATTAAATAATAGACAGTGTTAGACTTAATATAAAGTTCTTTTATTATTCTTCTATAAATATCTATAATATAACAATTTCTAAAGAGATTGTTGTTGTTTTAACACTTTTTGAACACATTGATATGACTATATTTGACAAGGATTTACTCTACATAACTTACGTTAATCGTTGTTTTTACTTACGAATTTACTTGTAAATACTTATGTTAAGCAGTTTGTATTTACTTACTATATAATTTGTAATTACTTACGAATATAATTTTAAAGCAAAAAACTTTAAAAAACTTACTAGGATATTATAAAAATTTATCGTAAGTAATATTTACTTTGCTGAACATAATGTATATAATTTTAATGTGAGGTGAGAGAAATTGCAAGAGGTAATTGTTGATAAGGACATTGTAGTAAGTAAAACACAAAATAAATGTATAACTGAAAAAAGTTTTGTGGCAGATATAAATAGTTTAAAACTACCATTATTTATTTATGGTAATTTTAAACCAGAACTAGATGGGGATGGCAAAGTTAAACAAATTGAAGAAAGAAGATATAGTTGGATAGATGGTAAAAAACAAAGTAGAGAGTTGTATATGTATTGCAAAGGTAAGCTTCCCAGACAATTTGAAAGCGATACTTGGCATGGATTGTTAGGATTATTTGTAAAGAAAAATGCACCATTTCCTTACAATTCTGAGTTACAACAATACGAAATTAACGTAAGTAAATTAGAATTCAGTTGGTATGAGTTATGTATGTTTATGAAAATCCCATCAACGGGTTATTACATAGATAAATTGAAAGAAGCAATTCGTATCTTAAAACAAACTCAATACTTTAGTTATGAGAATGGTGCTTGGTATGATAAAGAAAATAGTAGATACATTAAAAGTGGAGAGAATGGCATGAGTCTTATAGCTAATTACACTTTTAAAACATCTAAAAAAGAAGCCCCAAATGATGAGTATTCTGTTGAGATAGATAAGAACGTAGTTTACTTTAATGAATTAATTATAAATAACTTACGATACGAATATTTAAAATATTTAGACTCAGAGATGTTTTTTAATCTTATTCCTAGTGGAGTAGAACGTGGGATATACTCATATCTTGAAGCTAATAGATATGATAGAAATAATAAAAGTTTAAAATATATTAAAAGAAATTATAGTACTCTTAGAGTTTCTGTACCAATTGATTTTAGTTTTCCATCTGAGTTAAAAAGAAAGGTTAAGAAACCATTAAACCATCTCAAAGAAATTGGATATTTGTCAGATTGGGGCTTTGGTGATGAAGTTAAGATAAATGGCACTAAGGAATCATGTATCTATTTTTGTTTTGGTGCAACTATAAAAGAAGTAAAGGAAATTATAGAAAGAAAATTCATAAAAGGTGAGCAATCTCAATTTGATTTTACTTACGATAATAACAATGATGATGGCAAAAATAACGTAAGTAAAGTAGAATATTTAAAACTACCATCTAAATCATTGCTTGAAGAATTGGTAGATAGAAAATTAGATAGAACTTTCGCTAATAGTGTTACAAAGAAAAAAGATAAATGGGAAATAATTAAGTATATTTTATGGGTAGATAAACAGTCATTACTGAATAGAGCCATAGATACTGGGGCATTACTTGGTTTTGCACTTAGAAGAGAAGAAGGACTTCCGTTAGGAAAGGAATATGATGATATAAATAACTTTATTGAAAAGGAAAAAGAAAAAGAAAATAACGAAAGTAAAAACAAATTTGATGATTTAAAAAAATTATATGATGAATATATAATAAATGAAATGGAGTTATTTAAAACTACACCAGAATACGAAAGTATTAAACAATTAATATTAAACATACCAGAAAGCCGAATAAATAATTTAATTAAGATAGGTATTGAAAATGATGTTGACGTAAGTAAATACAAAGAATTTAAAGAGAACGGTGAAAAATCTGAATACTTTAATGAAATACTAATCAAAGAAGTTAAAATAATGAAGAACTTAATGAGTTATGAGGATTTTATCGTAAGTAAATACAACTAGGGATTAATTAAAAGAGTAGTAATAAGTTATTTACTACTCTTTTAATATTAGAAAAAATAGAATCTAAAACTATTGACAAAATAAACAAATAAATATATAATTAAAATATAAATTAACAACTTAGAAATATTAAGTAAATCATTGAAAAATAGTTGGATTAAGATGTTATAATAAATAAAGAAGGAGATAAGTATTATGTTTGAATCAATGGCAAAAATATTAAATGATAAAGAAACGGATAGATTTAAATTAGAAAAATTTGAAATTGAAAAATATTCTTTTTATATTGGAATACCTAAGGGAGAATACGTAAGATTAATAGATAAAACGAAGACGTTTGATGGATGTGTGATGTCAGACACCCCTATGGAGCATAGAACCAATAATGAAATAATAAAAAGGGCAAATGGAGATATTTTAATAGGTGGTTTAGGTATAGGTATGATATTAATCCCATTAATGAATAAGCCAGAAATTAAAAGTATTACTATAATAGAAAAATATCAAGATATAATTGATATTATCGGAACTCAATTACCATTGAATGATAAAGTGAAAATTATCCAAGGAGATATATTTGAAAATAATTTTCCAAGAGGAACTAAATTCGATACAATATATTTTGATATATGGAATGTTATAAATTCAGATATATATGAAGAGATGAAAGAATTAAAAAAGAAATATAAAAGATGCTTAAAAGATAAGAGAGATAACCCTAATTCATGGATTGGATGTTGGGCTGAATATGAAGCTAGGAATGATAGAAGATTAGTTTAAATATATGAAATATGTATTTTAATGAGGTGACAATATGAAATATGGATATATAATATTTGAAAGTAAAAGTTTTGATGATGGAGATTGTGTTGTAGCTATATCTACTAGAAGAGATAAAATTTTAAAAGAATTTAATAGATATAAAGATGAATTACTAAAAGATGATGATATTAAAAGTTCGGCTATAGAGCGTGAGTATTTAAATATAGAATATATTAATGGTGATTTTATAGATATTAAAATTCAAAAATTTGAATTATTATAAAGAGGTGGATATCATGAGAAATGAATTAGAGTTAATATATAAGGGATTTGAGGTGAATAAATACAATTCTCAGTATACAACGTTTAAATTTATTGATATGGATAATAAAGAATATATTTGGAATGTTACAGGTTCTCCAAAAGCACTGTTGGATTTTGATACTTTAGAAAATGAAAAGGTATTTGTTTCTGCTGAGACTGATGGTAAAGAGTTAAAAAGAGTTAAAATAATATAAAATGATGTTTTTATAAAGTTTAAGGAGGATTTAATATGCAAGTATATGGATTTACGTGGAAAGTATCACAAAGGGATAAAATGGATAGAATAGCAGAATTCGAAGCTGTAAATGAAGAAAATGCAATTAAAAACTATATAGAGTGGATTAAAAAAAATGAACTGGTTGAAGGTGAAGCTTTAGGTGAGTTGATTCAAGATTCCTAAAAATAATTATTAATTTAGAAAGAAGGTTGTTGGAATGGGAAATAAAGAAATATTATGCACTTATAAATATGATAACAATTATACTTTTGCTTGGCTAGATGAAAATGAAGCTGAGGATTGGATAGAAGAAAATAAAGACAAATATGAGGACATAGAAGTTATTAGAATTAAAGTAACTGATATACTTTATCAAAGTTAAATAATATTTTTATAAAATATTGGAGGAAGTAAAATGTTTTATATAGCAATAAAAAAATACGATGATGATTCAATAGTAGAAAAAATACCTTGTGCAAGTTCTGAAAGTGGAGCAGAAAGAGTTGAGAGAGGTGTTAATATTAATTTAAATCATGATGAATATTATACAGAAATAATTGAGGAGGACTTAATATGAAGACAGAAGGTTTATCAATAGTAGAGCAAGTTGAAATAGTTATGAATGATATGAAACAACTTTTAGAAGATTTAGAAGGCACTGATTTAGAAAATATTGATTTTGACCAGTTGAAAAAGTTATCTAATTACAGCAAGGGGTATGCTAATGATATAAGAAAATTTATATTAAGTAGAGCATTGGATAATATGTAATAGATAAATAAAGTGTTATAAAGTTAGGAGAATTAAATTATGAAAGAGTATTATGGAGCTGTAAGCATAACAGCTAGATTAAGTTTTAGAGTTGAAGCAAATAGTGAAGAAGAAGCAAGAGAAAAGATATTTTCAGCTTGTTGTCCAATAAATTTAGAAGATGAAGATGGAAATAAAATAGAGATTACCGACCAAGAGTGGGGAATGATTGAAGGAACTCGCAGAGGAAATGTAAGAGAAAGCTATGTAGATGATTTTGAAATTTACGAAGAAGAATAAATAAATGATACATTTTATATAAAAAAATAGAAGTGAAATAATGAGGAGGATTTAATAATGAATAAATGGGAAGGTTTAAAAAACCAATTAGAAAAAATAGGTAGGGGAGAAAAGGTTTATGCTGGTCATATATTAATGATTATGGATGAACTAGAAAACAATCCAAATTGGGAACTAGAAAAAGATGAATGGAGTAACGAAGAGGATAATTAAAACAATGATATATTTTATAAATTATAGGTGAGGTATTACTGTGTATTTAGCAGATATATTAACGAATGATGATTCTTTATTGCAAAACTGTAAGATTTTCAGTGGGGAAGTAAAGAGAGGTAATTTGATAAATGATAAAGATGTTCTTTATAATAAATTAGTTTCAAACGATGGATGTGAATTGTTTTTTGAATGTGGTGGCATTTTAGGAAAGATAAATATTGATTCGGTAAGAGATTTCAAGATATTTCAAAATGAAGATAATTTAAATAAATATTGGATTAAGGGATGGTTTGAGTTGCTGTCTTGGGAAAAATGCTACCAATTAAATAGTTAAAACAATGATTTAAAAGATGAATTAGATAATTAAGAGGTGAATTTATGAACAAAAAAATAATATGTGATGTTTGTGGAAAGGTTATAAAGAAAAATGAACAAGTTGCGATGTTTGCGGATGATATATCACCTAAATACACTCATGTATTGAGTAATAGCAATGAGTATGATTGTGATTATGTATATATGACTGAGCAATTAAATCCTTCATTTTATGCTAGTCCGAATGATGTTGAAGATGAAGATTAATGTGAAAGAGGTCTGTTATGAAAAGAACTTGTAAAGGTTGTAGAGCAATGCAAGAAGTAGGTGTGGTTGCATATGAATGTCAGTTTGGATATAAAACAGATTCTTTTGGGAAACCATTGGAAAATTGTCCTAAGCCAAAAACGTATGAGGAATACGTTAAATTATTAGAAAATAAGAACTTTATAAAACATCATTGCAATAACGAGAAGGTTAAAATTCTTACAAAAGATTTAATAAGATTAAATGAATTATTGTGGAACGCTTGTTGTTTGGCAGAAGAAATATTTGGAGGAAGTAATAGCTTTTATAATGAATATGTTAAAAACATTGATGAAAGCAAAAAAGAAGTTGTCATGAGGGCAATAGCATATAATTTTAAGAATATAGATAAAAATGACGAAAGGTTTGTAAGGGATTCTGTTGGAAACTTATATTTAGATGAGTTTAATGAAGTAGGATATGTATTAAATGAAATACTAGAAAAAGAATAAACTCTTCATAATAGGGGAGAAATCCCCTAAATAATATATGAAAGAGTTGTTTTATTGGAAATATGAGGGAGGGTGTTATGGTAGATAAGTTAGATAAAAGATTTAAATATGCTTCAGAAAATACAAATTTATCAAAGAAACCAAATTATGATGAAGTTGAAAAATTGATAATGGAAATAAATAAAGGTGTGATTTTAAGTGATGTATAAAGATTATAAAATAGACATTCCTAAAGATGTAAATTTCATATTGCAAACATTAAATTGTAATAATTATGAATCGTATATCGTTGGTGGGTGTGTTCGAGATAGTTTGTTAAATAAAACTCCTAATGATTGGGATATAACAACAAATGCTTTGCCAAATCAAGTTTCTGAAATATTTCGCTCTTTGAATTTTAATGTGATAGAAACTGGATTAAAACATGGTACAGTTACTATTATGATGAATAAAATAGGATATGAAATAACTACTTTCAGAATTGATGGAGAGTATGAAGACAATAGACATCCTAATAGTGTAGTCTTTACTAGATGTTTAAAAGATGATTTATCTAGAAGAGATTTCACTATTAATGCTATGGCGTATAATGAAGATATTGGATTGGTAGATTATTATGAGGGAATTAAAGATTTAAAAGAAGGAAGAATAAGTTGTGTAGGAAAAGCAATAGATAGATTTTCAGAAGATTCGCTAAGAATATTAAGAGCGTTTAGATTTAGTTCTCAATTAGATTTTTGTTTAGATGAGGATATTTTAAATAGTGCTATATTACTAAAAGAACAAATTAGAAATATATCCAAAGAAAGAATATCATCTGAAATAAATAAAATATTATTATCTAATTTTAGTGGAAAGATATCTGAATTATTTGAATTAGATTTGTTAAAGGATATTATTCCAGAGATGAGTGAGTGTATTGGTTTAAATCAAAATAATATATATCATAATTTAGATGTATTTAATCATATTATCAAATCTGTAGAAAGTATTGATTCTAAAATTTATTTAAAATTAGCTATGTTGTTTCATGATATTTGTAAGCCACAATTTAAGACAATAGATGATAATGGAGTAGGTCATTTTTATGGTCATGCCGAAGCATCTGCTGAAAAATCAAAAGAGATATTAAAGAGATTGAAGTATGATAATAATACTATTAATAAGGTTTATACACTAATTCTTTATCATGATAGACAAATAGGAAATAAAAAGTCAATAAGAAAACTATTAAACTTAATTGGCGAAGATTTATTTTTAGATTTAATATTGGTGAAAAGAGCAGATATAAAAGCACAAAATCCAATGTATCATGATAAAAGAAGTAAAGAATTAGATAAAATAGTAAATCTATTTTCAGAAGTCATTACAAATAAAGAATGTGTTTCAATCAGTAATTTAGCGGTAAACGGTAAGGATTTAATTGATATTGGATTCAAACAAGGAAAAATGATAGGAGACATTTTAAATAGCTTAATGAAATTGGTTATAGAAAATCCCAATATAAACAGTAAAGAACACTTAATAGATTATGTAATAAAGAATTATAAAGGGTAACAATTTAAAAGTACCCTTTATGTATTTATATTATTCAATAAAATAATTAAATAATAAGAGGTTAAAAATGAATAGAGTGAAGATATTTTATATAACAGATGATAATAATGACATAAAAGATATTTTAATAGGCAATGATATGGAACAACAAGCTAAAACAGTTGTTGATTATTTAAACAAAAAGAACGATGAAAAGTGGATAGATTATAAAATAATTTGTCATAGAACCGATGGAATTATTCATAAGGGAGAATTAAATGCGATTACTACAATTACAGTGAACAATAGACCTATAAGAACTATTGTAAATGATTTTTTCAACATTACAAGCGTTATTAAGGAATATATGGAACACGAAAATGAGTACAGACATTATGATTATAGAACAAGATATATTCAATTATAGAAGGAGATTTGATATGAAAATTACAAAGAGGGAAAAAGAAGAATTGATTGAACTTATAGATGATAAGATTTGGGATAGAGAATGTGATTATAGTTTGTGCGAAGGATTAGAATCTAAATCATATACAGATAAAATATTAGAAGAAATAGATTTTTTAAAAAATTTATCAAACAAAATTAATGAGTTGTAATTATATGAGGTGTTAGTATGGAGAAAAGAAAGGTTTTGAAGATTTGAAGAGAAGGATTGTAGAGGGAAGTGTTAAATTCCCAGAAAATAATGTATTACAAAAAGAATTTAAAGGATTTAAAAAAGGTGAATTGGTTATACATAAATTTGGAAGAAAGGTTGGGTTTTAATATAAAAAAATATGGTGTAAGAGTTTCGAAAATGGAGTTGAGAAATAATGTTTGAGATTAAATGTCCTTGGTGCAACAATACTCACGATGCTTTAGATTATATTGAACCTAATGATATGGAGGGTACTTTTATAATGGATTGCGAAGGTTGTGAAAAACCATTTTCAGTAGATTTTGAAGTATTTATGTTATTTAAAACGGAGAAAAATGAAGATTAGGAGGAATTATAATGAAAAAGAAATTTTTAGTTTTAACAAGTTTAATATTAACAATATTTATTTTTAGTGGGTGTGCATTACTTGATAATGCTATAGGAGAGATGAAATCATCTTTAAAGGGTAGAACTGCTATTGTACAAACATATGATGAAGAGAGTAATATAATTGATAGAATAGAGGGTAAGTCAATAGATATTAGTGCCGAAGACAAATTCGCTCAAAAGGATTTAGAAGGTAAAAAGGTTAAAAATTCTTCTGTATTAAATATATCAGTAGGTGGACAATCAATGACACACGTTGGAAGTAGTCTAATCCTTTATGAAAAAGGATTGGTAGATGAATTTGATAACTTTACAAAGACTGTTGATATAGAGAATTTTGATAGGTCTACACCAATCATAAATAAAATGGTTAGTAATTTTAAAAATATTACAACTGGAAAAGACAAAGTAGTTCTTGTAAGGTCTCAAAGTGGAAAACCATTAGCAACTTTTGTAGGACAAGATGTTAGTTATTTTGCTACAGACATAGATAAATCTACTGGGATATTAATAGATGGACAATATCTATTTCTTTACAGATGCGATTATACAATATATGATATGAATTTATTGTTGTAAGAGATAGAGTTTTATATTCTATCTCTTTTTCTCATTTAAAATCATTGACAAAATAATCAAACAATGATATGATTATATCAAGATAGAGATAAGGAGGAATTGTAATATGTTTTGGGAATGGATGAATGATTTTCCACTAGAAGTAAAAGAGGTCGTGAAGCCTAGTAGTAATATGATAATTAGAGATATTGATACAAAAAGACTTTATGATGTTATATATCATGAATTTACAAATAAATATCAATTATGGTATGAGGATAAAATATATATAACATATCATCCAAGTGAGTTCAGAGAATATTTATATGGAACTCAGCAACAATATATTGTAGAAAGAGATATAGTGGAGGAAGATTGATTATGAAAAAATGGAGACAACCATTAGAAATAGGATTATTAATTTTTATAAGTTTAATATGTATGTTTATAGCTATTAAAGAAGTTTCTTATTTATTTGGATTTTTTGCCATAGTTTTTGCTTGGCAAGTAGGTTGGGGTATGAATTTAGACAATGAAATCAAAGAACTTGAACCAATTATTAATTTTGAAGTCAATGAAGAAAGTCTTAAATCTTTGGAAAAAGAGTTAAAAGAAACATTATAGCATTTATTTTGGTAAAAAAGCAGATAAAAGATAAATTTTATTTGATATTTAAAAAGGAGAGGTAAAAATGAGAAAAAGATTTTTAATATGTTTCCAATATATACATAGTGGAGTTTTAGGTAGAACTACACTTAGAATTTCTAAACCAATTAGAACTGGTAGTCAGATAGAAATGATTGAGAAAGATTTGAGTTCTAAATTAGGATGTAAGATATTTATAACAAATTGTGTTGAAATGAAAAAGTAGGAGGTTTAAATAGAGTGGAAAAATTTGAATCAGATAATATAAGAAGTAAAAGAAGTCAAATAATAAATTATATTCCAAAGTCCATTACCCCAACAATCTATAGAGGAATGTTTATAATGGATTTAAACTACTCAGTTAATGACAAAGTATTTTACTACAGTGCAATAACATTTGGTGGAGATAGTGTTGTTTGTAGGTTATCAAAAAAGGCTCATGAGCAGATACAAGAACGAAAAAGAGAGATTTGCAATGTAAAGGAGGGAAATATAGATGAAACAATCAACTATAGACTTAGCAAGAGAAGAGTTAATTAAGGAAAGAGATTCTTACAGAAGGTTTCCAAGATTCGATAAGTATAGCTATGAAATAGAAAGTATTCCAATTTTGGTTGCAAGAGATAAGGATACTGGAATATTACGTGAAGCAATTTACCCTAGCAGTAATTTGTTATTTAAAAGTGAAAACATAGAGGAAGAATTTGAAAAAAATAATGAGATTAAAAAATCAAACAAATTGACATTGGAAAGTTATATGTCTCAATTTGTCACTATACATGACGGATTTGAAAATGAAATAGTGTGTATTGAATCAGATGAAATAAAGATATTGGAAGATGGACTTGAAAAACTATTAAATCATTTAAACATAGATTTTGAATTTAAGGGGAGAGGTTAGTATGGATGCAATATTTAATTATAATGGAAAAACAATAAAGAATGAAAAAATAGAAAACATATCATTATTAATAAAACTGGGGGAAGAATTCGAAGATGAAGATTTTGATTACAATGAAGATATTGTGGTAGATAAGTTATATGAAAAATCTAATTTCTTTGATTTGTGTGAATTTGAAATTGAATGTCCATATGGAGATTTAGTTTATTTATCTCCAATCTTATTTACTGGGAAAGGAGAAGAAGGTTTATACCCAGAAAAAAAAGAAGAGTTGGAAATATTAGTCAAAGCATATGATGAAGCAGTTAGAGCATTTGGAGAAGATAAGGTTAGAGTTTCAGTTCATAGTAATTATTTGTTTGATGATTGCAATGAAGAAGATTTTTTACTAGATGAATTTTTAGAAAGCTTTAAATTAGTATAGGCTTTAATTATGAAAGTGAAATGTATTAAACCAGTCAGTGGATTTACAGTAGGAAAAACTTATAAGGTATTTGGTTGTGCTGGTGAATATCTAGCCATAAAAGACGATGATGGTGTACTTTATCATGTATTTGAAGGATATTTTGATATATCTGAAAGGAGAGGTTTAAAATGTTTACTATTGAAGATATTCAAAAAGCGGTAGAAAAATTACAAAAATTAAAACCAATAGCAATGGAGATAGAAGTTTATCCAGAGGGTTATAATGCACTTGCAAACAATATAATAAGGACAGACTATTTGTCTACCTTAAATAGTTTGTATGGTGTAAGCGTAACAGTTAAAGATTTTATAGAAGGTGCAAAAAGAAATGAATGTAAAGTTAAATATTTAGATGGGAGTTATAAAATAATCAAAGTATTTTATGCAAGAAAGGAGATTTGATGATGGCAGAAAAACCAATTTTATTTAATACAGATATGGTCAGAGCAATATTAGATGGCAAAAAGACAGTTACAAGAAGAATCTTAAAGGCAAAATATAAAGATGACGAATATGGATTTCAAATAGTCACAAATATTGATGGCGAATTTATAAGAGTTGAAAAAACAGATGCAAATGAATGTGGTTTATTTCAAGATGGAGCAGAAAGACATATTCACCCACCATATCAAGTTGGAGATGTTTTATATGTAAGAGAAACATGGGGTATAACTAATCCTTTAGGAGATATTTTAAAGGGAGAAGCTACAGCAGAGTATGTATATAAAGCTGGGTATTCAAAAGTTAAAAGAATCCCAATCACAAAAGATGATGC
Organism: Clostridium sp. LS3; assembly: GCF_055330225.1. Lineage (NCBI taxonomy): Bacteria > Bacillati > Bacillota > Clostridia > Eubacteriales > Clostridiaceae > Clostridium > Clostridium sp. LS3. The sequence goes on from NZ_JBUZVV010000002.1 coordinate 62,044, forward strand.
AAAGAATCTAGGGAAATGGAGACCTTCAATACATATGCCTAAAGATGCTTCAAGGATATTCTTAAAGGTTACAAATGTAAAAGTAGAAAAATTACAAGATATGACAGAAGAAGAAGCATTGAGAGAAGGAATTACAGAATATACAAAAGATGATGTTGTTATAAAATATGCAGTTAATGAAAATCAATACACATGGCGAAATATGCCTAGAAATGCAATAGAACCATTTAAAAAGTTATGGGATAGCAAGTTTGATTGGTACAAGTATGGATTCGATGCAAATCCTTGGGTTTGGGTTATTGAATTTGAAAGAGTTAATAAGGAGGATATATAGATGAAAATAAGTAACACAACAAAAGTTGTCAATTATAGAGATTATGATATCGAATATATTTATGATGAAGACACAGAAGAATTCTATAGTTGTATAGATACTATGGAAGACTATTATAAAATCAAAGGATTAAAGATGCCTAGTTATGCTTATGGGTGCTATTTTGAATCAATTAGCCTAGATATAGATGATATGTTGGAGTATGCTTGTCAAGACCATTATGAAGATATAACGGATGATATAGAGGGATATAAAGAACTTAAAATAGCTATTGATGAATTTAATAAAATGAATAAATCAAACGGAAGTTATTTTGTAGACTATGGTCTTGTAGTGGAGTTATTTTAGAAAGGAGGAATTACATATGAGATGTTTAGGAAGTTTTTATAATGACAGAATTTGCGACATATGCAAAAAAATAGATTTAAATATTTATAATGAGTGTATTAAAGTTCATAGTGAAAACATTGATATTACAAGAAAATTAACTTTAATAGGAAATAGATGTCCTTATAGAAAAAGTGCAATAGAAGATTATCAACCATACTGGGAATGTAGTATAGATGGTGGAGATTGCGATGTTGAATTAAGTTGTGAAAAATATATTGGATTAAAATAGGAGGTATTTAATATGACTAAGGATGATGTTTTATGTAAAATGCTTAATTTGATAGGTTTGGAGAAAGATATTTATATTGTATTTGATATTATAAAAAATAGAACTAAAAATGATTATTTTACATTCACAGAAATAGAATATATAAAATATAACCCAAGACAAAGACATTTATTAAAGTATGATGACGAATATTTGATTTTTGTATATGACATGGGAATATCTAAAATAAAGTTTAATGACATATCAAAGATATACACTAAAAGAGAAGGAGATTAAAATGATTATAGATTATGAGGATAAATTAGAAATTCTAAATTTAAAAGCACTTTTCGAAACATTAACAGAAAGAGAAAAGAAGATGCAAAAAAAACTTAAACAGTGGAAATTCTCAACAATGCCCAATAATGGATGGATTATTAGTGGTTGTAGCAATAGGGAGGAAGAGAATGATGAATAAAAGAGATGAGATAAAGTTTTATGAATTTAAGAATTTCACATACTACGCTTTGATAGGTGCTGTTAATGAAGAAGAAGCAGTAGAACACTATATAAAGTTTGTTGCAGACATAGAACCAGAAGATGGAAAACCATTGATTATATCTGAAACAGAAGCTTTGCAAACTTTTTTATGCACTTGTAATTCTCGTAAAAAAATAGGGAAATATTACAGAGTATTTGAAGAGTGTTTAAGTGATAACGAACCATTTTTACTGTTAGCAGATGGAGGTTTGTTATAATGATTGAAAGGGGTTTGAGCGTTATGGATGTTTTAAATAGACGAAAATTAATGGTGCAACTTAGTGAAAATGAGAATGATTATTGTAGAGTGATTGCAAAAACAAATATCATAGACCAGTTTGATAAAGTTAGAATTGAAAAGGGCAAGTCATACAAACTATTTGATAAAGATGATGAAAAAATCTATGTTTTAGATGAAGCTTTTGAAATAATTGGATTTGATAAAGAGTGTTTTATAATAGATGAAAAATAAAAGGTTGTGATAGTATGAAATACATATGTAAATTTAAATTTAAATATCAAGAAACTATTTGTGGAGCAGAATACAATTTTGTATTAAAGTACAAAAAAAGCAATGAATTGTTTTACAAAAAAATATCTATAGATTCTGAAACAAATATTTCTTGTGCTTATCAAGAAAAAGATTTTGATACAACTATCAATGATTGTATCAGCTATATTTTAAACACATCGGAGGAAGAACTTGTTATGTTAGCAAGAGAGAAAATTATTGAAAAGGAAAATATAGATATCCAAAAAGCCAAGAATGAAGAAGATTTTTACAACAGCTTAAAACAAATAAACAAAAAGTTGGGTAAATTTACTATAGAGATATAAAGAAAGGAAGATAGTTCATGAAAAAAGAAATTGAAATTCAACAAGAAAATGCGAATACGTTAATAGGGCTTATGAAAGAAAATCCAACATTGGAGGTAGTGCCTATGGTAGATACAGAAGTAGTTGGCGGTGATGATTATAGTTGTTGGCTCGGTAAGTTTGGAAAAGCTGAAATAGACGAATGTTGGTCTAATGATGAAAGAATATATTTTAAGTCTTGTGATGATGAAGAATTAATCGAAGATGCTATAGAGGATTTTAGTTTTAATCCTAAATTAGATAATTTATCTGATGAAGAATTTCTTAAAATGGCAGAAGAAAGAGTTAAAAATCTTAATTGGGAAAAGGTTATTGTATTAAGAATCACTACTCCTTAACAAATTGAAAGGAGAGGTTTTAATATGTTTTACGCTGGGATAGGTTCAAGAGAAACCCCTACAGAGGTATTAATACTTATGAAAAAGATAGCTGAACATCTAGCCATACATGGTTATACTTTGAGAAGTGGTGGAGCAAATGGTGCTGATAAAGCTTTTGAAGTTGGTTGTAACAAAGTTAATGGTTCAAAAGAAATTTATTTACCTTGGTATGGATTCAATGGTTCTGATTCACAATTAATAGTTAATAACCCAGAAGCTTTTGAGATAGCAAAGAAATATCATCCATACTGGAATAAGTTAAATAGTGGAGGACAGAAACTTCAAGCGAGAAATTCACATCAAATATTAGGGGAAGACTTAAGTAGTCCAAGCCATTTTGTATTATGTTATACAAAAGGTGGTAAGATGATTGGAGGAACAGCACAAGCTTTAAGAATAGCAAAAGATTACAATATTCCAATATTCAATTTTGGAGATTATAACAATATTGAGGAATGTTTAAATGCTTTAAAAGACTTTATTTGATAATGACAAGATGATTATTTTCTTGTCATTATTTTTTTTGTATAGAAAGCATTGACAAAATAAACAAACAATGATAATATAAGTACATAAAGTGTGGAGGTGATAAATGTGAGAAAAGCAAAAGTAGGAAATAAGGTTGAAATATTTGTTAAGGTTGTTGAGGTGAATATACAAGACACTTTTGGTCAAGACCAAGTTATGAAGTATATTAAAGATGTTAAAAAGAAGAAGGGTAATTTTATAATAACAAACATATATAATGAGAAAAGTGAAAAAGCAAATAGATATGAGATTAACAATGCAATAGTGTTGATGAAGGGAGAGTTTAAGTTAATATGAAAAAAATAGATTTAAATGATGATAATATAATAAGGGATATATATGAGTGTGCTATGACAGTTTTTAGTCATGGAATAGCAATACCATCTGACAAGCATCCTTGTGGTTGGGATTGGTTAGATTTTGATTATGTAGATGGAGATATTTTAGAATATAAGTTTGGATTAGGTGAAATATCGGATGGAATATATGATGAACATAATTACTCTACTAAAACATTAAGAGAGATATTGGAATTGACAGATGGTAGATTTTTATTTGAAATAAATACAAATATGGATTGGGGTGAATAAGTTATGATACCTATGATTGATGAAAAAAAGGTCGTTAAAGATTTTATAGAATATTTTTGCAAATATGTTTGTAGTCAGTACAATGTAAAAGGTTATGAAACATTTGTTTATGATTTAAATGATGATAAGTTATCATATTTGCTAAATGATAAAGGTATTGAAGAAAGAATAAGAAGAAAATTAGTTAGAATATTAGGGGTTAAAGTAAGGGTTGAGCATAAAAAAAATACTCCTACAAAAGAAGATGGAATATATGTGAGAATATATGGGGATAAACAAATACAATGGCAAAGAAAATATAGGAGGGAGAGTTAAGATGGAAAGTTCTCAACAATTTTATTATAAGTTTGTAGATGATAAGATTATTATGTATATGATTGACACTTGCGAAGGACACATTGTAAGAATCCCAGATATTTTTGAAGATTTTTACAAGCATATAAAAAGTTGTCAGTTAGATTCTTTCGTTACACTAGATGATGTTATTGCTAGATATAATTTAAAATGGTTAGATTTTGAGAATTTATAAATCAAATAAAATAGTATTTTTATTGGAAATTTAAGGAGGATTTTGATGGATTTTAACAATAGTCACTTAAAAGATTTAGTAGAATTTTGTGGTGGAGATTCCACATTAGTTGAAGATTGGGCTTTAGACATTAGAAACAAACAAATCAATACTCTTGAAGAGTTAAGTAAATACCCCATGAAAGTTCATTATTCATCTATGATTTTAAAAGAAGATGCACCGATATTTAGAAAATTATTTGTTGATGATTACTATTGGGATAAATACAGTACATTAACATTAGAGGAAGTTATAGATGATGTATATGAACGTCCAGATAGATATATAGATATAGATAAAGACAAGTTTATAAAAGAATTAATAGATTTAAAATTTGGAAGTATGGAATATGACTGGTAATACATATGTATGTAAGGAGGTTTATGTTTTTGGGAAGATTTAAAAGAGAAAGTGAAATTCAAAATAATCCAATAGTTGATTGGTTATTAGAACAAGGGTTTGAAAAAAGAGATGGTGCTAGAGAGGAAAAGGGTTATACTAAAGGGTATTATACGTGTGAAGAGTTATATTATGTTTGGGTAACAATTAATTTAGACCATCAAAAGATTTACATTTATAAGGAATATGAGTGTGGTGGATTTATAGGTGATGACACTATAAACATAAATTCAGAATGGTTAGAGGATTTAGATGTTTTTATAGAAAAAGTAGATGAAGAATTGGAATATTGGATAGGAGATTAAATATATGTCTAAAACTATTGACAAAATAATCAAATAATTATATACTTTGTATATAGTAAAGGGGGTTGGTTATATGTCAAAAAGAAAACAAAAATCAATTATTGATTTTTTAAATAATCTTGATTTTGAATGGGATAATGGAATGTATGAAAGAACATTTGAGATAAATGGTGATTATAATACTTTATACATCAGTGTAGATTTTTACAAAAGAAATGTACATTTTAAAATTTATAAAGGTATTGAAGTTATGAGAATAAACAATTTCAATATATCAGATGAAATGATGATTGAACCAAAGTTATTTATAACACTTATAGCAAATATATTAAAATCTTATATTAAAAGGGAGGAATTAAAATGTTATTTTTAAATGATAACAAGGTAAATTTTACACAATTTCCAAATGGAGAAAGCTTTTTAGACAGCGAAGAATTTAAATCTTTGAAGATAGAACAACACAACATTATAAAAGTTATATATGAAGATGATAGAGACTTGATGAATCTTATGTATTTAAAAAGTTTTTTAGATGAAATAAAGACATCAAGCACTCTTATAATACCATATTTACCATATAGTAGAATGGATAGAACAGAAGGGAAAACATTATTTACATTAAAGTATGTTTGTAAAATGATAAATGGTATGAATTTTGAAAGTGTAGTTGTTCATGAACCTCATTCAGATGTATCAGTTGCACTACTGGATAGGGTTGAAGTATCTAATACAAGCATGGATTTAGTTTACAAGATGTTTGATGAAGATTTATATTCTAACGAAATAATATATTTGGTATTTCCAGATGGAGGTGCTGAGAAAAGATATAGAAAACAAACAAGATACGATAAAATATTAACTTGTAACAAAGAAAGAGATTTTGATACTGGGGATATTTTAAACTTAACAATAAACGTCAACAAGGAAGATTTACCACAAGGATTTAAAGCAATAATTGTTGATGACTTATGCTCAAAGGGTGGAACTTTTATGTTGACTGCTGAAAAGCTTAAAGAGTTAGGGGCAGATGAAATAGTCTTGGTAGTAACTCATTGTGAAAAATCAATTTTGAAGGGTTCAATACCTAGAACTGACTTAATAAACAAGATTGTAACAACAAACTCAATTATCCAAAAAGAAGACGCTTGGTTTTGTGAAAAAATTAAAATATATGAAATATAAAGGAGAGATTTAAAAATGAGTAAATTATTTGTAGTGGTAGATTATCAAAATGATTTCGTAGTGGGGTCTTTAGGATTTCCTAAAGCAGTTGAGTTAGAACAAGGTATATATGACAAGTGTGTACAAAACTTTGAAGAGGGTAATCAAGTGTTATTTACACTTGACACACATTATGGTAATTATTTGGAAACAAGAGAAGGTCAAAACCTTCCAGTAGAGCATTGTATATCTGGAACAGAAGGTCATAATCTATATGGTAAAGTGGATGATTTTGCAATGAAGAATCTGAATGATTCTAAAGTAGTCGTATTATTCAAGGAAGATTTTGGATGCAAATTCGACAGTAATTTTGCAGACCTTTTGGGAGGAAGTGAAATTACTGAAATAGAAATAGTTGGAGTTGCTACTAACATATGTGTAATAAGTAATGCAGTAATATTTCAAACAGCTTTCCCACAAGCTAAAATAATAGTAGATGCTAGTTTGTGTGCAAGTTTTGATGATGAACTTCATGAGAAAACATTAGATGTTATGGAAGGATTACAAGTCAAAGTAATTAATAGAGAACCAAGTAGGGAAGAAAATTTTGTAAAAGATGGAGAGGTTCATTTTAATTGTTATGAATGTTTTGAAAGAAACAAATCTAGTTTGAAAGTAGCAGAATATGAATTGATTGTCTGTGAACATTGTGGGACATGGAATGATGTTGTTGTGGACAACTTTGGACAAATAATCATAACAAAATATTAAAAGTATTAAGTGATTTAAAGGGGGAGAAAATATGAATCCATTATTTTTAACAGATTTTTATAAGACAATACACCATAAGTGCTATGCACCAAACATGACAAAGCTAGTTAGTTACTGGACACCTAGAATGAGTAGAATTGAAGGTGTTGATGAAGTAGTAATGTTTGGACTTCAAGGAATAATTCAAAAATATTTTATAGATGCTTTTAACAAGGATTTCTTTAGTAGAGATAGAAATGTAATGTTAGCAGAATATCGCCAAATAATATCAGCAACAATGGGCGAATCAAATGCAGATTTTAAACACGTAGCTGAATTATATGATTTAGGGTACTTACCACTAGAAATTAAAGCAGTAAAAGAAGGTACGGTAGTTCCAATCAAAGTTCCTATGTTAGAAATATCAAATACACATCCAGATTTTGCTTGGTTGGTAAATTATGTAGAAACTTTGTTATCTTCAAATTTATGGTTTCCTATTACAAGTGCAACAACTGGTCATGAATTTAGAAAAATAATAAATTATTACTATGAAAAGACTGTTGACAATGATGTTGATAGAACAAAAGCTTGTGGAAACTTTGATTTAAGAGGTATGACTTCTACAGAAAGTGGACTTATAAATGGAGCAAGTCATTTATTATCATTTAGTTCGACAGCTACAATAGGTTCAATATTATATCTTAGAGACCATTATAATGCAAGTATTATGAGAATTGGTGGAGGAACACCTTCAACAGAGCATAGTATAATGTGTTCTTATGGGAAATACAATGAATTAGAGAGTTATAGACACTTAATTGAAGATGTTTATCCAAATGGAGTGTTAAGCATTGTATCTGATACTTGGGATTATTGGAATGTATTAACTGGAATACTTCCAGAACTAAAAGATTCTATTCTTAGAAGAGATGGGAAGATAGTAATAAGACCAGATAGTGGAGACCCTTGCGATATAGTTTGTGGAAACCCAAATGCAGATAAAAACTCTCCAGAATACAAAGGAACAGTTGAATTATTAGGAGATATATTTGGATATACAATCAATGAAAAAAAATATAAAGTATTAAACCCAGCTATAGGAGTAGTTTATGGAGATGGAATAACACTTCAAAGATGTGAAGAAATTTGTAGAAGATTAGAAGAAAAGGGTTGGGCTTCAAATAATGTAGTGTTTGGTGTAGGTTCTTATTCATATCAATATGTTACTAGAGATACTTTTGGATTTGCTTTAAAGGCTACTTATGCAGTAATAAATGGAGAAGAAAAATTTATATTTAAAGACCCTATAACAGATAAAGATAACTTTAAAAAATCTCAAAAAGGATTATGTGTTGTTCATAAAGAAGGTGATAGTATAGGTTTCTTTGATGGACGTACACAAGAAGCATATGATTCTTACAAGAATATTAATTTACTAGAGCCAGTATTCAAGGATGGAGAACTTGTTAGAAAACAAAGTTTAAAAGAAATAAGAATGTTATTAAACCAAGGAGATTTTTAAATGGATTTCTATTTAAACAGCAATAATGTAAAAGACAGATTGATAAAAGAATATAAGCAATATGGGAAGTTAATCATTGCGGTAGATTTTGATGATACATTGTACGATTTTCATAGTGAAGGTAGGACTTACCGCAATGTCATAAATCTTTTAAAGAGATGGAGAGATTATTCACATATAATAATCTTCTCTACTTCTCCCAAATGGAGAAATTCAAGAATTAAGAAGTATTTAAAAGAGAATGATATACCATTCGACAAAATTAATGAAAATATAAATGATTCAGTTCACCAAGGAAGGAAGTTGTATTACAATATATTGCTTGATGATAGGTCTGGATTAAAAGAAGCGTACAAAACTTTGAGAGAAATTATAGATTTAATTGAAAGAGGGTTAATATAAATGAGAAAAGGATTTGAAGTTGAAAAAGAAACACAACATATAATAGATTGGATTAGAGATTATTTTAGAATGAGTGGAGGAAAAGTAGCAGTTCCAGGAATCTCTGGTGGTAAAGATAGTACAATTGCTACAAGACTAACAAAAAAAGCTTTAGGAGTAGAAAATGTATTTGGTGTGCTAATGCCTAATGGAGTGCAAACAGATATAGATGATAGTTTTAAAGTTGTTAAAGAGTTAGGTATTGCACATTCTGTAATAAATATTTCAGAATCATATAACGGTATTGTTAATAAAATGTTGTCAAACGGATTAAACATAAACAGTGTAACAACAACAAATATTCCTCCGAGATTAAGAACCGCTACATTATATGCTATAGCTTCAACTTTTGAGGGTGGAAGAGTAGTTTGTACTGGAAATGCTTCTGAGGAGTTTGTAGGTTATAGTACAAAGTGGGGAGATAATGTAGGTGATTTTGCACCATTGCTAAACTATACAGTATCAGAAGTTTTAGCTATAGGAGATTATTTAGGAATTGATAAAGAATTGGTTCATAAAGCACCAGCAGATGGTTTGACTGGATTAACAGATGAAGACAATCTTGGATTTACTTATGACCAAGTAGAGAAATTTATGGAAAATGGAAGTTGTGGCAATTATGAAATTGATAAATTAATTGATAGAAAGAATAAATTAAATCAACACAAATTAGATTCTGCTAAAATTCCAAGTCCAACTCCATTATTTTTAAGACACACTCATAAAATATCAGATATATTTAAATATCAACCATGTACTGAGTTACTATAAGGAGTGATATTAATGAATCCGAGAATAAAGGAAATGTACGATAAAATAAACGAAGAAACAACAAAGTTAGAACATATAGAAGAAATAGTGAATTGTCTTGATAGTTTATATTCTATAAAACAACAAGATGAAATTCAAAGACTTCCTAAAGACTTGGTAAAATATCATAATTTTATAGGGATAGCATATAGCGAAGCTTTATTATTGAGAGAGAAATTATTAAAAGAAGAAGAGGGTAAATAGTATGAGTTTTACATTAGGAAATAGCTATTATAACGAAGGAGAATATGAGAAAGCAATAAGAGAATATAAATTATGTATTGCAGATGGATACTCAGAAGAAAGTAGTTATTATAATATTGGAGTTACCTATACTAAATTAAAAGAGTATGAATTAGCTATAACATATTTTAATAAGGCATTGAAATATAATGATGAAGCTAGATATTTCTTTAATCTAGGATTTTGCTATGGAGCGTTAAATGATTATGGAACAGCTTTATATAATTTCATATTAGCTTCTGCATTAGATGAAGAGGATAAAGATACTAAAAGAGCAATCAAATTTTCCATGAAAAAGATACAAGAATTAAGACTTGGTGGTGAAGAATAGGTGGTTTTAAATGAGAAAAGAGGAAATCTGTTTCAATTAAACAATAATAAATATTGGTTTGCACATTGCATAAGTGCTGATTATGAATTGGGGGCTGGAATAGCAGTAGAATTTCAAAAAAGATTTAATCTTAAACAAAGATTGAAAAGTTGTGGTTTGGGTCAATATCCAGAATTAGTGGTAATTGATAATGTGTTTAATTTAGTAACCAAAAACAAATACTGGAATAAACCTACTTATCAATCTATAACAAAATGTATTCAATACATGAGAGATATGTGTGAAAGTTGTGATATAAAATATCTAGCTATTCCTCGCCTTGGATGTGGTTTAGATAGACTTCAATGGGGTAAGATTAGAGAAATCATTGAAGAAGAATTTGGAGATTTGGATATAGAAATAGAAGTGAGGTATTTATAGTATGGTGATAAGCAAGACTAGAGGTAATGAAATATATTTTGATGAATCTGGTATATGGAGATATGTTGATGATAATTCCATATGTTATAATAATTGGAGAGATAAACCTTGTGGACACTGTAAGAAAGGTTATTCAGAAGAAGGTCATGATGCTTGTTTAGGAGAATTGATTGGGGTTATGAACGCTTGTTGTGGTCATGGTGATGTAGAAGAGTGTTATGTACAATTCTTAGATGGAAATGTTATTAGAGGTGAAGATGCTAAAACAATATTAAATATATTGAAGAAGCATAGAAGGTAGGTTTTTATGGATATAATTAGATGGATAATAATATTATTACCAATGATAGTTTTTGTAGTAATACCAATCTTGAGCAATATTCTTAGTAAAAAGGAAAATAGAATATTTGAGATTAAAGAAATTTGTGAAATGATTCCAATATTTTTAGTATTAACACTTGGCTATAATTTATTGCTTTTTATATTTTTTATTAGAATAGATGAAGCATATGAAAAGACAACTACAAAACATAAGATAGTTTCAAGTAAATTTGATAATAATGTCAGTGGTAGTTTTAGATTAGGAACTGGAACTATTGACAGTAAAGAGTATTTATATTATAACATACTAGAAGATGGAGAATTGAAAAGGAATAAAACAACAAAATACAGAATACTAGTGATAAATGAAGAGCCTTGTATAGAAATTACAAAAACAAAGGAAATAACAACAGCTAAAAATTGGATTTATAATAAGAATGATGTGAAAGAAAAATATCAAGAAGAAGAAGTGGTTTTATATGTTCCAGAAGATTGTATAATTCCAAGTATAAATGTTAATTAGGGGGATTTTATGGGATTAAAGTTTAGAGTTAAAAATCTTCTACACAAGATAAGATGCTATTATCATATTCACATATCAAAAAACAAAATAATCAAAGTTAATGGAATACATAGAGGTATAGGCAAATCATATTTTATGATAAACTATGCAAAGAAACATGGTTATACAGTTGTATATAAATTCAAACACTTAGTAGTACATCATAAACTTCAAAGTGGATATGACAACATAATTACGTTGCATGAATTGTTAGATAGACAGTATGGGTTTAAACCAACTGGGATAATGCTCGATGAACCTATTAGAGAAGAAGATATAGAACTTATTAATAAAATGGGATTGAATATAGTTTTAGGATATAGAAAATAAAAACTAAAAAGTATTGACAAAATAAACAAACAATAATATAATGTATTCATAAGATTAAGAGAGGAAAAAGTAAATGAACAATAATAGAATATTTGAAATATTAATTCCAAAAGAAATAAAGTGGAGTATTGGAGATTACTTTATAAGAGAAAGCGGTAGTAGAAAAGAGTATTATATTTTAACTAGAACAGATGTTAAAACTGAACTTAATATAGAAAAAGAATTGTATGGTTTGGTTTGCTTAACAAATGGATATAGAATTGTTGATTTTCAAGAAGAAAAAGAATTTACAAGTTATTTAAAAACACTTTTTGAATTAGCATCAGAAAAATGGACTTATTTAGGAAAAGTTAAAAATGTAAAATTAGATTTTAAAGGAGAGAATTAAATGGATAAATTTATATACTTATGTAGTAACACTGGGAGATGTAGTAACTCTTACAGATGTTTAAGAGCAAGAGGAAATCAAGGAGAATTAAGAAGAGACCATCCAGAAATACCTTTTAGATGCTTTGATGAAGGAGAACTTGATTTCTTTGTTCAAACAAAAGAGGAAGAAGCAGTTGTAGAAAATATTGAAGATGATGTTAATCCTTTTAACGAAGAAGAGGTTGCAGATGAAGTCGAAGATGGAAATATAAATGACGTTTTAGTAGAAGATGAAGCAGAAGAGGAATAGAAAGGAAGGTGTCATTTATGGAATACAATATAAGAATACTAAGTAAAGACATGGTTCAAGATGAATGTTTTCTTAAAAAGGTTTTAGATGGAGAAGATTGTATCGTAATATCTATAAATGACACTGGACATGATACGAATATTCCCAATTTACCAAACATAAAAGATACTTTAAAACTTTGGTTCGATGATATAGAATTTAGAGCAAAAAAAGAATCTGATTTAAATTTGATGGTGACATATGATGCGGTCAAAATTAGAGATTTCATAGATAAAAACATAATTGGATTGAAAAACATAATAATTCATTGTAATGCTGGTGTTAGTAGAAGTGGGGCAGTAGGTTGTATTTTAGCTAAATATCTAAATGGAACAGATGAATATTTGTTAAAGTCTGGAAGATATATACCGAACAAGCACGTATATGAAACTATGTGTAGAGTTTTTGATATATATTGTGATGACAAGATAATAGACAAAGCAAGAAGAATTAGTCATAGTGCAAGTATGAAAAATTTGAAGGGATATGGTCTTTACGGACTTGATTTAGATGATATGTTTTGTGGTGTATTTAAGGAGGATTAACATGGAAAAAGAGTGGGCTGTTGATTTCACTTTGAAAAATGGTGACAAAATATCAGATTGTTATGTTTATAAAAAAGGTGATATATATCCACTAGAAGGATATGAAGATATTGCAAATCATGTATTAGGTATTTGGATGGGTAAAATTAATGAAGTATTTATAAAAATTCAAAATCCCTATCTAAGTATAGATTTATGTAAAACATTCATTGAAGGGATTAATATTCGAAAAGTAAGCGATGAAATGAATATTGAATTTGGGAAATTTAAAAAGGAGTAAAACATAATGAAGTGGGAAGATTTGTATTGTAAAATTGGAGATTTATATGTCTCAGAAGCTAGGACACAAGATGTTAAATTGGTAGAAGGTCATTTAGTTAGCAATTTAGAGGTTGTTGTAATTGATGGGAAAATGTATTTAAAAAAGGTAGATGTAAAGTAGGTGATGATATGCTTGAAAAGATGGAAAAATGTTTGAAAGAGTATATTCTAAAACATAGAGACTATCCAGAAAAAATAAGAATTAGTGAATTTGATTTGGATAAGATTTCACTTGAGAATTGTCAGCGTTTTGGATGTAAAATACCATTTGAAGAACTCAAGAAAGAAGGTCATATTTCAACTATTTTTGGAATAGAAGTAGATGATAGTCAGAATGTATTAAATAACCGTTTTTACTTCATTGGTAAAAGGGGAGAGTATGTTCCTCATAGTTTTGGTGAGCCAAGAATGAAAACAGAACAAGAAGTTAGAGATGAGATTCAAAGATTGTATGAGTGTATTAATCTTAGAAAAGTTTGGACAAAGAGATTCTCAACAGACTTTGAAAGCAAGACAATGTATAAAAAAGAGATAGAAGAGTGCTTATTAGAGATTAAAAGACTAGAATGGGTTTTGGGATTGGAGGATTCTCAAGATGAAGAAATTAAAGAAATTCTTAATAGGATTGGTTTTGATATTACCAAATAGGATTGATTAGTTGTGACAGTAGGGAAGAGTACAATGTTAATATGAGAATACAAAAATATATCAATACTTCTGAAACTGTTCAAGTGGATGGTTATAACGGATACAAGCTAATTGAATCAAGTCAAAAAGACAATGAAGATGGTAGTGTAACTATTGTTTTAAAGTTTAACAAACCAATCAAATAAAAGAAGAAGTTCAAAAACGTGTTTAAGGGGTGAGAGTATGAAATTATTAAAATTTATAATTAAATTTATATCTATCTTTACAATAGTTGTTATTGGAAGACATTATTATAATGAACTTAGCTTAGGATTTAATTATGCTTTTATACTAGGAATGATTTCTATAACAATAGGATTTATAATAGATATCATATTTGATGATAAGAAATAAATTACTATATAAGGAGTGAGATTGTGAATATATTCCAAAAGAAAATAAATAAGATGGCTAGAGAACACGTTAATGAGTGGCAACACTTTTTTGAATGTAATGGTTCAAACTATAGTTTTCGAAGAGTTAGAATGAGTATGAGAAAAACTGCTAAAGAAATTATAGCTAAGAAGATAAAAGGTGAATTTTAAAATATTAAAAATTAAATTTTAGGAGGAATTGAGATGGAAAAGGAAATCATAAGGATAATAGAAAAAGATAAAGATTTATATACATTTGTTGATGGTGATGATATAACAATAAAAGATGTGCTAGAAGCGTTAGTATTTGCAGTAGCCGAAACTAGTGATATGATATTGTGTGACATGGCGGATATAGAAGCACAAGACACTGTTGAAATAATTAAAAAAATGTTTAACAGGGCAGTTGATGAAAGCTACTCATACTTTAAAGAGCTAAGGGGGGAATAATAATGAGTGTACAAATAAAGAAAACAACAATAGTTACTTTTGAAAAAGGTCGTTTATATAAGAACAAATATGGAAGTATATATATGTTTTGTGTTCTTGATGACAAGAAGTCTTTAATATGTATTTCTAGTGGATATTCTAGCGGAGATTCTCGTGGGAATTATTGGGATATTCCAAAAAGAGGGGAAGAACTTGTAACTATGTTGCAAAGATGTGTTGATATACATGGATTTGAAGAGTTTAATGGAACACTTGATTTAAGAACCAATGATGATTGTAAAACAGAAAATGGGAATAACTATCATTGTGAAAAACAAAATACTATAAAACAAGCTGTTGGGAAAGCTGTTGGAGGGTGTGATTTGTTTGAATAAACTGACTAACAAAGATGGAGTACCTTGGACTAAAGATGTAGTTTATAAAGTATATTGTAACGATGATTTAGACACACTTCCAGTAGCTATATTAGAAGATATGAAAAGTTTTATTCAAGAACATATCGACAAAAAGGGAAAAGAAGAGTACAACAAATTCTTATATAGTAAAGAAGAATATACTTTGCAAGAAATACTGAGAAGAGAGTTTGTTGAACAAAGATTTAAAGAGGTTGGAAGTGATAGAATTTGGATAGTTAAAGATAACTTTCCAATATTAGTAAATAAACACAACTGTTTTTCATTGGCAGATGAAGTCGATTGTGATATAGAAGAAGAGTTTTATTTATCTCATGTTGTCAATTCGAAGTTTGTAAGGTGTGATTAACGTAAAGGAGGTGATAAAATGTTAATGAAAGCAGATGAAGCCAGAGATAAGATGTATGAACTAAATAAGGATAAATATGATGAAGAACTTATCAAAGTAGAAAATGCTATTTCTGATAATGTTGGAGTTGGTAAGGTGGTTCTTGAATTTACAATTTCTGATTATGTTAGAATAAAACTTATGAAAATGGGATATAGAGTTGATGCTTACCCAAAACAAACTTCTATTAGATGGAGTTATTAGATGGAGTTATTATATTAAAAGTTCTAATGTAAAAGAGGTGATAAAATGCTAGACCACTATATTTTATTATCCATAGTATTTATGCTTATGATACTAATGTCTTATATGAAAATAAAAGATATAAAGTATAATTACAAAAGAAAAAATGAGCAAAAGAAGAAGTAATTAATATTTGAATCAATGCCATAATCAAAATTAAATCAAAAAAATAATCAAACAAAAGTATTGACAAATATTCAAGCCTATAATAAAGTAGTTCAAGCAGTTAGGAGGTGAGAATATGGGGATAGGAAGAACAACAACAGAAAGATTTGAGAATAATGGACTTCATACACATGACTTTCCAACACAAGATGTTGATATGAAAGAAGTTCAAAAAATTGTTGAAGAATTAATGAAAAATGGACTTGATGCACTTCAACAAAAGGTTGGGCAATTAGAAAAAGAAGTTAGTCAATTGAAAGATGAAGCTTCTAAAAAGGAAAAGAAGTCTACTAAGAAATCAGAATAATGATTTCAAACAAAATACTTAAATAAAAAATACAGAAAGAAAAGGATGGGAATTGTTTATGGCATTAAAAATTTTAAATCAATCATTTAGTTTAGTAGGAAATGTAATTATACCAAGGGATGCAGATAAGTATTGCAAAACATCAGCAGTAGGAAAAAATGGATGGATGAGAAAGAATATAAGCTTTGGTATTAAAGTTACTGACCAAAATAAAATATTCGTTAATCAAGAAGTTGGGTTCTGGTCAGATGAAATAGTAGAAAAAACTAAGAATGAGACTGGAAAAGATGCAAGTGGAAAAGCTAAGAAGAAGGAAAACTTTGTTTATCATGGAAATATGGAAGAGCAAGAAGATGGAACTAAGAAATATGTAGCTGACAACATTCCATTCGCTGATAGATTCTTAGAAGAAAATATTAATAAAGTTGATTATTCTAAGAGAATTAGAGTTGCAATAGAGCCTAAGAAAATAAATACAAATGATAATGAAGGAAACATAGTTCAACAAATTGAAAAAGATACAGATGGAAACATAGTTTACGACCAAAAAGAATTTATATATGTTGGTGATGCTATAGATTACATAAAGAAACATCTAAAACATGATGATAGAGTTTATGTTTACGTTAAAGATGAAATAAATCAATACGTAAACAAACATGGACAACTTGTAACTAACGTTAATAGAAGAATTCAACAAATAAGAATGGCAAGAGCAGATGAAGTAAATGGTGCTTTTGGAGTAGCCAATTTCTTATTCACAAAGGATAGTTTTGATAAGTCAGACTTTAAGAAGACTAAGAAATACTATATAAATGGACATAAGACATTTAAGAATAATGAAGGTGTTGTTGTTCCAGTTCAAGAAAACTTCATACTTGACCTATCTAAGATAGATGAGAACAATGAAGCACACGTAGCTAAAGCAGAATACTTAACAGAAGTGTTTACAGAAGCTAAGAAGGATAAAGTTTACCAAACTCAATGGAGAGTTAGCCTATTCGAAGGAAACGATGAAAAAGAAATTACTTTAAAAGACTTATCAAAAGACCTACAAAAGAGAGTTAAGCTTGAGTTTATAACAGAAGAAGAAGCTATAAAACAAGCTAGAGGAAACTCTGTAGGAGATAAAATCAAAGAAATCAGATTAGTAATGCCTTTAGGTGAAGAATCAAGAATAGAAACAGAAATTGAAGAAACTGAATTAGTTCCACCTTCAATTGATGATAAACTAAATGAAATCAAAGAGAAGAATGAAGCAGATAAAGAAGCAGAGGATGAAAAGGTAGAAGACATAGCAAAACAATTCGATAATATGTTTGCATAATCCTTAACTAAGAGGGGTTATGTATAATAATTATATAATCCCTCACTTACAAAATAAACAAACAAAATAAATTTAAAGTGAGGTATTATAATGGGAAAATTAAGTAAAATAAAAGCGAATCAAGTTCAAGTGAGATTAGAAGCATATAACCATCTTATATTAGGAGAGCCGAAAACTGGTAAGACTACAATGTTTAGAGATTTGGTTAATGAACACTATAAAGGTGATATGGAAAAAGGATTGCTTATAGCTTTTGAAAGAGGTTATAAAGCATTAGATGGTTTGTATGCTGTTGATATTGAGGATTGGGAAGATTGGGAAGACTTATTAGAAGAAATTGTTGAAGAAAGAGATTCTATTCCTTACAAATTTATAGCAATAGATACGATAGATGAAATGGTTGCTATGGCTATGAATAAAACATTAAAAGATTCTAAGAAAAAGGATGGTAAGATAGTTAAAACTCTTAATGAAGCTTTCGGAGGATTTCAAAGGGGTAGAGATTATTGTCTTGCACTTATAAATGATTCTTTAAATAAATTAGAAAGTGCTAATTTAGGAATATTCCTAATTGGACATACTAAGTTAAAAAAGAAAAATGTGGGTGTTTCTCTAGGAGCAGATGGAAGTGAATATATGCAATTATCATCTAATCTACAAGAAGAATATGAAAAAGTATTTACCAAGAGAGCAGATATGATGACATATTTAGTTGTGGAAAGAATGGTTGATACTTCTATCGAAGAAGTTAAAAAGAGAACCTCAACATCTAAGGTTAATATGGTATTCAGAAGCAATGGTGAAACAGCAAGTGGTGGTAGATTTAACGAACTTCCAGAGATGTTAGAGTATAGTGTTGAAAACTACTTAAAAGCATTTGAACAAGGTGTTAAATCTTCTATGCTGAAACAAAAAACAGATGAAGAAATGAAAGAAATGGCTAGACAGCAAGAGATTGAAGCACAAATAAGAGCAGAAGAATCAAGAAAGAAAGAAATTCTAACAGTAGCACAAATGGTTGAAGCAATAAAGGCTAATGGTGGTAAGTTAGGTGATGGAGCAAAGGTTGCATTGGGAGAAATAATGCAAAGGTCTGGAAAGCCAAATCTAAGTTCATTAGGAGAGGAAGATATTGAATATGTAAAGGAAATGTATGAACTTGTAAAGTAGTTGAATATGAATTAAGGGGTTTTATACCCCTTATACCCATATTAAAGCTTTTTTATATTTAAGAAAATTGTAATATAGGTATAAGAAAAGGAGGGAGTGTTTATGCCAATTAAACCAAAGTGTAAATATTGTAATGATATTATAGAACCAGAAGATAAGTTTGTGAAGATAGAAAAAACTGCTAATGGAAAATCTAAAAGAGTTAATCTTCATAATAAATGCGTTAAAGAATATGAAGAGTTAATGGAGTTCAAAGCAAATGAATTGCATTGGTTCGATGAAGTTTATCAGCAATTGATGGACTTTTTAGGTTATACTTCTGAACAAAAACTTCCTAAAGGATTGGTCACTAGAATACAAGACCTTAGAAATGGTACGGTCATGAAGAGAGGTGTAGGAAGAGTTTGTCAATCTAAAGAAGGGTATAAGTATGAAATAATTTTTGATACAATGTTAGCTTGTTCTGATTCTATTAGATGGAGTATGAGCAATAAAACATTTCAAAAAGAAGCACAAAAGATTAATTACCTAATGGCTATTATTGAATCAAATATTAATGATAGTTATGAGAGATACGAAGCAAGAGAAAGAATGAAGAACAATGCAGTAGCAAATGACATAATTAAAGAAGAAGCTAAAATAGCAGAGCAAATTCAAAATAATCAAATAAAAGTGGTTAAATCAGTTAAGAAGGATAGAGGGGGAATCGCAAGATTTCTTGATGATGATGATATGTAAAATTTAGCATAAAGGGGATGGACATATGGCAGATTTTTTAGAATTAAAAGCACAATATGATGAAGCTTATAAACAATATAAGAAAGAGTTTTTAAATGAAAGAGGAATAGTTATACTAGATAATTTAGCTGAACTACTACCTTTGGAATTATTGGAGAATAGAGCAGTTATAGAAGGAAATGTGTTAGGCTGTTTATATGCAAATAATGAGTTATTTCATGATAATAAAGATACAATACAAGAGAAATCTTTCATAACTATGGAAGGTAGAATACTCTATAGAATGGGTCAAGAAATAACAAAACAAGGAATTAAGGAAATAGATGAAATCAGTATAAAGACATATTTAGCTGACAAGGAAACGCTATCAGAAGTGTTTGAGGATTATGGGGGCTACTCTACTATAAGAGACTTAAAGAAGCTTAATGAGGAAAACTTTGAAGCCTATGCTGATAATTTACAGAAGTTTAATATAATGAATAAACTTCACTTTAAAGGATTCAATGTATTAGACAACTTTAAGAAGTTTAAGGAAATGACTTCTAACGAAGTATATGATTGGTATGATTACATGGTTAATAATACCTTTTTACAAGTTAATGATGGATTAAAACCTATAGACTTAACACAAGGCAACAAAGAGTTTTTAAAGAAAGCTAATGAAGGATTGGATAAGGGATTAGATATTAAATTCCCAATCATGAATTATCGACTGGCTGGAATACATAGAGGAAATATATTGCTTCATACCGCTCATTCTGGAGTGGGGAAAACTTCCAGTATTATACCGATGTATATACTCCCCATCATCGAGCAAGGACATAAGGTTGTATTACTTATCAATGAACAAAGTGGTGATGCTTGGAGGTCAATGCTATTACCGAGTATTGTAAATTCTGGATATATAGGAAAAGAACACGCTTGGGTTCAGAGAAATAAATTTACCATTGGTGGATTTTCAGATGAAGAATTAAGAGATTTAGAAAAGGCTAGTGAATGGTTAGAAAAGTACGAAGAAAATCTTATATTATATCCATTGGAAGATTATTCAGTTAGAACTGTTAAGAAAATAGTTAAGAAGATGATGCGAATAGACGAAGAAACAACTTTTATCCTAGATACATGGAAACCAAGTGATGAAAGTGAATCAAATTCTCATGCTATATTTACAGAAGAATCAAAAGAAATGTTTAAATTTATAAAGCCTAAAGATATGGGAGGATTGAATGTAAGATTTATTGCATCTGCTCAGTTGGCTGGGTCATCAGTAAACCAAAGATATCTTAATATAAATGCACTTGCAAAAGCAAAAGCTATAAAAGAAGTTTGTGGTCAAATATTAATGATGAGAAGTGTTTGGCAAGATGAATTAGACCCAAATAGCAAAAATTACATACATCCATATAAGTTTAATAAAGATACTGGTGCAAAGGAAAACTTAACATTAAATCCAGATAATAGATATATTATAATGTTTTGGGATAAAAACAGATATGGCAAATCAGACTTTCAAACAATATTTCAAGTAAACTTGGATTTTAACACTTGGTATGAAATAGGATATTGCCAAGTTAGACAAGATGGTTATTAGAAGAAGGGGTGATTAAATCATGATAGAGATAAGAGAAATATGCAATATAGACTATAAAATAGAGAAATTACAATCTTATTGTATGAAAACAAGTTGTGGAGATTGTCAATTTCCACTTAAAGAATGTGGATATATCAACACAAGAATCTTAGATAAAGAATACATAGAAGATTATATAAAAATTATAGAAGAATGTTATGAACTTATACAAGACTAGAATAGGGTGATTTTATGATAGATATCCTTGATTTGAAAGAGAAGATATTAGAAGATGATAACAATGTAAGACTAATCCTAGAAAGCATTGGTTGTGATAGAATAAGTGGAAATATGAAAGAGTATAGATGTGCCAAGGATGAAAAAGACCCAAATGCAACAAGAGTTTGTGTAAAATTGAATGAAAGTTTATCAGCTAAGATATATGATGCAGTTCCAGTAAAGGGTGATATATTTACAATAATTATGTCACTCAAAGGGGTTGAATTAGTTCAATCAATAGCTATTTGTTGTAAAGCACTAGGAATAGAATACAACTTATCTGATAAATACGTTTCTAAGAAAAAGACTAGAAAAGCTTTTGGAGGATTCTATTCTAAAGTGCAAAAAGAGTATGATGTTGATTATGATTATTATGATGAAGCACTACTAAATTCTTTTCTCAATAAAGGAAATACAATGTTTGCTAGAGATGGGATAGCTTACGATATTCAAACAATTTTCAATGTAATGTTTGACATAGAAACCAATAGAGCTGTTTTACCGTGGAGAGATTCTATTGGGAGAATTATAGGAATTATGGGTAGGTATATGGCAAGTGCTGAATACTGTAATGAACATAATATAAGCAAATGGCTACCATTAAAAGGATTAAACTTTCCTAAGAGTAATTTCTTGTATGGATTTTATGAAAATTATCATCACATACAAGAAAGTGGAGTAGTTTATGTTGGAGAAAGTGAGAAATTTCCATTACAAAATGCTAGTTATGGTGTCAGATGTACTACTGCAATAGGTTCACATGACGTATCAGATATTCAAAGAAGGTTATTAATGTCATTAGGAGTAGATATTGTACTAGCCTTTGACCATGATGTAAGTGATGAATTTAAAGAAGAACAATGTTTAAGATTTAAATCAAGCAGTAGTATGTTAAGAAGAAGGGTTGGATATATAAGCACAGAAGGTATATTAAAAGAAAAAGAATCACCAAGCGATAATGGTTTTGAGGTTTGGGAACAATGTACAAACAATATTGTTTGGGTTATAGAAGATTAAAGGGGGAGAAGAACATGGGAACTAGAGAACAACATCCAAAATTAAAAGAATTATTTATGAGAGGTATTCCAGTTTATTCATATAGTAAATTAGATACTTTTCATCAATGTCAATATGGTTATTATAGAGGATATGTCCTAAAGGAAAGGTCAGCAGATAATATATATAATTTAATTGGAACAGTAATTCATGATGGGTTAGAAGCATTGTACAATGAAGATAAACCAATGGAAAAAACATCGGAAGAATTCCATAAGTGTATATTAGATGCAAGTGACAAAGGAATTAAATTTCCAGAAAACCCACCAACAACAAAAGTTAATTACTTAAAGAATATGGAACACTTCTTTAAGAATTATAATAAATTAGATACTAAAATGATGACAGAGCATTTTGTACTACTCCAAATACCAAGAGTTGAAAATCCAGAAGATGACTGGGATTACATTTGGATTCAGATGTACATAGATTCAATTATTCCTTGCAAGGAAGAAATAGATGGTAAGGAAGTTAGAACATTGATAGTTAATGACTGGAAAACATCTTCAAAATTCAACAAAGAAAAACTTCCCAAGGCTGGTAGACAGTTGTTAATGTATAAGCTTGGTCTTGAACAAAGCTTATCTTATGAAGTATCTAAATTGGGTTGGACTATGCTAAAATACGTGTATTGTTGCACTCATAAGAAAGATGGTAGTGTTAAAAGGTCAGCATTAGTAGAGAGAAAAGATTCAGTTAAATACTTTACAAAACCTTTAGTTAAAGACTTAATAAAATCTGGAATGGATACTATGGATGCAGAACTTTTAGTAGGAAAATGTGTAGCACAAAATTCAATGGAGTATCTTCCAGAAGAAATTAGTTCTAAATACTGGATAGAAGATTGTTTCTTAGAATATGGCTTCAATGATGAGATTATGGAAGAAATGGTGCAATGGATTAAAGATACAGTTTTTGAAATAGAAAGTAGAAAAAAGGACGAAAAGAACTTTAAACCTTGTGACATAGAAAAGGAAAGTTATTTCTGTAACGTGTTATGTGGACGTTCGAATTGTCCACATTTGCTAAAGTTTAAAGAAGATAATAAAGAAGCGTACCAAAAGAAAAAGGCAGAAGAAGAAATAGCTGATAACCTAAACCAACAACAAGCACCTTCATTTGACTTTGATAGTATGTTTAGCTAATTAAGATATTCAAGATGGTTTTGCAACAAAATACTCAAACAAAAGTATTTACAAAACCATCTTTTTAGTATATAATGGTCACATATGAAACAAAAGGGAGGGAGATATTCTTTGTGAATAATAATTTTTATGTTTATGAACACGTAAGATTAGATGATATGACTACATTTTATATTGGAAAAGGATGCAATGATAGAGCATATACAATAGGAAGGAATCAGTATCATGATAGAATTGCAGATAAACATGGTTATATTGTAAGCATAATCAAAGAAAATTTAACAGAGGTTGAAGCACATGAATTGGAAAGAGATTTAATAGATGATTATGTTTTTAACTTAGGTTATAGCATAGCTATAAATGGATATAGAACAAAATCACCAGTTGGTAATTTGACAAACCAAACATGGGGTGGAGATGGAAGTGTTGGTTACAGACATTCAGACGAATCAAAAGAAATTATGCGAAAATTAGCAATTGGAAGAATTTTTTCAGAAGAGACTAGAGAAAAATTAAGCATGGCTAGAAAAGGGAGAGTTATTTCAAAAGAAACTAGAGAAAAGTTAAGAATATCTTCTAGCAGAGAAAATTTATCTGCTCATAAAAGAAGACTTCTTAGCGAAAGACAATTAGGTTCAAAAAACCATTCTGCAAAAAAAGTAATTTGTTTAACTACTGGAATTGTTTATGACACTGTGAAAGAAGCTTCTGACAAGAACAATTGTGATAATAGTGGTATAGTAAAATGTTGTAAGGGGTTAAATTCTACTTGTGGTAAATCTGAATCAACAAATGAAGGCTTACGATGGGCTTATTTATCAGATTATGAAAACAACACTATTAAAAAACACAAATCAAAAAGCAAGAAGGTTATATGTAAAACGACCGATAAAATATTTAAATCATATGCAGAAGCCAGTAGGTTTTATAATTGTAGCAATCATATAAAAGAATGTTGTGAGAAAAGAAGAAATTTTTGTGGTACAAACCCTTTAACTGGTGAAAAATTGCAATGGAAATACTATGAAAATAAGGAGGTAGATATTGATGGTTAAACCAACGTTGCCAAGAGCAACGAAACATTCGGAGAATCACTTACATAGTTGTTATAGCATATTAGATGGTCATGGCACTCCTAAAGAAATATTAGATAGATGCAGAGAAGTTGGAGTACCATCATTATGTGTAACCGAACACGGAAACCAGTTTAGCTGGTTTTACTTTGCAAAATTACAAAAAGATTACCCAGATGTTCAGATAAAGTATGGAGTTGAGTTTTATGAAGCTTTAGACCATACAGTAAAAGACCCACAAAACAAATATTATCATTTAATATTAGTGGCAAAAAATCAAGATGGATTAAAAGCAATAAATGAACTTATATCAAAATCAGAAGATGGCAAGTATTATAAACCTAGAATAGATTTAGAGCAGATAAAACCTTATGGGAAAGACTTGATATGCTCAACAGCTTGTTTAGCTTCTAAGTTATCAAGAACAAAAGATGTTATTAAATGTATTGGATACATAAATGACTATAAAGAAGTTTTTGGAGATGGATTTTTTTTAGAAATACAATGTCATGATGATGAACATCAATCAGAATATAATAGAAAAATCATTGATTTGGCTAAAATGACAGATACTCCATATATGATAACTTCTGACGTTCATTATACCGACCCAAGTATGAGAGAAGCACATTCTTATTTTATCAATATAAATAGAGATAATGCTGATATAGAGAATACTGGGGAAGTTTATGATGGTTGTTATATACATGAGACAGATGAAATATATAACGTGATGCTAAAAAATGGTTTTACAGAAGATGAAGTAACAATAGGTTTAAATAACTCTATAAAATTCGCAAATATGTCTACTGCAAAAGTTGAGTTTGGAAAGCCAGAGTTACCAAAAGCAAAAATTCCAAAAGCATTTAAGAGTGAGGAAGAATACTTTCAATTCTTAATCATGAAGGGTTGGAAAGAAAAGATATTAAACAATGTTAAAGATGGAATATATTATGATGAATACTATAAACCACATCCATTAACAGATTACTTAGCAAGGCTTAAAGAAGAATTTGATACAATGAAGGATATGGGTTTTATAGGATATCACTTAATTGTTCAAGAGTATATGAATTGGGCTAAAGATAATGGTATCCCTACTGGATTTGGAAGGGGGAGTGGGGCTGGTAGTTTAATCAATTATCTGTTAAATATTACAAATATAGAACCAGTTGCAAATGGATTGTTATTTTCAAGATATCTTAATAAGGAGAGAGTTACAAATCCAGATATAGATTCAGATTTCTCTTCAAGAGGTAGAGGATTAGTATTCGAACACTTAAAAGAAGTTTATGGAGAAGAATATGTTGCACAGATTATAAACTTCTCATTTATAACTCCTAAAGTAGCCATTAAGGATGCTGGTCGTTGTTTAAACAAAAAAACAAAGGATATGGATGCTTTAGCAGAGTTTATGACTTTAGACACTGTGTTAGAATCAATTCAAGCAAATAGTGGAAATGAAAAACTTTCAGAATTAATACTTCAACATCAAGATGTTATAGATTTAGCTAGTAAATTTGAAGGAAGACCAAGAAATTTATCAACTAACGCTTGTGGTTCAGTTATTAGTTCTAAGAAGATTTCAAACTTCTGTGGAACTTTAAGAGGTGAAGAAGGAGAACAATTACTACAAGTTGATAAAACAATATGTGAAGAACTTGGAATGGTTAAAATGGACTTGCTAGGACTTAATACACTAGATATTATAGAAGATACTATGATAAAGCTAGGGAAGACTTATTATGATATTAAGGATATTCCACTGAACGACAAAGCAACTTATGAATTTTTGGCAAAAGGTAAATTAAGAGGTGTTTTTCAGTTAGAGGGAAATAATATGACAAAGTTCTTTATGAAGCTTAAACCTCAAAATCTGGAAGATATCTGTGCTGGAATTTCACTTTATAGACCAGGGGCAATGCAATTTATTGACAATTATCTTGATTGGAAAGAAGACCCTTCAAAAATAACATATTTAACTCCATTGCAAGAAAATGCACTCAAAGCAACTTATGGTTGTATGGTTTATCAAGAAAATGTGCAACAAATACTTGGAGACTTAGCTGGATTCAGTTATGCACAAGGGGATGTTGTTCGTAGAGGAATGTGTAAAAAGATAGAAAAATATGTTTTAGAACAAAGAGATAATTTTGTTTATGGCAATGAAAAACTGAATATCAAAGGGTGTATTCATAATGGGATTAGTGAAGAAGTTGCAATCGAAATCTTTGAAGAAATGACAGCTTTCTCAAACTATGGATTTAACAAGTCACATGGATTTAGCTATGGAAAGAAAACATATTTTACAGCTTATTTATTAACACATCATCCATTAGAATATATGTCAAGTTTACTTTCTCACACTGGTGATAATACTAAAGTTTCTCAGTATTTAACACAATGTCAAGACTTAGATTTAAAGATTCTTCCGCCAGATATTAACAAATCTAAATTAGATTTCTCTTTACAAGACAATGCTATTCTGTATGGAATAGGAAGTTTGAGTAATGTTGGAAAACCTAGTGTTGCACAAATTGTTAAAAATAGACCATACACAAGTTTTGAAGATTTTATAGAAAAGAACGCTTCTGATAGCAAAGAAGAAGGTTATGTAAAATTAGATAAGTCATGTTTATTAAGCTTGGTAAATGGTGGTTGCTTTGATAATATTCCAATGAAGGAAAATGGAGAGTTGGTTGCGAGAGATAGGTTAATAGCAGAAGTTTTATTCAGAGTAGTCAAGATGATAAAGAAAGCAACAACTGTTAATTGTGAAGAAATCTTTGTCAATAAATTATTAGATGTTAAAGAGTTTACTAAAGAAAAGAGAATATACGACTTGCACAAAACACTATTGACAAAAAAGATGAATTTAAATCTAATAAAAGATGATGGTTTGGTTGTACAAGTTAAAAACAACTACTCAACAGAATGTTATGAGATTACTGAAAAATCTTTAAAGATAGATAAAAAGAAATATGAAAAAGAATATGATAAACACTTAACAAAATTAAAAGATGCTATCAAATCAAATGGAGAAAAATTCGCAAAACAAATAAACAAATTTAGATTGATGAAAGAATTTACAGAATATAAGAATGGAAGAAATGCTAGTGATTTAGAGTTTGAGAGTACAAGTTTTTATTTCTCTGATTCATGGTTAAAAACTGCAAAAGAAGATTATGATATAAATGAATTTAATGAAATTCCAGATTTAGATATGGATGAAGTAGGCTACTATAGTAAGAAAGAATTATACTATATAGCTGGTGTTCTGATAGGGAAGAATAAGAAGCATAATGAAATAATCGTAATGACTAATAGTGGATGTATAATTGTCAAATTAGGACAACTTCTATATAATACTGTAGCATCTGATTTAAAGAGGTGTGACAAACTATTCCTAGAAGGATATCGTGGAAATGGATTCTTCCGTTGCGAACATTATGAGTTTGGAAAGTCAAATAAGTTAAAAGCATTAAAGGTGATATAATAAAATAATCAAATAAACATGGGGGAGGTATTACATGACAGAAGAAATAATTTTTAGAGTTATAATAGATAAATGTATAGGTGTATATTCTGATAATTTCAGAATATATGCTTGTACTCCAACTGAACAGAGAGATGATTTAGAATACAACAAATATGGAAATGTGTCTATAAGTGGTAAGGTGTGCGAACTTACACTTGGACAAGAGTATGAGATTGAAGGAAGAAAGAATAAGTATGGTTATGAAATAGTTAAGTTTCATAGAGACAAACCTACTGACCTAGAACAAAACAAGAAGTTTTTAATGGAAATAATATCTCAAAGAGATGCTGAATCATTACTTAGTGTTTATCCAAACATTGTTCAAATGATTATAGATGACCTAGTAAAAGATATAGATTTATCTAATGTAAAAGGTGTTAAAGAAGCAAAATTTGAAAAGATAAAGACAAAAGTTATGGAGAATTTTGTATTAATAGACTTTATAAGCGAATTTTCAAAATACGACATAACTGTTAATATGGCACAAAAGATGTATGATACTTTTACATCTATAGAAACAATGAGAGAACAAATGAGAAAAGACCCTTATTCAACATTGTGTTCAATTGGGGGTGTAGGATTTAAAAAAGCTGACAGTATGATATTGAACGTAGAAGATAATCAAAAAATGAGGAGGTCATTACAAAGAGCAAAGGCTTGTGTAAAGTTTGTATTAACTGAAAATGAAGGTAATGGAAATACTTGGATTAGCTTAGATAATATTATAAGAAGATGTAACGAATTAATTCCAGAAAGCGTTGATTTCTTATTAGAAGCTTTACAAAGTCCAGAGATTCATATTAACAAGGCTAAGAAACAAATTTCATTTAAGAAAACTTATAATACAGAGAAATATATTGCTAAAAAACTATTGCAAATACTTAATGTAAAGTCACCATTGTTTACAGATGTTTCAAAATATTATAGAATTGGTGGATTTGAATTAGGAGATGACCAAAAGAAAATCTTATCAGAGTTTTGCAAGAATAACATAAATCTTTTAGTTGGGTCGGCGGGTTCGGGAAAATCAGCCAGTGTTAAATCAATCATAACATTATGTGATGATTTACATCTATCTTATGCACTAATGACACCGACTGGAAAATCTTCAATAGTTTTAAAGAACTTTACAAAAAGAGATGCGGGTACTATCCATAGAAAACTAGGCTTTAATCCAAGAGAAGGTTGGGGTTATAATGAAGACAATAAAATCCCAGTGGACGTAGTTATAGTTGATGAAAATGGTATGACAGATATATGGTTAATGAAACACTTACTTGAAGCAATAGATGTATCAAAAACTAGATTGCTATTTGTTCAAGACGATGCTCAACTCCCTTCCGTTGGGGCTGGGAACTGTGCTTATGACTTTATAAATAGTGGGATAATTCCTACTACAAGATTGAATAAAATATTTAGATATGGAGAAGGTGGACTTTTACAAGTAGCTACAAAAATTAGATTAGGTGAAAAATATTTGGATGAATATTCAAAAGATGTTCAAATATTTGGAACTAATAAAGACTATATGTTCATACCTTCCGAAGACCAATATATAAAACAATATGTAGTTAATATTTATAGAAGATTATTAAATCAAGGTGTAGACCCAAGTGAGATAATGGTTTTAAGTGGGAAAAACATAGGTGACAATGGAACTATAGATTTAAATGGAGATTTACAAAAAAACTTTAATCCAGAAAAAGATGATAAGCCTTTTGTTAAATATGGAGAAACAGTATTCAGAAAAGGCGATATGGTTATGCAAGTGGTTAATAACTATTCTGCTTTAAATGATGAAGGTGATGAAGTAACAATAACTAATGGAGAAATTGGAAAGATTGTAGAGATTAGATGGGGTACTGTTTATGTTAAATTTGATAGAGATACTATTGTATATGAAAAGGGTGATTTAGGAGAATTACTACTTGCTTATTCAATATCAACTCACAAAAGTCAAGGGTCAAGTATAGATAATGTTATCCTTGTCACTCCAAAAAGTCACACATGGACTTCAAACAAGAATATTTTATATGTTGGAGTTACAAGGGCGAGAAAGAAAGTTTTCCATATTTCATTACCAAGTACAGTTAATCAAGTAATTAAAAAAAGTGCTGAATTACAAAGAAATACTTCAATGATAGATTTAATTCAAGAAGAGTATGAGGAAATGAATAAAACATTAAAAGGAGAGAGAGTATTATGAAAAATTTAGAGATGTATTTTGAGGTAGGTGGAATTACTTCAAAAGAATTAATGTATATAGTAGAGGAAGATGAGATAAATATTTATTTATGTTCTGACGAAGATTCAGAAGATACAGTTTGGGTATTCGAAAAATCAACTGGTATATGTATAAATGATAACACAATGTTTGGGGCTAGAAGATTTATAGAAATATTATAATTATACGGAAAGGGTATCAAATGATGTATAAATAATCAGTTTATACATCATTTATACACGAAATAACAGATAAAATGAACATTTTATTTGGTGTTTTAAATAGGAGGGGTAAGGATGAAAAGAGTTATTGAGGATTTATCAAACGTTGGCATAACAAAGGCTATAGGTTATCTGCCAATTAAAACCTTACACAATGAAGGATATACAGTAGATGTTATTAAAGACTTTGCAAAGGCTAGAAATTTAAACTTCTTAGAATTTAAAGATGGTGAGTGTCATGTCTTCTCTGGTGCTGTTGTTCTTTATCATAAAAATATGATTAAAGAGATATTGATTGAAAGATACGACATACTCAAAACAAATAATTGGCATATGTTAAGACCTAGTATCCTTGTAAACAGAATAATGATGGAATATATATTGAGATGGCAACAGCCAGAATTATATAAGGTTATCGCAGAGATGTTTAATGACCCAAGATTTGATTATAATATAGATAGTAATAGCGATGAATGGATTGATGATGTTTATAAATGTATTGACAAATTAATCAAATAAATAATAGCCTAAAAGTATTGACAATAATTAGCTTTTAGGCTATACTTATATCAAGATGAAGGGAGGATATAGAATGAAAAAAACAAATCTTACAGAAGAGGATTTTGAGTATCTTTTAGATATGTTTAGGTACATAATAAATGTTTCATTTATGAACAATAATGAATTATATGAAAACATATCTAAACAATTCAATGTAGAAGGTATTGAAGAAATGGCAATAAGAGATAATGTTTGTCCAAGCTGTTTTAATGAAGGATTGGATTCACAAAACATATATAATGAAGAAGATGATTACAACAATCCAGATGGAATAGTTTATGAATGTTCTGAATGTGGTTGGAATAGTGAACACTTATTATAAAATAATCAAACAAATATTATACAAAAGAGGTATTTTATGAAATATATAATTTACAGAGAGGAGAAAATAAAATGTATAAATGTATAAAAGGATTTTTAATAGAAGTTTGTGATGGGGATGGATTTACAATCGAAAATGAGTATATGAACATTGAAAAGGGTACTATGTGGAATATTCCAGAAGATGAAGATTATAGACTTATAGGTGGAGAGGTAAGACTTGAAAATGAAGAATGTGGATGGATTGAAACAACCAGAGAGCATTTAGCAGAACATTTTGAAATTATTTGTGAAAGTGAAGAAGATAAACTAAATAAAGAAATAGATAGATTATACTCAAAAATTGAAGATGGAACTATGGAACAAAACAGTATAGAGTTATTTACTTATATGTGGTTAGCTGAATTAAGGGATAGAAGATTAGAGGAAAATATATAATTTGAAATTAATGCGAAATAGTGAGGTGTATTAATGAAAGTTAAATGTATTGATGATAATATCACAGAACCATATGGAGATTTTACACTTGGTAAAGAATATATGGTTATTGAAGAATTAGAAGATATGTATTGTGTAATAGATGATGTTAAAGATAGAAATTATGTGGCTAAAAGCAGTTTTAAAATAATTCAATAATTAAGCGGTATAATTCGCAATTCAAACATAATACTAAATAAAATCATAGATTTGAAAATAATCAAAGAAAGAGGTGAATGTATGGAAAGAGAATTCACTGCGAAAGAGTTTATAGTAGCTTTTTATGATGGAGTTAGCCATCTATGCTTTGATGAAACTAGATATTCTTTTGAAGATTTTGATAAGGCATATGAGTATTATATAAAATATAATGAGTATGCACAATTAGACGAATTTGGTGATGCGGATTATGTAAAATTATATGCTGTAGTTGATAAGGACAATATGGGATTAATTTTAATAGGAGACCGTTGAAAGGAGGTTTTAATATATATGAACATATCAGAAATCTTAGAAACACTAAAAAAACAAGGTATTGAAGCTTTGGAAGTCGAAAGAGAAGGTAATAAAATAATGATAGGATATTTTGATGAAATTTCTTCAATTATTTTTATAACAGTGCAAGATGGAATTGTTATAGACATATCATTCCCAAGGCAAGATAAATTAGAGTGGTTGTGGGATTTATACGACCTACAAATAGAGATATTCGATTGTTAAACAAATCAAAGATAGAAAGGAGATGTATATATGCAGAAAAATAAAATTACTTGCTTTGCTCTAAGTTTGGCATTAAGTTTTACAACATTTCAAAGCTTGGAGGTAAAAGCAAATAATTTATTTCAAGCAGAGCAGTCAACTGAAAATGTTAAGTTTGAAAAAGATTATGATTTAAAACAAATAGAAAAATTAGGAAGAGAAACAAAGCAAAAGAGAGATGAAGAAGAGAGAAAACAAAGAGAATTGGAGCAACAGAGATTAAATGATATGACCAGAACTCCACACTTTAATCCATATAATGTTAAAGAGTTGAGTAATCTAAGTAGAGGTCAAATATATAAAATGCTTGATGGAACTGCATTAGTAACTTTAACAGATGCTTTTTATTGGTATGAGCAAGAGTTTCAAGTTAATGCAATATTCTTAGCTTCAATAGTAGCACTAGAATCTTCATGGGGTAGAAGTGATGTTGCAATAGGGTATAACAACCTTACTGGATATATGATAAAAGGTGACTATAGATATTTTACAGATTGGGGTGAATCCCTTCAAGAAACATTTAGATTGATTGGAGAAGAATATGTAACAGAAGGTGGTTTATTTTATAATGGAGTTTCTATATCAGAGATAAACATATTATATTGTGAGTTAAGTAATTGGGCAGATAAAATCACAAACATTGGTCGTGAATTTATTGATAAAATAAACAAATAATTTTATGATAATATTATAAAATATAAAGGAGTGTGTTTTAAAATGGAAATGATGAATGATATTGAAAGAGAAAAAAGGTTGGCTAATAGTAAGAAGTTAAGTGATTTCACAACAAACTTGTTTAAATTACAACAAGAGAAAGATAGTAAGATGGACAAACAACTACTTGACGAAATTCAACTTTTGCTTATTAGAAAGACACAGCCATCAAATGAAAAAATGGAAACTATCCAAGAAGTCTTTGACTTTATTAAAAAATATATTTAGAGGTGTTTTATAATGATGAAATATGAAAACTTAGGTGCAACTGTTACAGTTACAGATACAGAGATGAATGTAATGATACCTATAAAAAATTTAGTTAATGGATTTAACCTTAATCCAGTGAATTATGGTGGCGATAAGGTTAAAGAAGGAAAAGAGATTGCCTTTGCTGAACACGTAGGAAGAGCATTAATAGAAGCATCTCTATCCGAAACTGGTGATAGTTATTTTATGAAAGCTTGTGATAGGGTTTTTGATGATATTATAGATGGTTATGAGGATTTTATAGTGTATAGAATAGATGAAAAATAAATAAAAGAGGAGTGTATTGATATGAGTAATACTGGATATGAATCTTGTAGGAAATGTGGAAGTTTAAATGTATTTTTCAAAGAAGATAGTAATGGAGAAGAGACTAATGGACTGTATTGTAGAGAAGGTTGTGGATTTATTAAATGGGTAGGTAAAAAGCAATTACCTTATATAGAGCAACAAATAAAAGAACAGAAGGATTTAGCAAAAAAGGTGAATACAGACCCATTGCAACACTTAGGAATATATACTTTGAAAGATTGTATCAAACAAAAAGAAGCAGAAGTAAGTCTTGTAAATAATTCTTATAACAGAGGTGTATTAGATGGATTAAAATTAGCATTAGCAATTATGGGAGGTAAGTAATATGGAAAATATGTTAAATGGATTTGGAGATATAATTCAAGTAATAGCAGATACTTTGAATGTGTCTGTAGACTTTGTACAACAAAATGGAATGGAGTATTTATTAGAGTTTGGGAAGTATAGTTATATATCATCAATACCTTCAAGATTATTTGGAGGTCTGCTATTATCTGTACTTATACTCATAGCAATTTCAGTAATTTTATTTGGATTATTTGAGTTTAAACCAAAAACTAAAAAGATAAAAATTTTTGTAGCTACAATGTTTACACTTGTTTTCTTAACATCATCGCTATTCCCTTTTGGAATGGAA
Source organism: Clostridium sp. LS3 (assembly GCF_055330225.1). Taxonomy (NCBI): domain Bacteria; kingdom Bacillati; phylum Bacillota; class Clostridia; order Eubacteriales; family Clostridiaceae; genus Clostridium; species Clostridium sp. LS3. The sequence continues at coordinate 97,056 of NZ_JBUZVV010000002.1, forward strand.
ACACTGAAATTTAAAATGTCTCCACAAGTATATTCGATAGAAAAAGCCTATGACAAATTGAAAGGTAGGTAAGTGATTATGACTATAGAGCAAAGGGAGAGATTGATATGATTTTTACCAAGTTTTTTATAAATCTAGAAATAAAAAGACAAGAAAAAAGATTTCAAAAAGACATGGACAGATTTAAAAAGTTAGAATTAAAAAATATAAAAAAGAAGATAAAAGGCTGTCTATCAAGTGGTGGTATTCTTACTTACATAACATATGAAGAAAATGTAGAAAAACTTAGAAAAATGGGATTTAAATTAGAAGCTTATTGTGACAACTCAAAAGTTCTTATTTACAATTATAAAATATCATGGAAACATATGTTAAAGGGGGATTAAAACCAATAGAGAGGAGATGGTATGGTGAGAATTGAAACATTCGTTGAAGAAATGAAGAAAAAGAATCTAACAACTTGGGAAATAATATGTTTAGATGCTTATGCTTGTAAAGAGTATTTAACAACAGTTGGAAGTTTGAAAGATAGAAAAACTTTCTATGACAGAACTATAGAATTTAAAAAGTTTATGGAAGGATATAAGGAACATGAATAAATATATAGAGTATTTTAAGTATGTAATAGAACATAAGAAAAATGTGTTTATAGAATGTTGGAAAGAAGGTTTGTATATTCATGCTTTCGCACATGACTTAAGCAAGTTTTTACCTTCCGAATTTATTCCATATGCTATTAATTTTTATGGAGAAAAGGACTGTAAAAGATGCAAGGATTATATGAATTGTAATTATAATCAGATGGGATTGGGAAGTGGCAAGTGGGCTAAAGAATGTATTGATTATAATTATAAAGAGTTTGATAAAGCTTGGAAACATCATTATCAATACAATAAACATCATTGGGAATATTGGATAGGGTTAAGGATGCCAGAAAAATATATAAAACAAATGATATGTGACTGGAAAGCTATGAGTAGAAAGTTTGGAGATACAGCACAAGAGTTTTACTGTAAGAATTACGACAAGATTCAATTAGAACATAATTCAAGAGTAAACTTAGAATTTGAATTAGGATTATTAGGTGAGGCAGTAATATTTAATATGACATGGAAACAGCTATGTGAAAGACAAGGGAAGACAATAGAGGAAGATTTAAAAGAGTTAGAATATATAAAATAATAAAGAGGTGATAATTTGATATGAAATTTAATAGTAAGGCGTTCTATGCAATGGAAAATATAAGGGCAGAAATAGAAGATAAATTAAAAAGTGTTAAAGGCAATAAACCTATGGAAGATATTTATAAAAACCAATTAAAAATAGTCAATAGATGTATTAATACATTATACATATAACATTATAAAAGAGGTATTTTATAAAGATTAATTAAAAAAGGAAGGGATGATTAAATTATGGGAATAGCAAGAACTATTTCAGAAAAATCTATTGCACAAGGAGATTTAATATTATTAATACACAATGAAAGACCAACTAAAAGTGGTTGGTGGAGAAAAGTGAGGAATCAAGAAAGCAATGAGGAATCTAAAATATATTATGTTTTAGAAAAACCTATGCACAAAGATTTTGATGCAGAGGATAAAGAAATATCTGTGACACATAGAGAAAATGATTTATATGTTATGTTGGCAAACACTCTTAGCTATGGACAAAAATACACAGACAAGTATAATGTATTGCTAGATGTAAGAGGTGTTGATGCAGTTCAACTAGTTCTTAATGACTATGATTTAAACAGTATAAATTTACGTTCTCATAATGTTAAATTTACAAATGATTATGAGAAATTCTCACACTATTATTCTAAAAGATATACAAAGACTAATTCTTTAGAAAAGATTGCAAACAATTTTATATAAGGAGGAATTATAAATGATAATAACATTAACAATATTATTAATATTTTTTGGATTTTTTACACTAATGCTAACCAATAAACTTTTAAGTAGTTCTTTAAATAAACTTGAAATTTTCTTTTATTTATTATCAATAGTTGTCACTGCTATAGTAGCTGGGATGTTATTCGGTGGATTAACTATTTGTGGGATAGGTTTATAGGAGGTTTTAGATATGTCAAGAATAAAAGAGATTAAAAAACAAATAGATAATTTGCAAAGAGAACTAGCAAATTTAAAATTATATGGTGAAAAATACTTAAAAGCAATTGAAGGTGGTGCTAAATTCGGTATCCCAGATGCTCAAGATATGTTTGGTGCTTACTTCCCTTGTGAATTATTAGAAGTTGTTGATAGGGATAATTTTGTAATAAAGATTTTTGAACCAAGCATTAATGCAACTCATGTTGAAGATGTTTTTGGATTAACTATAATTAAATAACAGATTAAAAGGGAGATGTATTAAATGAATAGATACAAAACCAAGATAGAATATAGGGAGAAAATAGGAAAGTATATCTTGTTGGTTTTGAAAAATGGTCATTGGGTCAAACATGGAATATGTCAAAATACAATTACACTTTGGGAATATAAAGAAGATATTTTAGAATTTATTGAACAAAGTGGGAATTATGAACTAATAGGAGAATAGTTAAATGGATAGATGGAAGGAATATTATAAACAAGAAATATTTTTATTAAACCTAAAAACATTTAAGGAAAAAGAAATATTGATTTCTTTCATAGATTGTTCTTGTAATGAAGCGTTTGGACTAGAATTGCAAGAATTGACAAGAAGAAGAGATTATTTGGAGTATTTGTTTTGGATAAGTAAATCGACACTTCTTGAAGAAGGAAAACATCTATATTTTGCATTAGGAAATATGGCGTTAAATTATCAATCTGTAATATCAGAAAAGTTAAAAGAGTTAGAGGGTGAGAGCAATAAGTAAGTTTGAATTAAGTCTATCAAAGAACTATGTTTCTAATTGGACAGTTCAAGATGGATTAAGAGAGTTTTTGCAAAATGCAATAGACCAAGAGAATACAGTTGAAAACAATGAAATGTCAGTTGAATATAACAAAGAAGAAAAGCAATTAAAAATATCAAATAAAAAGAGTATTTTATTTACCAACTCATTATTACTAGGGGCATCTACAAAGACTTATGATGATAATACAATAGGCTGTTTTGGAGAAGGTTATAAGATAGCATTATTAGTATTAACAAGATTAGGAAAACCAGTTACAATATATAATTATGGAGCAAAAGAAGTATGGACTTCAAGATTTGTTAATTCCAGAAGATATGGTGATGAAGTATTAACTATATTTGTTGATAAGAAATTTGTTTGGCAATCAGTTCCAGATGAAGACTTAACTATAATAATAGATAATATAACAGAGGAAGAATATGAAGGATTAGTGGAAAGAACTTTATTTTTACAAGGTGGTATGGAAGTTCGTCAAGGAAAAAGGGGAAAGGTTTTAATAGATTCTAAGTACAAAGGCAAGATATTTGTAAATGGATTATTTGTATCAACTCAGCCAGATTTAGAATTTGGGTATGATATTCAACCTAAATATTTAGATATAGGAAGAGATAGAAACCTTGTCAATTCTTTTGATATTCAAAAGCAAACATCTTATATATGGAGAGAAAACAATTCTGATATGCTTATGGATTTAGTTAAAAGAAATTGTCCAGATGTATCATATTTAAATTATTGGGGATATGGAGCAGATTTTTATGAAGAGAAAGAAAAGGTTCAAGAAATATCAGATGATTTGTATGAAGAATATTCTTCAACAATGAATAATGAAAACATAGCATTTGTATCAGATTTGCAAGAATTTGAAAGTGTAAAAAATGAATATGAAGATGTTACACCTATATTAGTTGGTAGTAATGTTAAGACAATGATAGAAGACAATTCTTGTAAATACAAAGAAAAACAACAAAAATTTAAAAAGAGAGTTCTAACAACACCTCAAAAATGGGAAATTTGGAAGAGAAAGAATAGGTATCAGCTAACCACAGATGCTTGGAGAGAATTAGATGCAATAATAGAAGAGTTCAAAAGATAAAGAGCCACAAAATTAAGTGGTTCTTTTTTATATCCAAAAGTATTGACAAAATAATCAAATAATGATATTATAAGTTCGTAAGATGAAGGGGGAGAGAAAATGGATAATAAAAAGATGTTGCAGTTTCTAAATAATCAAATAAAAGAAATAGATAGAAAAATAAATCAATTAAAAGATGATTATATTGAATACGAAACATTTGACGAAATAAAAAATTCTATAAGGTATTTTGGAGAATCGCAAAAGTTAAAAGGCAGTAAATCAGCATTAGAAACGATTAAAAAAATTATTGAAAATGAGGTGGAATAAATAAAAATTTCAATAATTGAATTGATTAACAAAACACACAGATGCAATGAGAGTATAGAAAATGGAGTTGTTATTCAGTTTCGTAAAAAATTTGATAAACGAAATATTGAAACTGATTATGAAACATGGAGATTATTTACTATAGAAATGGATTCTTGTTCTGGGAAACCATATTTCAAACATATAACTAGATTTTCATATTGTCCATGCTGTGGTATAAAATTAAAAGAAGTAGGAGGAAATTAAAGTGGATTTATTAGAAATAGGATTAAAATTAGGAAAACTAGAAGGATTAATTTCACAATTAGATTGTGGAGATTGGGAAAGTTATAAAGATACTAAAAATGTAGAAATCAAAAGGTCAGCTTTGGAGTTAATTAAGGGAATAGGAGAAGAACTTAAGCAAGAAGAAAATAATAATGATTGGGTGAAAAACGATGATTGGGTTAATATGGATGATATTATAAGGGAATTAAGGGGGGAGCAAAATGAAAAATAATCACGATTATATATTCTCAATTAGAGAAAAATATATGGATTTAAGTTTAGTTAATAATACAAAAGAAACACATGATTGGAATGAGAAAGAAAAATATTCACACTATAGAATACTAGAAAAGGTTTTAAATTATCTTTCAGAAATTAGAGGTTTTTATGTGGGAGATGATGAAAGAATAATGAGAGAATATCCAAGTTTAGGTAAAGACCATTGGCAAGGCAAAAAGAAAGATTTAGAATTTAAAGCTGAAAGATATCCTAGAGGTTTTGAAATAACATTTTACCAAAATGTAAATTATGAAAATTATAATGGTGGGTATTATGATTTTGATAGATTTGAGTTAGCACCATACTTGATTAGATTAATGTGGATAAAAGAAATGAAGTTACTAAAAGAGTATGTCAAAACATTAGAAGAAGATATAGAAATTGAAGAAGATAAAGTGTATAAACTAGCAGAAGACAGAATTAAACAAAATTTCCAAAGACACTTCGACAATACTATAACTATGGATTCAAAACTTTCAGATTTAGATGGTTTAGAAGGTTGTGAATCATATAGAAAAAATGGATATAAACATAATAGTTTTGATAGAGATGGAAAGCTTATTATAAACGGTCAAATAAAATATTTTAGAGACTACAAGGGAAGATTGCAAAGAGGTAAAGTTTATCATAACATTAATAATATGTGGTGGGTTATACTGAATGATACAAATTATACTAACAGAGGTACTTTTGACTTATTTGACTTAACAAAAAAAGATTTGTTACAAAGAAGAGTTCAACGAACTAGAAAAGAAGCTAAAGAAAGAAGTAGAATATATGCAAAAAAGTGTTTTAATAATAAACTAACATATAATGACGTAACAAGAAAAGATATTGAACTACTTCATCAAATGGTTTCAGAAGAATTGCAGATATGTAATGAAGAAAAAATCTCAATGAAAATGACTATAAACCCAGTTATAAAGACTAAGTGTAACAAGAAAAGAAGAATTGAACACGCTTTCTTATATGTAGATGCTCATTATTTTGAAAGAAGAGAATGTATAAGCTTTAATAGAGATGGGTTTATAGGGTTTGCTGGTTGGGCTGATAGTGGAAATATTGTTCCTATAATTAGGGCTTTTGAAAAATGGTGCAAAGTATTGATAAAAAATAAAGAGGATTCTATAATTAAGAAAACAAAACAATCAAACAAATTTAAAAAATCTTTACAAAATATGAATAAAGAAGATTTGGATGAAGTTAGAAAATTGTTAAACGAAATGGAAAAGGAGGGTTAGTTTTGAGAGCAATATTAACAATTAAATATAGAGAAAAAGATAAATCTTCTAGTTGGGAATATACAAATGAATTAATTGAATATGAAAATGATGAAGATGTTCATAACTTTTGCAAAATACAAGAATTTGAGTTTGAAAAAGCTGGATATGAATCTCAATTTTCATGGATTAGATTTTATGAAAAAGACATTATAAATTTAAGAGGAAAAAGTGAGTTGTTAAAAACAAAGATTAAGGGGATAGAAGATTTTTATGCAAACAATTTATAAGATTAAAAATAAAGATGGTCAATTTTCTTCTGGTGGAGAATGTCCTCAATGGACAAGCAAAGGCAAGGTTTGGAAAGCAATTGGTGGATTGAAAAATCATCTAAGATTAATTCGTCAGAAAGATATCTATAATGGTTGTGACATAATTGAATATGAAACAATACAAAAGTCAATTATACCAGTTGAGCAAATAATTTTTGAGCAAACTCAAAAAGATAATGAGGAAAAGATAAAGCTTCATAATGAAATAGCACAAAGAAAGAGAGAAGAAGAACTCAAAATGTTGGCTCAATTAAAGGCGAAATATGAATAGAGGTGATTTGATGAAAGGAACTTTATATACAAGTTATTTTGCAAAATTAAAAGATGGTAAAGGACTTAAAATATCTGTTGCAAGATATAACCCAAAGTGGCTTACAGATAGTGATTATGATATATGGCTTAGAGAGTTAGCACCACCAAAAGAATTATTTAATAAATATAATCTTGTATTTATTAGCTGGGAGCAGTTTAAAATTCAATATTGTGAGTGGTTAGCTATGGCGTATCTTACTAACAAAGATGTAAATAGGGCAATAACAACAATGGAAAAACTTTTAAATGATGGACAAGATATAACTATATACTGTTATGAAAAACCAACAGACCCTTGTCATAGACATTTGTTAGGAGATTTCTTTAGAAAGATGGGATTTGAGGTGAAAGAAATAGATTATGAAAATTGATAGTTGTTGTACAAGATATATAAGAACAAATTATACAAAAAAAATATATAATGCAGATAAAGTTATTATTAAATACAATAACAAGGCATTTACTTGTTATATATATGACATAGGTGTTAAATATTTAAGAGTTAGAAATGGTTTTTATAAATATGAAAAGCACAGTAACAGACATGGAATATCAGAAGAATGGCTTAACTTTCAAGAATTAGAAATAAGTAAAATACAAGCTATCTACAAGTATCCAAGTTGTTCTCAAAAAGAACCAGTTCAATTAAGTTTGAAAAATTGGAAGTATGAATAGGAGGGATACAAATGACTTGTATAGTAGGAATGTTAGATAAGAAAAATAAAACAGTGTATTTAGGAGGGGATAGTTTAGGGTCAAACTCATATAGAAAAACTGTTTACAAACAAAGAAAAGTGTTTCATTCAAAAGATACAGATGAATTAATTATAGGATTGTGTGGAAGGTTTAACTTTCAAGCTTTAGAATACGAAAAACTATTAGATGAAGTAGCACTGTTAAAAGATGGAGTAGATAGAGAATATTTAATAACAAAATTCATACCGAACCTAAGAAGAATAGTTGCATCTTATAATTGTAATGAAATATCCAGTGGGCTGAGTAGTATGGAAGGTGCATTAATGTTTGGTTACAGAGATAGATTATTCATGATTCAATCAGATTATTCATTAGTAGAATCTAAAGACGATTATTTAGCAATGGGTTCTGGTGGAGAGTGTGCTTTAGGAAGTTTAGCAACAACAAACGGTAATGATGATATGGAAATTGTAGACAAACTACATATGGCATTACAATCAGCAACCAAACACGCTATTGGTGTTGAGCCACCATTTTATATAATTAATACATCGGATAAGGAAGTCATAGAACTTCTTGAATAGGGGGAGTGTTAATGAGTAGAATTTATGATATAACCAAAGTTTTTCAGTTTAAGATAGGAACAAAGTTTAAAACATCGGATGGAGACATTTTCCAAATAAAATATTCATGTGAATCACAAAAAATAAAAGGATTATACTGTGATTGGATTTGTGAATTTGCAATGTTGGCAAATACATGGGTTAATAAAAAGTATGAGTTATATATTGACGATTCTGATTTTAAAGTTGAAAAAGTAAAAGATATGTATGGAATATTTATAGATGGAGAACTTGATAATTCATTTATGTTTAAAGTTAAGGAAAATGCTGAAAAGGTTAGAGATATTTTAATCAATGATTATATAGAAAGTTTAAAGGAGGATGGTTTTAATGATTAATGTTTTTATCTATGAATATGATATTGAATTCGTTCCATTTGAAAATGCTTTTACCACTGATAATAGTATTAAAAAAATAGAACATCAGATTAAAACATACACTAATGCTAAAGATTTTATTGAAGCTGTAAGCAAACATCAAAACAACAATGATATATCAAATGAAAAATGTTATATTACAAAAACAATAGAAGAAATCTCAATAGAAAAAGTTTTAAATCCATTTGGATAGGAGAATTTACAATGAAATACACTAGAGCAGATAAATTTATAATAGAGCTTCGTAGAAGACTTGAAATGGAGAGTTGTTTTCGAGACCATATTGAAGAGATAAATTGTCCAATATGCGGAAAGCAAACAGAAAGAAGTTATGTGAAGATTAATGATAATGGGGGATATGATTTCCTTCTTGGAGAACTTTATGAATGTAGTTGTGGTTATGAACACGTAAAGTGTTAGTATAAAATTTATTTAAAATAATCAAATAAAACATACTTTTTATTTGGTGTTTTAATAATGAAGAAGGGAGGATATGTTAATGAAAAAATTAACTTTTAAAGAGGTTATTGCAGAAATTAAGGATGTAGAAGTTTGGGAAGGTAAAAACTTCTACATTGAAAAAAGAGGTGCTAAAATAAATATAATGAACAATGGAAATGAAAAACTTGTTGGAATTGGAATTTGTTTTTGGAATGAGGATACATTTACTCTAAGAAGAAAAAAACATTATACAATTAGGGCAATTGATAGTCTTGATGATGGTAATATAATAGAAAGTTGTGTGTCTGGAAACAAGTATAAAAAGGAAGATGATTGTATTTTAAGAAATAGTAGCACTACTCATAATATTTGGGTTAGTTGTCTTGGACTAAGCTTTGAAGAACTAAAAGGACAATGGTTTATAGAGAAGAATTAAGGAGGAAAATAAATGAAAAAGTTAAATTTTACAGAAGTTATTACTCAAATTAAAGAAGGTGAAACTTGGATAGGTAATTATTTTACTGTTACAAAAACCAATGAAGATATAAGAATATCTCATAATGAAGGGGATATGGTAGGCTGTTCAGCAATTTATTTTGAACATGATGATGAATTTATTCTTAAAAGAGAAAAGGTAGATTTCTCAAAGGCTTTTGCAGAATATCTAAAAGGTGAGGAAATAGAGAGTGTTGTTACTGGTTGTAGATATAAAATGATAGATGATATTTCTCATGTGTATGATGATGATAATGAAGAATGGTGTGGATATGATGAATTTGAGGTAAGGGAAATTTGTGGAGAATGGTATATTAACAACTAATAAATAAAAAAGAGGAGAGATTAAATTATGTTTAAATTATTAGTTATTATGTGGTTTATAAAATGTTTTTGCAATTTATTTTCCGATAATTTAATGCAAAAAGGGTATTACAAAGAGGTTGTAGATTATTATGAAAAAAATCAAATAATATCTAAATCTATACTTGAATTGCCAAAACATAAAGATAAAAAATCTGAATTTGATGGTTATATGATGGGTATTGTTTTTATATATCTTGTTGGTTTTATATTCCAACTTACATTATCATTGTTCATGATTAAACATGACCCAACTATTGCAACAAAAGCATTTATAGGTTTAATATTTTTAGACAAAGTTGTCAATTATATTATTGGTAGTTTTAGAGCAAGAAAGCAAAATAAAATTGACAATCCTTTAGAAATACAAAGAAGAACTCTTTATAGATTGGAAAGTTTTTCATTGAGAAGTCTTATCTATAGAGTTGCTAATTTTGCTTATTGGGGTTATGCAATATATTTATTGTTCTTTATATAAAATAGAAAAGGAGAGATTTAAATGAATAAACAAGACAAAATATATATAGCTGGTTCATTATTCAATGAAGCAGAAATTAATCAAAGAAAATTAGAGGAAAATAAACTTAGAGATTTAGGATTTGAAAATATCTTCAATCCTATAAATGCTCCTTGTAACGATAAATCAAAACTTCCAACAGCATATGATATTTTTCTTGGGGATACAAAAGAAATCCTTGGTTCAAACAAAATGATAGTAGATTTATCAAATCAAATTGATGCTGGTGTTTTTTGTGAACTAGGTATTGCATGGATGTGTAATTATCTTCATACACTATCTGAACTTGGTGTTACTATTGACACAATATTAAAGGATATTCCTAAAAAAGAAGTTATTGCACATTTATCAGATATAAGAAAAGGTACAGCACATAACTATCAAGGAAACTATATTCCACTAGGGTTTAATCAATACATGATAGGAATGGTTGAAGATATGGGAGTTATAAAAGATAATTTCCAAGAAGTGTTAGATGAAATGGAGAAATAATAGAATTTGAAATTATGGCGAACCAAAAATAAGGAGTGTAAAAATTAATGAATATATTTGATGAATATTTTAAGTTGCAACAAGAAATTTATGATTACTTTGGTTTTAAAAAGGATTGGGTTATTATTCCTTTTGATGACAGAAGAGAGTATGATTGGGAAATTATAAGTGATGAAGAAGTTCTATATGGCAAAAAAGATGACATAATAAATGATACTGGCGAGTATTATTCAGATGAAATATATAAACAAAGATTTTATAAAAAATGGGTGTATCGTGGAGAAAACTACACAATGATTATGGTTGATACACATACTGATGGAAATAGATTTTTGGCAATATTCGATAACTCTAAAGAGATTAAATAATTCGCAATTCAAAAAAATAAATAATAAAAAGGAGGAATGATTATGGAATTAGGAACATTAATGAGTACATTACAATTAATAGGTGGGGGAGTATTATTTATATCATACTTACCACTTATAAAATTATTACATAAAACAAAATCAGCAGAAAATCAAAGTTTAGGATTTTGGATTATATTAGACATAGGAATGATGCTATTTGAATTAAATGCTTTGTATTTAGCTATAACATTAGGTCAATACTCATATGCTATAAGTCAAAGTTTAAATCTTTTATGTGGATTAATAGTTTTAACTCAGTTATTAATATATAGAAAGAATGACTAGGAGGGATAATATGAAACCAATTATATTTGTAGATATGGATGAAGTGTTAGTAAATTTAAGTGAATCGGTAAGACAAACTGTAAACGAAGAGTTTGATACCTTTTTCCCAAAAGGATATAACAAAGAATATTGGTGGGGTAGCTACAATATACCGCAAGTATATTTTGAAAGATTGTTAAATAGAAAAGGATTTTTTGCAGATTTAAAGCCTAGAGCTAATTCTGTCGAAATAATAAAAAGATTATATGATGATGGTTATGATATACACATACTAACACTTCCTCAACACAATGATTATTGTTATGTAGAAAAGGTTAGATGGATTAAAAGCTACCTTCCATTTATAGATATTGAAACAAATTTTCATACAAGTGGTAATAAAGGTTTGTTTGCTAAAAAAGGATGGATTCTTATTGATGATAATATAAATCATTTAAATCTATGGAAAGAAAATGGCGGAATAGCAATAGCATTTACACATCCTTGGAATAAAGATTTTAAAGGTAAGAGTTTTTGGGATTGGTTCGATATTTATGAATGTATTACAAATGACATAATAACAGAAGATAATATAGATGAAGCTTTTGATGAGATTTGTCAAGGGTTAAAAAAATCTATGCACGATGAAAACCTTAAAACATATTTCAACAATGAAGTGATAAACCATAAACAATACAGAAAATATATGGAGGGTTCTCATAATGAGTAGTAAACTTTATTTTAGATATGGTGCAATGAATAGTTCAAAATCATTAAATCTTTTAGCAACAGCACATAATTATGAATCACAAGGAAAAAATGTTTTGTTAATAAAACCAAATTTAGATATCAGAAGTGCTACTGGGAAAATAGAAAGTAGGGCTGGATTATCAAAAGATTGTGTTGATGTGTCACAAACAGATAATTTGATGAAATTAATATCTAGCCAAAATCTTATGTATGGTAATAACTTGCATTGTATATTAATAGATGAAGCACAATTTTTAACAAAACAACAAGTAAAACAATTAACAAAAGTTGTTGATGTATTTAACATTCCAGTTATATGTTATGGGTTAAAGAATTCTTATATAGATGGAGAATTATTTGAAGGAAGTCAAGCATTATTATATTATGCAGACAAACCAGAAGAAATTAAGAATATCTGTGCTTGTCCAGACTGTAATAGAAAAGCTACAATGAATTTAAGAGTTTTAAATAGAGAACCAATTTATAATGGAGATATGATAAATTGTGGAGATACAGAAGAATCAGAAGATTACTATATTCCAGTTTGCAGAAATCATTATTATAGACCAAAATTAAAATAATCAAATAATATTGAATGAAAGGATTTAATGCAATGGTTCAATTATGGTTTTTAATATCATGTGCTACTTGTATAGCATACTTGATGATTGAAAGAAAATGTGAAAAACTTATGGGAAGATATTTGAATACATCTTTAAAAGAAAGATTTGTAACATTTGCAATTTGTTTTGTTCCAGTTCTAAATGCTATGACGTTAATTTTGTTATTAATAACATTGTTTGGGATAAAAGATGAAGAATTCAAAAGAGATGTTGCAGAGAAGATGTCTATAGGGAGGTAGCAAAATGAATATTGAAACAATAGTAAATTTCGCTAACAATATTTCGAGAGATATTTCAACAGACATTTTAAACACAAGAGATTTTTATGGACAAATTAATTTTTATGTGTTTAGATATACAGTTATTAAAAATTATTTAAGACATAAGGAATATTTAACAGCAGAAGAAGAACAATTATTAGGATTTTTAGATACTGGTGATTTTAATAATTTAAAGGGTGAATTAAAACAAAGATAGTTAAATGGAGGTCGTAAAATGAAAGTAATAAAAAGAGATGGACTAACAGTAGATTTTGATAGAAAAAAGATAGAGATAGCTATATTAAAGGCTATGAAAAATGGTAGTGGAATTCTAAAGGAAGAAATAGCTAAGAAAATAGCTGATGAAATAGAGGGATTGTCAATTGGGGAATCTACTTCTGTAACTCAAATAGAGGAGTTAGTTTATAATTTATTAATTAAATATAAACAAAAAGAAACTGCTAGAGCATATGAAGGATATAGAGCAGTACAAGAATTTAAAAGAAATACAAATACAACAGATGAAAGTGTTTTAAGCCTTTTAAATAGAAAAAATGAAGAAGTAATGAAAGAGAATTCAAACAAAAATTCAACAATAATATCTACCCAAAGAGATTTAATAGCTGGTGAAGCTTCTAAGGACATTGCTAGGAGAAAATTAATTCCTACTCACATTGTTCAAGCACATGATGAAGGAATAATTCATTGGCATGATATGGATTATACTATTTCACCTATGTTCAATTGCTGTTTAATTAATTTAGAAGATATGTTTGCTAATGGAACAGTTATAAACGAAAAGCTTGTAGAAACACCAAAATCTTTTAGTACAGCTTGTACAGTTGCTACACAAGTAACAGCCCAAGTAGCAAGTAATCAATATGGTGGACAAAGCTTTACTATAGCCCATTTAGCACCATATTTAAGAAAAACTAAGGAAAAAGCACTAGAGCATTATTATAGTGAAATGGAATTAGGTAAAGAATTAGCTATAGAATTAGCAAAAGATTATCAAAGAAAAGAACTTAAAGATGGGGTTCAAACCATAAGATATCAATTATCAACTTTACAGACAACTAATGGTCAAGCCCCTTTTGTGACTATTTACCTTGAAATAAATGAAGGTGGAGAGTTTGAAGAAGAAGAAGCTATGATTTGTGAAGAAATGATAAGGCAAAGATTAGAAGGAATGAAGAATTACAAAGGTCAAGAAATAGGAGAAGCTTTCCCAAAACTTGTATATCTTTTAGATGAACATAATTGCCTAGAAGGTGGTAAGTATGACTATATAACTAAATTATCTGCTAAGTGTACTGCAAAAAGATTAGTTCCAGATTACCAATCAGCTAAAATTATGAGAATGAATTATGAAGGAAATACTTTTCCGCCAATGGGATGTAGGTCACACGTTGGTTGTGGTTGGAAGGATGAAAATGGAGACTATAAGTTCTATGGAAGATTTAATCAAGGTGTAATATCATTAAACTTACCACAAATAGCTATATTATCTAAGGGAGATATGAATGAGTTTATTGATATATTAGACCAAAGATTAGAACTTTGCAAAGAAGCACTTTTGGTTAGACATAATTTATTATTGGGAACTACTTCTGACGTTTCACCTATTCATTGGCAACATGGGGCTTTAGCAAGATTGGAGAAAGGTGAGAAAATTGATAAGCTTCTTAAAGACGGATATTCAACATTATCATTAGGTTATGTAGGAATACATGAAATGGTTCAAGCTATGATTGGAGAAAGTCATACATCTGAAAGAGGAGAAAAACTTGCTTTAATGGTTTTAAGTTACATGAATGAACAATGTAAGAAGTGGAAAGAGGAAACTGGATTGGGATTCAGTTTATACGGTACACCAGCCGAGAGTTTAGTGTATAGATTCTGTAGATTAGATAAACAAAGATTTGGGGAAATCCCAAATGTAACAGATAAGTTATATTATACTAATTCTTATCATGTTCATGTTACAGAGAAAATAGATGCTTTCAGTAAATTGAAATTTGAATCTCAATTCCATGATATAAGCTTAGGTGGATGTATTTCTTATATTGAAGTACCAGATATGAGTAAAAACTTGGATGCAGTAGAGCAAGTTATAAACTTTATATATCATAATATTCAATATGCAGAAATAAACACTAAACCAGATATATGTTATAAGTGTGGATTCACTGGTGAAATAAAGAATGATGAAAATTTAGAGTGGTATTGTCCTAATTGTGGAAACAGAGATGAATCTGAAATGCAAGTAATGAGAAGAACTTGTGGATACATAGGTACGAATTACTGGAATAAAGGTAGAACTGCTGAGATAAGGGAGAGAACTATACACCTTTAAAATGGAGAATACGACATGAATATTAGAAAGTTTTTTATAGGAGAGAAACATAAGAATAACAAAAATTTAGAATATACTATAATTGAATATGTTCAAACCCCTAATGGGATTAATAGAAAAATAAAGTTTTTAAATAGTGGGTATGAAACAGAAATAACAACACAACAAATCAACAATGGAGAGATAAGAGACTTTTTATCTCCGACCATTGTTGGCATTGGTATAAATGATGTTAAAGATGGAACTAATCACATATTATATAATAGATGGTCAAATATGATTCAAAGATGTTATTCAAAAAAATGCAAACATTATAAGCAATATGGGGCAAAGGGTGTATATGTTGAGGAAAGTTGGCATAAATTTAGTAATTATATAAATGATGTTAGTGCGAAAGAGAATTATGATAAATTATTGAATGATAGTGTCAATTGGCACTTAGATAAAGATTTATTATCACTAGAAGAAAAAGTTTATTCAAACAAAACAACTGTTATAATTAAGAAAATAGAAAATACCAATGAAGTAAATAGTAGATGTAATAAGAAAAAGGTTCTTCAATATGACAAGGATGGAAATCTTATAAATACATTTAATTCTCTACAAGAAGCAAGTGATTATATTGGAGTTGCAAAACAAAACTTGTCAAAGGTTTGTTGTGAAAGAAGAAAAAGTACCAAGGGATTTAGTTGGAAATATGAAAACTAATTTCTTTAGAAGGGAGAATATTATGAATTATGCAGAAATAAAACCTTTTGATATAGCAAATGCACCAAATGTATGTTGTACAATCTTTTTTAGTGGATGTAGATTTAATTGTAAAGGATGCTTTAATAAAGAAGTTCAAAACTTTAATTATGGTAAAAAATTTACAAGAGAAGTGATGGATGACTTTATTGAAAAAGCTTCTAATCCACAAGTTAAGAATATTTGCTTATTAGGTGGAGACCCCTTTCAACAAGACTTTACTGAAATGCTTAGATTTTTACAAAGACTTAGTTGTCGTGTGAAAAAACCTATTTGGGTATGGACTGGTTATACATTTGAAGAAATAGAGAATGATATATTTAAATCTGCTTTGCTCAAATATATTGATGTTCTTGTTGATGGAAAGTTTGTACAAGAATTAAAAGATTTAAATCTTAAATATCGTGGGTCATCAAATCAAAGAATTATCAATGTCAAGAAAAGTCTTGGAAAAAATAAAATCATTCTATACAATAATGGGAATTACTAAAAAAATAATCAAACAAAAATATTGACACAACCCCCTTTGTATGCTATTATATGAATATAGTAAAGCAAAGGGGGTCTTAATATTGTATTTTGGTATAGTAACTAAAACAAATCCTAAACAATGGTTTTGTAAAAAGTGTCAAAAAGCAAATGACATTTTGTATAGAAATTCAGAAAATAAAATGTTTCGTGCTTGTGAAAATTGTGTAACAGAAGAAATCAAAAAAGAAGCACAATATTTTACAGATATAAAACAATATTTGCAAAAAGGATATAATGAGGATTGGGAAAGAGAAAGTGGGGTGTTATAATGAATAAAGATTATTGCTTAAAATTAAATAATATAAAACAAGGTATTTCAATATTAATGAACAATCCAGAGATGATAATTTTAGTAGAAAACAAGAAGGATTACAATGGATATTCTGAAATAAAAATTCATTTGAATCAATTGATAGAAGAGGTCTTTGAATACGATATGTATGAATATGTTTTAAAAAGATATCCAGTAACAATTGATGATAGGGAGTGTTATATACCAGTATATGAAAAGGAGAACTTTATATATGTTATGAATAAGTGGTTTAAAGACCCACTTGGTTGTTTTGAAATAGTAGAATATAATGATATTTATAATTTAATTTTCGAGAATGATGAAAAAGCAATAGAAATTTGCAAATTCGTCTATTATGATTTTCTTAGAGATGTTATAGAAAAAGATACAACATTAAGTAAAAGTCTTAGAGAATCACTTTGTGATATACTGGAGGATTAATTGTGAGAAGATTAAAAGACCCAAAATCAAAAGAAATTCTTCCAAGATTTGAAGTTCAAGTAGAACCATGTTTTACTAAATTCTTTTGGAATGATTGTCATTGGTGTGATTGTGAATTTAGAAAAGAACATGGGTATAGAATTACTTTTGAAGAAAATTATACCATCTCTAGTAAGCATGAAGAATATTATATTTGTGAAGAATGTTCTCAGTTAATAAATAAAAAAGATATTGAAGAAATCTTCAAACACAGTAAAGAGTTTAAATGGTTTCAGAAAAAATGTGGATTTGATGAATAAAACAAACAAAATAGAAGAGGAGAATAAAATGCACTTTTCCAAGGTTTATTTAGAAGAGGTAATAAGTGAAAAAGAATTGGAAAATGGAAGAATTGAAGTTGTAGCGAAGTATTTGTTTTACGGAAGATTAAGAGATTTTAAAGAAGAGTATTCAAAAGAATATTGGAAAGAATTAAAAGAAAAAGGATATTATATAGGATAATTAAAAATTAATTATAGTGATTGCAAAACAATAAAATAAAAGGGAGGAGATATGTTATGAAATTTGATGATTTAAGATGCGAGGATAAAGACTTAATAAAAAATAGTATGCTAAACCAATCAGTAAGTTTAACTGCCGAAGCATTACAATGTATTGATGTTATGCCAAAAGAAACTTATGAAAGAGATTTAAGAGATGCAGATAGATTAATTTATTTAATTAATGTATTAAATGACAAAGTTAATTATGACGAATAGCTTTTAATTCAAACATAGATTTAAAATAATCAAATAAAATAAATTAAAAAAGGAGATTATTATTATGAAATTAAGAATTAAATATTTTGAAGGTGCTACTAAATTAGAAAAGATTGCAAAAGGTAATTGGATAGATGTATATGCAAGTGAAGATGTTTTTATTCCAGAAGGTGAAAATGGAATGATTCCATTAGGATTTGCACTAGAACTACCTAAAAATTGGGAAGGATATTTATTACCACGCTCAAGTACATTTAAGTCATGGGGGTTAATTCAAACAAATAGTAAAGGTGTTGTTGATGATACTTATATTGGAGATAATGATATGTGGAGGATGCCAGTTTATTGTTTAAAGGGAATGAATAGGAAGTTTAGGTCGCTTGAAGAAGATGACGAAATAAAAAGACTTATTCAAAATTTTGAAGACCACATAGAAGAATATGGGGATTCAATAGGGGCATCAAGTGATAGAAGGGATAATTTAATATTAGGTCTTCACGAAATGAATAAAAGAGGTACGTGGGTTAGAAAAGGTGATAAGGTAGGTCAATTCAGAATAACAGAATCAATGCCAGAACTAGAGTTAGAAGAAGTTGATACTTTCGGAAATGATGATAGAGGTGGTTTTGGAACTACTGGACAAAGAAAGTAGAAACACACTATATATAGTGGTTGACTGGTTGATTAACCACTATATATAGTGTTAAATAACAGATAAAATAAGAATTTTATTGGTTATTTTAATATTAAAGGAGGATTAAATTGTTTAAAATTGGTGATAAAATTAGATATAGTTTAATATCAAATATAGAGATAATAGGAGAAGATGAATTACATTTTATTCTCAAAGATAAGAGTGGAAATAGAAAAAAAGTTTATAAAAATTTAGTCGAAAAATATGGAAAGTTGGAGAGATAAATAATGAGAGGTCAATGGACAAATTATAACAGTTTTAATTTGATAGAACTTATAGATGAACTTAAGACAAGGATAAACTACCCATTTAACGTTGATGATACAATTCATGGAATGTTAATAGCTGGGAAAGACTATTATGGTCTTTGTGAAATATTAAGAAGATTTCTTGAAGAAGATGGTAAAAAGGGTGGGAATTGGTGTGAGATGTAAACATGAAAATTTAGAAACAATTACAAATATATATGGTGATGCAATAAATCATTTTAATGCAAGAAGTTTAAAAGGTTGTAGAGATTGTGGGAAAGAGATTTTTTGTTATGAGTTAGACCCAAACTGTAAAAGAAGTAATCAATTCAAATTAAACCATTATCATCTTAGAGCAGAATCTATTGAAGATGTTAGTGATGGATATCATACATTCAAGGAACTATATCACCATAGAATGATTATGTTTTCGATAATCTGCAATGATAATAGTAGTGTTGCATGGAAATCTTGGAAACATTATGATGGCACTATGTATGATGATTATTTTATAGTTGGAGTAGATACCCCAGAAGGAGCATATTCTTATCATTATCACAAAGATAATTGGGATAGATTTTGGGTTAAAGAACTAGAAAATGCACCAGAATGGGATGGTCATACCCCAGATGATATTGAAAGGTTATTAAGCTTGTACTGGTAATTCAATACTTAATATAAAAAGGAGATATGTAGTAATATGGACGTAGGACATGGACAAATAATAAATGATAAATGGATTCCAGATGGAGTTCCCACTGGTCTTTTAGATATAAATGGAAATGAAATATGTACAAGAGATAGAGTTTCTTTAAATGGTTGTGGCTCTCGCTATGCTATTGTTGGTAGAAATAGTGAAAATAAATTTATGTTATTTTTTGGAACAAAAGATGCTTCTGTTGGTTGGTGGTTAGATGAAGAAACTGTAAGAAAACGCAATGTAAGAGTTGTAACGGAGGTTGAGTAATGATTTCAGAAAAAGATGTTTTTATGAGTTGGAAATTCTTTCCGATTGATTGGAGTGTAGCTTTAAATGTTGCTAGAGTGAAGAGTTTTAAATACATTAATTTCAATGGCTTTGTATTCAAAACAGATATTGAAGAGTTGGATTACAAAAAGGCTATATGCAAAAGGGAGGAATTAATATGAAAATAATCAAACAAACAAAAAACAAATTAAATTATTTATTAAACAAAGATATAATAGATAATTTATATATAAGTATATTTGAAAGTTCATATGGATTAGGAGGTGGAGACTTATCGGTTTGGGCTAAAAAAACTAATAATGAGTATTTTCCCCATGAATACCATCTATCTACAGAGGGATTTCTTTTCTATAAAACTTTTGAAGATGGTGTAGAGTATTACAATCAAATGTTATCAGAATTTGAAAACTTCATAGTGCAAAATATAGATATAACAGATGAATATATAGAAGATACAGAATATAAGTCATTGAGTAAGGTTGTGAGATTTTATGATACCGAAATAGAAGAAACTGAAAATGGATGGGCTATTAACATAACACCACCAACCTTTTATAGTTTAAATGATACTTATGAATGGTTTAAAGGATTAGTGAATCAGTTAAATGGTTGTGTAAAATCATACAATAAAACAAAGGAAGGAAAATAATATGAAAATAGGACAAGAAATTATAATAAAAGAAGAAAGACTTTTACAATCAATTGTCGGTGGTAAATCAACAACTGTTAAAAAGGGTGATAAGGCTTTAATAATGAAAGATGGGATTCAATATCTTTCTGGAGAAGCTATGGGTAAAATTGTATTTGACGAAGAAAATAGAACAGAATATGATGTAGAAAATATTGCAAAAAGAATATCCAAAATTATACTTCATGGATTAGATGGTTCAGACTTTGAGGATTATCTTGAAGATATAGGGTTATCTTTTGAAGACGTAGAAGATTTAATTATAGAAGAATTAGAAAATTTCATTTGATGTGAAAGGAGGTGAATAATATGGAAATATTAACAATGAGTGATTTAGAAAAATGTTTTGAAGAAGCAAAAAGAGAAGATGTTACTTGGATAGCAATTGCAGTTAAGGCTAAAGGCTGTGAAAGTAGTGAATTGATTTTAAATCCTAATGTAAACTTTGATACAAAGCTAGAATATTACAAGAAAGCATATAATGATGATTTAACATTAAAAGCTTGTAGTGATATTAAAATAGTTGGGTTTGCAGTTGGAGATACTTTAGCAGAAATAGAAGAATATTTATTTGAAGATTGTGAAGAATAGAGGAGGAATTAATATGACTTGTCATACTTGTGATGTAGAATTAACAGAAAAGAAGAATACCCTATATAAAACAATACCAATGGGTAGAAATAGAGAATTGGTGGTAATAATAGAAAACGTTCCAATGTTGATATGTGAACAATGTGGTTGTATGGTAATATTACCAGAAACAGATGAAAGAATATTAGAAATAATGACTGAACTTCAAGCTACAATGGGGGCTGGGGAGGTTACTGTTGACCTTGAAACATTCGGTAAAGAAGAACCAACAGACCCAGAAACAGAAGAACCTATAGATGTTGAATTTACAGATGTTGAGGAATTAACTAATGAAAACAACTAATGAAGTAGAAAAGAAACTACTTCAACCAAGTTCTTTAAATAAACAATACATTATCGTAACAAGAAAACAACATCTAGGTATATGCAAATTGTTAGAAGTGAAAAAGGAAAACAAATTAAATACATTCTTATTTGAAAATCACGAATATGATAGTATAATGATAGATTCTAATGATTTCAAAAATAAAGGATTGAATTTAAAAATTAGATATTTTGGGTAAAAAAAAATAACTCGTATTATTAAGAAAATAATCAAATAAAAGTATTGACGTATGAAAAAATTGTGATATACTATGATTATAAACTTAGTAATGCGAGTTATTTTTTAGGCGGAAAAAGGGGGAAGAAGAATGAGCAATACAGAGAGAACAATAGAGTTTTTAAAAACAGAAATTACAAGATTGGAAAGACATAAAAAACTTTGTTATGTAATTGATAAAGTAATGAATAGAGATGATGTTGTCAAACTTCATTGTTATAAAGAGATTTTAGTGATGTTGTCATTTAAACCATTAACAGATGAAGATAGATTTGAAATTTATAAATCATTAATTCCTAGTATAAAATATCATAATGAGTTTGCGAAAGGGAGGAATTAATGTATGATAGACAAAGTTATCAAACTACTTGATTCAGAAATAGAAAGATTAGGAGGGTATAAACAACGTCCTTTTGTAAAGAAGCTACCTTCTCATGATGATTTAATAAGACTTTCATGTTATGAGAAGTTTAAATGTATGTTGGAGAATGAAAAACATAGGGAAGATAGTATAGAAGAAGAAAAAGAAATCTTTCATTCAGATAAAATGAGACAAGAATATAAAAAAGAAGAAGAAGATAGATTGGAAACTATGTATTTAGATATCAAGCAAAATTTAAATCATTGGAGAATGAATGGCAATCTTTCTTATTTTAGCAATTTAAAACACACATATAACAAATATAAAGAAGAAGGGGGAAAAAGAAGAATTCCAGATTTAGAGGAAAATGAATTTTTTACTTTTGACCCTTATAAATTTGACCCTTGTAAAATTTAAACAAAATAATCAAACAAATAGATGGGAGGAATTTTAATGACAAAAGAACAAGATATAGAAAGAGTAGAGGTCTTTTCAGAAAGACAAAGAGCAAGAGAAAAAATAAACCTATTTCATGGTTCATCAAACAACTGGATGAATATGGTGAAAGAACTTATAGGAAATAGTTTAGATATATTTAAGAAAAGGCAATCAGTGAATAATGAGATAATTATAAAAATTCACAATTCAAATAAGATAGAATATATGGATAATGCTACTGGAATTCCAGTTGAAGGAACTGCTAGTAATGGTATGCCAAACTATGAAGCTTTATTTGAAACGTCTTTTGCTGGAACTAATTACAAATCAGAATTTGAAACTGTTGGTCAAAATGGTATATTTTTATGGAGTTTAACAATGACTTCTGAAAATATTGAGTACAATATTGCAAGACCAAATGGGAACATATATAATATAGCATATCATAAGGGTCATGTTAGCAAAGAATTTAATGTATCTGGAAAGAGTGACAAAACATACACTCACATGATTTTTGAACTTGATAGAGATGTTTGGACAAAACCAAACTTTACTTATTCAAAGATAGTCCAAATAGCTGACGTTCAAGCTTCTGTAGGAAATGTTACTATTAAAGTTTTTGATTTAGAACACAATCAAGAAGTAGAGTTTTGTTATGAGGGTAGAAAGTCATATTTTGATAATTTAATTTCTAATAAAAAGATTGTTTCTGATATGGTTTATATAAACTCAAACAAAGAATATGAAGTAGAAATTAAAGGTAAGAATGTTATGGATAGATTTTCTACTGATATTTATTTCTGCTATTCAAGTGATAGTGATGAAGATGTAAAAAAAGAGTTATTAAATACCGCAGACTTAGTTGAGTATGGAACAATTCAAGAAGGTATGATACTAGGTATGAAAAACTCTATTCATAAATATCTAAAAGATTCTGGTAAATACCAAAAAAATGAGAAAAATATTTCAATAGATGACGTTGCACTAGGATTGAATTATATATCTGATAGTTACAGTTTATATTGTGAATATGAAAATCAAACAAAGGTGAAAACTTCGACTGAAAGATATAGAGATATAATGAAAAGCATTATAGAAGATTATCTTGATATATTTGCAATAGAAAATAAAAAACAAATGGACAAGATATGTGAGACAGTTCTTGACAATAAAAGAATAAGAGAATCATCGGAAGTAAAAAGAACAAAGCTTAAAAAGGAATTTGAGGAAAAAGTTAAAAATGCAACTAACAGACCCAACAAGTTTACAGATTGTAGAAGTAAAGACCCAAGCATTAGAGAGTTATATTTAATAGAGGGAGAATCAGCTAAGAATACAATAGAAACAAGTAGAGATTCTATCTTTATGTGTTTATACTCCTTAAAGGGTAAACCTCTAAATGTATTGAAATGTAAATCAATAGATGAAGCATTAAATAATCAAGAGATAAAAGATATATTTAAGATTTTAGGTTGTGGAGTATCCTATAAAGGGAAATCAATAAAAGGTATGCCTAAATTTGATATTAAAAACCTAACTGTTGACAAGATAATTATAACTACTGATATGGACGTAGATGGGTATCACATCCAATCACTATTATTAGGATTGTTCTATACACTAGCACCAGAATTAATCAAACAAGGAAGGGTATATTTATTGCATACACCATTATATGTAATAAATATAAAAGGAAAAGAAATATATGCTTATACAGAAGAAGAAAGAAATGATATTGTTAAACAATTAAACGAACAAAATATTAAATTCAAAGAAACTAGATTTAAAGGATTAGGTGGATTATCACCTCAAATAATGTCCAAAACTGCTATGGATATGGATAATAGAAGACTTGAAGTAATTACTTGGAATGATATCCAACAAGGAGAAGAAATGATGGAAATGTTCCTTAGTGATGATAAAAAAAGAAGCACAGAAAGAGCAGACTATATTGACATTCATGGATATAAATTCTTTGATTTTTCTTTGCTAGAAGAGGGGGTATAATATATGAGAGAAATAGAACTAAGAGATAAAATGGAAAATGCCTATATGACATATTCAATGGCTACAATAATAGATAGGGCTTTGCCAGATGTAAGAGATGGACTATTCCCAATTCATAGAAGAATATTATATGCTATGAAACACGCTAAAATAACACATAACAAAGACGTTGCAAAATCTACTCAACCAGTTTCAGAAACTATGAAAATACATCATCATGGAGATAGTTCTATATATGGTTCACTAGCACTTCTAACAGAAGAAAATGAATCAATGCTATATCCTTATATAAATGGTAACGGTGGCTCTTTTGGGAAGGTTTATTCTAATAGTTCACCAGCCCATGCAAGATATACATTCTGTAAACTGAATGAATTTACAGAAGAAATGTTTATGGATTTTGATAAAGATGTTGTTAAAATGGTTGGAGGAGATGAAGAAGAACATCCTCAACCTACAACATTAAATCCTTCATTTCCTTCAATATTAGTTAAGCCAAACAATGGTATTGCAGTTGGTAAAAGCTGTAGCTTTGGTAGTTTTCCATTAAACGAGGTTTGTGAATTAACAAAAGCTTATATTAATAATAAAGATGTAGAGATTGTTGATTACTTAACCCCAGACTTTTCAACTGGAGCATATTTATTATATGATAAAGAAGAACTTAAAGAGATATACAAAACTGGAAAAGGGTCTATCACATTAAGGTCTAAATATAGATTTGATGAAAAAGATAATATTATAGAAGTTTATGAAATACCTTATAAGAAAACTGGACAAAAAATATGTAGTGAAATAACTGACAAAATGAAAGACTTTAAAGATATTTTAGATGTTAGGTACGAATCTGGATTTAATAAGAAAATAAGCAAGGAAGAACTACTTATAGCAATAGAAGTAAAGAAAAATACAAACATAGATGGATTAATGGAGAAATTATTTAAATGTACTTCACTACAAGCTAATTTCTCTTATAATATGAACTGTCTTGTTAATTATACTCCAAAATTACTTGGGGTAAAAGAAATTCTTGATAATTGGTTAGAGTTTAAAGAAAGTGTTGTTAATAAAGCATTAAAACATACTCTTCAAACTAAATCAGATGAATTGGAAATATTAAATGGGTTGGAAAAAGTATTGTTAGATGTTGATAAAGCAGTTGAAATAGTTCGTTTCTCAGAAGATGGAGGTATAATCGTAAACCTATGTAACCACTTTAATATAACAGAAGTCCAAGCTGAACACATCAACAATTTAAGATTAAGAAAAATAAACAAAAATTATATAATTGAGCAATTAAAAGACATAGAAAGCTTAAGAGAAGAAGTTTCATTTATCAAAACTCAAATAGATAATAAAGAAGAGATTATAAAAATTATTATAAATGACTTAGATAGAGTTTCTAAGAAATATTCTAAACCTAGAAAAACTGAAATACTTCATGCAGAAAAAGTTCTTAAAAACGCTGTTTCAGAAGAAGATATGATAGAAGACTTTAACCATTATATATCAATATCAAAACATGGATATCTTTATAAATACCTAAGAGCAACAAATTCATTTAAACTAAAAGATGATGATGAAATAATATCAACAACATCAACATCAAATAAGGCAACAGTATTGGTATTTACTAATTTAGGAAATTGTCATAAGATATTCTCTCACACAATAGAAACTAAATTACCTTCTCAATTAGGTCATTATATACCAAACCTAATCAATCTACAAGATGGAGAAGAAATATTATCAGTTCAAGTTATTAGAAGATATGAAGGATTTTTGTTAAATGTATATGAAAATAATAGAATGTCAAAGATTAACTTGTCAGCATTTAAAACAGAGCAAAAAAGAATGTTATTAAAGAATTCTATATCAACAGAATCTAAATTAATCAAACAATTTATATTAACAGAAGACAAGGATATATTAACTCAATCATCAATAGATAAGGTATTGGTATGTAATACATCCGACTTTAATGCAAAAAATACAAAAAATGCAAGTGGTGATGGATTAATAAAATCTAAAAATAATAGCGTTGTTAAGTTTGTAGAATTACTGGATAATTTAAATTTGGATAATTTTGAATGTGTTGATTATTATAAAGGAAAGAGAAATGCTGTAGGAACTTTCCTAAAGAAAAATGATAAGATAGAAATAAAGGAATAAAAGGAGTGCATTTAAATGAGATATAGAATGGGAGAAATTAATACTGGATTAGGTAATCCAAGCAAATGTTTACTACCTAATACTTACAGTGAAAATGAAAAATTTAATAATGTTGTTGATAAAATGTTAAATGATGCTTTAGATTTAAAGAAAATTGCAGAGTATGGTGGGTTAGATTTTAGAGCAGATGTAAAAGACGATAAGTTTAAAGTATCATTTGGATATGAACCAGCTTATCAATATGAAGACTTATTAGTATTTCAAATAGTTAATAATAGAAAAGAATGTAAGATAATGAAGGGTAAGTCTTTAGGGGTATATGGTTCAAATATAGATATAGAATTTATTGGTTCTGATAATGAATTCGAAACATTCTTAAACAAATGGCATGATAAATTATTAGAATCTTTGAAATAAAAATATCAAAATAGGACAAAAAAAATAAGAGTAATATTCAAATCAATGAATATTACTCTTATTTAATATACTCGTAAATGATAATAAAAACAATAAATAAACCAGTATCAATTTCTTTATAAACCATATGATGTACTATGATAAGTTTTTAGAGGGGATTTTAATAAATGACAAATGGATATATTTTAAGGTAAAAAAAAGGGAGTATATAGAAATTAATCTATATACTCCCTAAATTATTAATTTGTCGGAATTTGACCTATACTAGCTAGTATAGAACCAACGTTTATATCTCCATTTGTAATATTAGTAAATCTAAATCCAATTCGTGAACCAGATTGATAAACACATTCCATAACTATTCCAAAAGGTAAGTAAGACCTTAGTGTAGCGACTACAGCAGAATTTTCTGGTATTGTAATTAATGAATAAGCTTCTGTTCTTATGTCAGATTGTGCTTTTACTAATCCAACATGAATAGTAACCTCTGAAGCTGGTTTTGTAGTCATCATTTGCCAATTACCCCAAGTAGTATTGTTATTATAATGTCTTATATACATACTTTCATCCCACATTGTTTTATACATTTGATAACTATGATTATCTGAATTAAACCCTCTATAAGTTATTAAAGTACCAGCTTTTTTCTCTGGGAAATCACTGATATTTGGATGACTTGATGTTATCTCTGTTATATGGGTTTGACCTTTTACAAATTTACTATCATAGACTGGTGTAGTTGTAGAAATATCATTAACCTTTATAACTCCCATTAATCCATTAGTCTTGGTTTTCAATAAATTATCTGCAAATCCTAAACTTGATTGAATAGTTGACCATATTTGGTAATGACCAGAATCAAGAGGATAATTTCCAACTCCACCAGATTGCAATAAATACTGTGGAGGAACACTGCTGTTTATAGAATATTCTATCATTTTACAGTAATGAGATATAAAAGTATATCCTTCTGTAAAACACAACTCTGCAAGAACTCTATCCTCCTCTTTCATTCCAAAAGCATAAGCACCTACTAAATTTCCGTCATCATCGTAATCGGTAAATGATGGTGGGGAAGACATAACTATAACTTTTTTATATTTTGTCATTGCATAATCTATTATAGATTTCATAACCCTTCTATACTCAATTGTAGCATTTGCTAATTCATTTCTATCATTTAGTCCATACATTATAAAAGCAATATCTCCACCAGTAAATAAATTGGTTTTATTATTATTAGCCCAATTGGCAGATTTTCCATTTATACCCCTATTCACTACTGCTATACTTGGGTAATTTTCTTTAATACATTCTCTAAATAGATTAGCCCAAGTTCTATCATCATGTTTAGCTTCATAAAATTTAATCCCACCACCATCAAATATGACTGGTTGGGTATTTGGTGGTGGGGTTACATGACCAGTAGCACCCATACCTTCTGTAGTTCCATCTCCAAAAAGATGTATAGTTTTAACTGTTCCACCTTGTAGTAACCTTACAAATTCACTTCCTTTAGAACCTCCCATACCACCTTTATAGAAAAACTCTTCATAATCATTAAACGATAACATTTATTATATCAACTCCTTTAAATTCCGAATAAAATGCCGATTTCATTGCTTATTTTAAAAAAATAGGGTGGGATAAAATACCCACCCCAAAGATTATTGTTCTATTTGACCTTTGATTCTTGCTAATTCTTCTTCTATTTTAGCTTCTAAATATTGATGAATATCTCCAATACCACCATTTAAAACTTCCAAAGTACCATCAGCTAATTGGTTTAAAACATTTTTCTGAACAGCAACAGAAATAGTTTTTAATTCTTCTCTAGTAATCTTTCCATCCTTAGAAGCTTCTATCAACTCTTTCTTCATAGTGTTTTCCATAGCTATAATATTTGTCACTACCAATCTTTCAACACCATTAATAGCATTATCAATAGCATATTTGGCATTTACATCCTTAACACCTTCTGTTTGAGCCTTTGCTTTACTCATTAAATTCTTAAAATACCCTATAATAAAAATCCCAGCCACCGACAATAATCCTTCAATAATAAGAGACAATAAATCACTTAAACCATTCTGTAACATTTCCATAATAAATACCTCCATATAATATCTCATGTACTTGCTTGTACACTGATTAATTTTATTTATTTGACATATCATATTTTCATGATATATAATGATAATGACCTTCATTGGTCACATATTTAAGAAGGAACTTCACCTTCTTATATCTCACAAAGCAGTAGGTTTATTAACATTTCCTACTGCATTTTTGATTTTATTGATTCGATATCCGTTTTTATACTACTCATTTCTGTTTTTATATAATTAATATCTCCACCAGTTGTTTGAAATTCTGTTACTGATTTTTGAAACGTATCTACAGCATCTTTGAACATTTTTTTATCTTCTTTATTTTCATTCTTTAAATCTGCCATATCTTGTCTAACAGCTTTATCATTTTCTTGCATTTTTCTCCATAATAAAAAAGTTATTACCCCTAACGCTCCATAGCCACTTAACAATTGTAAAATTGATTGTTCCATCTAAATACCTCCCTACTATGTGTCACCAATCTTTGCAAGGCGGTATACAAGTTTTTTATTACACGAAAAAGAAATAAAATAATAAGAATCTTTTATCGTACTCACCTCCAAATTTGGCTTTTTATTAAATTATTTTTATTCTAAATGTATCTTCTAAAACGTTGTTAGAATTGTCTTTAAGATATGAAGAAGTTGTTGCAGTATTTTCATGATGTGCATAAACTTTCAATTGTTCAAGTTCCAACTTTTCAACACCTAACTCCTTCAATAAATAATGTGTTCCATTAGATAGATTTTCTAAAGCACTATGTCTTAATGAGTGAGCATTAAAAGGAATATCTTCCCCAGTTAAATCATGTAATAAATCTGCCATATAAACAAACCAATCATATAATGTTTGATAACTGATTTCTTTCTTTATTTTGACACCACTTACCCATAGACTTTCAAATTCATCTTCTCCACGTTCATTTAAATATAATTCTAAACTTTCTTTTGTTCTTGAAAAATATAGTAAAGGAAATGGTTTTCCCCTTTTGCCTATTACTATATTTGTATTGTTTCTTTCTAATAATCCTTCTTTTTTAACTTGGTACAATTCATTTCTTCTTCCAGCAGAATCATAAGCTAAATCTAGCAATAGCATTTTAGCATAATCTTTCTTTTTTCTAAGTTCTTCTCTTAGCAAAACAATATGTTTGTCTTTTAAGAAATGTATCTCTCTAACTTCTTCTTTCTTTAATCCTTTAACCTTTTTTGCAACATTTTGCTCATAATCATAGTCATCATCTTCTTCACAAAAAGTCATCATACTTCTTACCGCGGACATAAGTCTATTAACTCTTGATGTTGACATTCCATTATCTTGCAACCATAAGTTAAATTTTCTAAAATCTTTTTTTGTTAATTCTAATAAACTTTTGTTTTTCAGCTTCTTCAACACATATATAAGAACGATTCTTATGTCGTTCTTATATTGGTTAATCGTTGATTCTTTTTTTCTTTGTTGTCTATATTCTTCTAAGAAATCTTCCATTATTTCTTTATTTTCTTCATTTACCAAAGCCCAATCTTCATCATTGTAAACTCTGTTATAAACTGTTCCTCTTTGCATAAAAACTCCTCCTTTTATCTCAAATTTTATCTATACGTATATCTATACGTATTCGCGAAGCGTAAATTTAGCGTATACGTATACCTTTACGTATTGTTATTTATGTAGTATAATATCACTAAGAGGTGATAAATAGTGGCTTTCAAGATAAATAATATAATAGTAAAGGACAAGCTTGACTACCTTGAAAAAGGTAAGCGAAAACGAATTAATTCCACAATGCGAAATGATTTAGCTAATGATTTCTCCGATTTAATGAAACAGTTAAATAAACCACAAAGCATAGGGTATGATGTTTTGGTGGAAATGTTAAAAGATGATGAAGAATTGCTACATGATTTTGTAAATCGTGTTATAAAATATTGATATTGCAATACGTAGTTTTAAAAACATATGAGATTTCAAATTTCAAAATAAATTTACTGTACAATTGTAAGTAGAGTAGGGTAGTTCAAATTTTATTTTTTACATTATTTCTTTCAATATGTAACTACCCTTTTTATCTTAACTACCACTCATTATTCCAGTTTTTCTCAATTTAGATAATAAATCATTAAAGATAATGATAATATCTTGAATTGGTGTTGCTGGGTCAATATCTGGAATAAATGGTATTTGCTTAACCAGACCCACATCTGTTGTTGTCGCTGGTGCCTGAATGTCCTCTGGTGCTGGTGTCCATCCAATAGTATTACTACCATATGTCATAATAACGCTATTTTTTTCAACCTCCAACCACTGACCCTTAGGATAAAGACTTGAAGCTATAACAAGCTTAGTGGCTGGTAATCCACTTGTATTTTTGTACTCAAACGTAAATGTTACAGTGGTAAATGTAATGTTATTTATTGGTATTGCCGATGCTATCTTGCTATAAAGCACTTCACTTACTCCTGTTGCTGTTTTAAAATATAGTGCAAGGTCTTCACAAAGACCCCTTACCCTAAGGGATATTGTTAAGATATCTCCTTTAACTGGAGTTACAGCAAGAGGTGTCATCATAGCATTTTGACCAGTATCCCTAGTTGCTTCAAACTTCATCCCAACATCTGTTTTGACAACATCTCCTCTTGAAGGACTGTTAGTTTCCCAAACATTTTTCATCCCAGTATCTAAAACCAAGTTTCTTGTGTTAATCTTAGTGTTTTGAAGTTCTTCAACTGCTGGTGTCCAGTCTGAACAAATATCTCCGAATTCAAGTTTAATATTATCAAAATATACAATTGCTGAACCTAGTGCAGTTAGTGCAATTTGTATTGTGTCAACACCTTTTGGAACTATTCCTTTGTACTCACTCTTTACATACGTAGAGGTTGTTACCTTAAACTTTGGAACATCTGTTACACTACTAATCAGAGTAGTTCCTTTATAAAAATTAACACCAATTTTTATATCCGAATTAGCATTTCCAGCCACAATTTTTAAGAAACCACTAACAGCAAATTTAGTATCTTCCTTGACTTTAACATTTTGTTTTGCTATAGTGTTGTAAAGTTGTAATGCTCTTTCACCATTATATACATCACTTGTAATAAGGAAATCTCCACTTAAATTATCATCTCTAAACCAATTTTGTAAGAAATATTCAAATCCACTATTCAACAAATAATTTCTTCCTCCGACAAGCTTCGGAATTCCCAAAGTTGTTGTTTGAACTTCATTAATAGCTTCTACTAAAGAATTTTTATTTGTAGTAGTTAAACTTGTCAAATCTCCTTGGTTGATTGCTAATGTAGCTACATCTTCTGGTGCTATACTCCAATCTAGTTTCTTATTGTTAAATGTCATCATAACACTATTCTTTTCAATTTCTAAGAATTGAGTTTTTGTATTAAAGTTTCCACCTAAGAACAAACTTGCAATAGTGCTATTATTTACATTTTTAAATTGATATGTGAAAGTAAAATCAGTGAAGGTTGTTGGGTTCATTAAAGTTGAATCTGTAGTTTTATAATATATATTTTCAGTTAGCCCATTTGTACCTTTTAAATGTATATAAAATGTAGTCAAGTCACCCCTTAGCCTAAAAGATAATGTCAAAATATCTCCAGCTTTAGGTGCTTTTGACAATTTTGTAAGCATACCGTTCTCACCAGTTTCTTTGTCACAAACAAGTTTCATACCATTGGCAGTTTTTGCAGCAAGACCTTTAGTTGGGGTATTTACACTCCATACACTAGCCATCTGAGAATCTAAAACTATATTATTTATTCCAGACCTAAAATCAGAATCTTCTAAAGCTGAAAGCCAATCAGTAGCAACATCTCCAAACTCTAATTTGATATCATCAAACAATGCTTCTGCTCCATTAACAGACATCACTACTTCTATTTGTGTTGCATCACTAGGGGTAACCCCTCTAAATTCTGTTTTAGAATAGCTTGTAGACACACTATTAAATGTAGGAACATCTATAAGTTGACTTATGAAACTTCCATTCTCTCTATAAAAAGCACAAGTTATTTTTCCATTAGTTTTTGGATTTGAAGGTGATATATAAATAGGTCTTACAAACCCACTAATAGCAAATCTAACTCCTCCTCCAACTTTCACTCTTTGTCTAAGAGTTGCTGTTTTAGAAGCATCTTCTTCTCTTAGTCTAAACGCTCTTTTCCCCTCATACACTCTTGTAATATCAGTTTCTATAGAAAGCACTCCATTTGATTCTGGCTTAGTCCAGTTGTTTAATAAGTATTCTGCTCCACTATTAATTAAATAGTTTCTACCACCAATCTTTAAATCTCCTAATTGGTCTTCTATATCTTCTGGAGACATAATCCAATCCATCTCTGAATTAGAGTTATACATAGCCCATTCTTTAATTTCGACATCTCCACCAGTATTATTATTGTTTTTACTAAAAGCGTAAATAACAACTTCTGGTTTGTCAACTAAAGCTATTGTTGAAACTTTAGCTAGTATAAATTGTCCATTAGTAGGGTCAACAGTTACACTTCCAATGTTAATACTATTACTTCCAGTTTTCGGAACAATCTTTACATCAACTTTTGTTGTAGTTTTTATTCTTAATAAGAATGTTAAATAATCATTTTTATTAATATCAGCTTTATAAGCAATACCACCATTCCACATACATTCAGTAGGTGTGTCTCCTATTGTATATTTCATATGATATTTAGAAAGTTCTGTTTTTGTCGTAGAACCTAATGAACTTATTCCCCATTGATTTCCTATTAACAAGTTTCTTGGAGAAGCTTGTATATTTGGATTTCCAGCACTATTCCATTTAGCTATTTGTGCATCAGTTACGAAACGATTGTCCTTATCTTGAGTAATTATAGTTGGAGGATGTTGTTCTGGGTGAACGTAATTATTGGCATTATCTGCTATTCCAGAAAGTTTTGTTCTTTCAGCATCTTTCATGAACTTCTTATCTACTTCTTCAACTATCATACTAGCTTGATGACTAGCTGGGTGAACATATTTATTAGCACCAGCTTCAATACCATCTAACTTTGTTCTATCAGCTTGAGAGAATCCACCAGTTCCACTAGCTAAATTCCATTTAGCTTTTTCTTCATCGCTAACAAATCTATTATTACTATCTTGTGCTATAATTGTAGGCGGATGTTGAGTAGGGTGGACATAATTATTTGCACCAGTTGCTATTCCAGCAAGTTTGTCCTTCTCTTGTTGAGTGTATTCTACACCACTTCCACCACCAGTTCCAGAGTTCCACTTTGCTTTTTCAACATCAGTTACAAATCTATGAGTTGAATCCTCAGTAATCATTGTAGCTGGGTGGTTTGTTGGGTGAGTGTAGTTATTAGCGTTTGGAGCAATTCCAGATAGTTTATCCTTTTCAACTTGAGTATATTCTAATCCTCCAGTTCCTCCACCACTATTACTATCCCATTTAGCTATTTGAATGTCGCTAACAAATCTCTTGTCAGCAGTTTCAGTAATTATATCTGCTGGGTGCTTATCTGGGTGTACATAATTGTTAGCATTATCTTCTATTCCAGCCAATTTTTGCTTTTCAGCAGTTGTAAATTCTTCACCAGTACCCTTATTACTATTCCATTGAGAAATTTGTAAATCAGTAACAAGCCTATTACTAGAATCTTGTTCTATAATTGAAGCTGGGTGTTTGTCTGGATGTACATAATTATTTGCATTAAAATCAACTCCATCTAACTTTGTTTTATCTTCTTTACTAAGAAGACCATTTTTTATTGGAGTTGCAATTGTTCCATCAGCTTTACTATTCCAATTAGACTTCTCTGTGTCAGTAACAAATCTGTTATTTGAATCTTGAGATATTATGCTTGGAGGGTGGTTTACTGGATGTATATAGTTATTCGCATTAATAGCTATTCCGTCTAGTTTTTCTCTATCTTTTTCACTAAACACAGTATTTACATCCCAAGGTGAAGAAGACCAATCACTAACCTTGTTTCCCTTTTCTAATTTCATTCCGCAAATATCTATCATTCCAGTCGAACCAGTTTTAAGACCTAATATTACATTTATATCTCCTACTTCATCTACTTTAAATGTGTAAACGTGTCTATACCATTCTTCATTGGAAATATTTTTAACTTCTTTTACAAAAGCTTTATTTACACTACTACATTCAATTATAAAATCAGTATTTCCATATGATTGGAATTTTGTATAGAAGCTTAATGTATATGTAGCATTTAGTTCTGTTGGAATTTGATTTTGAGATATTGTAATATCAGAAGCAGAAACCGAATAATTAGCAATTCTCCAACCCCTTGAAGTATCTGGACTAGGAGGTCTAAACATATCTTGGATTGATATTTTATTAGTATCAGAAGCTTTCCAATTTCCATCTTTCCATAATCCAGTATTACTTACAGCACTTAAAGTTGTAGCGGTTTTTCTCAATATGTTTGTTGTTCCTAATATTAAGTCATCAGAATTCCCACCACCCCTTGACTTAATTTCAACTTTGTTATCTATATCATTTACTATTAATTCTATATTATTACCAGCTACGAATTCCAATGTATCAGTAGAATTATCAGCACTTACAAATTCAGTACCAACTTTTATTTTTCCAAAAGCACTTTTATTCTTTTCTGCTCCGAACTCAACACTATCTAATTTCTTTTGTTGTTCTGGTGTCAAAAGATTTTCAAAGAATCCCATTAATATCACCTCTTTCTTCAATATGTTTAATTTTAATATCCAAACACTCCATAAACTCTAACTCCATCAGCTAAGGCTTCTATTGTTTTAATTTCTGCATCCGTATTGTCCGTAGAAAACCCATGCTCTGACTTTATTAACATTTCATCTTGTCCAT
The DNA here is from genome assembly GCF_055330225.1 of Clostridium sp. LS3. NCBI lineage: Bacteria > Bacillati > Bacillota > Clostridia > Eubacteriales > Clostridiaceae > Clostridium > Clostridium sp. LS3. The sequence goes on from NZ_JBUZVV010000002.1 coordinate 133,393, forward strand.
TGATTAAAATCTTTAAATCTTTGTCAACTACTAATTGTAATTTTTTAATCCTTAAAGTTGTATAATCTGGATTTATTTCTTTTAATCTTTTCTTTAAAAATTCTTCATTAGTAACTGTTGTAATATCCAAGTAAGCATATCGAGTAAATTTCATAATATCCCTTCCTTTGTTTTATTTATCTATTTTATTTCTTCTTCATAGAAGCTTCTCTCTTTGCTTTTTTATCAAGTTCTTTTTTCATTTCTCTCTTCATAGCTTCTTTATCGTATTTACAATTTTTAAATGTAAATATCATCTTTGTTACATCTTTTTCATATCTTGCTGTAGTTTTCAAACTTTTTATATGGTAATAAGAATCATCAACAATTAATCCAGAATCAGTAAAGCCATCAGCAATTTCTTTAATGCAAAAATTATCTAAATCACGTCTAGTCCTTGTAGGGAAAACTAATTCAACTTCTAAATCTGTTTCATTAATTCCTAAAAAATCAAATCCATGTTCCTCTATTATAAATTCTGCATAATCTTTATAAGCTTGTTTATATTCATTTTGTTGCATCCTATTTTTAATTACTAAAACTTCGTTTAAAGACCTAACCATAGGTCTTTCAATGTAACGCTTTTTCTTTCTAGGATTTTTATTAAAATAATCTTTTAAGTATCTGTCTAATCCTTCTTGGTCAAATACAATTTGTATTTCATCCTTTTCTCTAATATCCATTGTCTTCTCCTTTTAATCAATAATAGGTTGACTAAATCAATAGTCAACCTATATATTTATTTGATTATTTTAAATTATAGTTCCCCATAATTCTCCTAGTACACCATTATTGTTTTCACGTACTGGCATATATCTTCTAACTTTGGCAGAATCAGAAACCCAGCTAATCCATACATATTTATTAGTAATAATAACTTTGTTGTAGTTCACAGATTCTCCATAAATATATTTATCAATTATAGGATTATCTGAGCCAACGTATGGTCTGTTTCTAAAGTAAATAGTGTCGTTAGCTGTAAATGTTCCTCTTTCATCTTTTTCGCTAATTATATATTCTCCACTTGGTTGTGGTTTTGGTGCTTCTGGCTTTGGTTGAGGTGCTGGTGCTGACCCCTTGCTATAGAATTCAGAATCTTCATCTCTAGGAACATAAATATTAACTCTTCCAAAGTCTCTTGTTGATATTGTGTAAACATCTTTTTGCGGATTTCCTAATATCTCATATTCAATTCCGCCAAATAAGCTTGGATTAAGCTTTCCACACTCATTTCCATATACTGGTGCAACGTTTGTAGGGTATATATTCCACTTAGTTACATGACCCTTTAAGAATAAGTAGTTTTTAACTCCACCAGATGGTTGTGTTGGAGGTGGTGTTGGCTTTGAAGGTTCTACTGGTATTTCAACACTTTCTCCATTTAACTCTGCTTGTACCATATTTAAAAATCTTTGCCAACCCATATCTAAAGTTCTGTGAGGGCAATATTTTCCGCTGAAATCTTGATGCTTTTTAACTTGACCAATACCCCATCCAAATTGTTTTAATAATTGAGCAACTTCCTTAGATGCTCTTTTTTCAGCATTTATAAATCTATCTCCGCCAGATTTAGAGTAGCAGATTTCAACATGAATATAGTTTCTATTTCCTTCTCCACTACCTCCATCACCAGAAGCCCAAGCATTTCTATTAAAGTCAATAGCTTGAATAGCTTGAACATCATCTATAGCAATATGATAAGACACTTCATTATTATTAGAAGTCATATAAGCAACTTCATTTTCAGCACTTGCATCATTTGCTGTATTATGAATACATATTCCCTTTGGTGTCATAGAATATGGACATTTCACCCCATATTTATATTCTGGCATTAATTTTTGAACTAACATTTAACATCTCTCCCTTTTATCCATTATTTTTTATTTAAGGGTACTCGTTAGAATACCCTATAAAATATTTATTTTATTTGTTTATTTTTTATAGGCTATTGCCTTAATTCCTTTAGGAGTTCCTATACGAATTGGTGAAGCATATTCATCACTAGGATTGACTAATGAAAATGCTCCTACTCCTTTTGGAGTACCAATTCTTAATGCTGGATATGATATTTGAGCTGGGTCAAAGAATGGTATTTCAAACACTCCTTTAGGAGTTTTCATTTTAGTTTTTCCCAATGGAGGGTTCGCTACAACTTCATGAGAGTAAGTTATATCCACATATATAAAAGCTATTTTACCACCATTACCACCATTTGTAGTTATATTAAGTTTCACTGGTTCATTAAAATCAGATATCTTCCAATTGGTTTTGGTATCTGGATTGATTTCATGATTCTTTGACCATGTTCTCCATATACCTTCATACTCAGTTTCAGAATATACTAAATCATTTTTCCCTATTGAGGATAATGATACATAGGTGGTATAAAAAGCTGGTGTATCCCATGTACTTGAGTGCATATAAAAAGTACATGAATCTATTACTGAATTACTTCCTATTTCCCTTAAAATTTCAGCACTATCAAACTTAACAAAAGCATTTCCAGAAGCGTAGGTCATACTAGAACCTCTGTCAACATATAGGTAATTATTAATTGAAAGGTCTTTTAAAATATCTACATACGAAGATGTAACTGGATATCTAGGCATATCTCCATCAACAGTGGAACTAACATAAAATCTTTTTACTGACATTGCCTACACCTCCTCGCTATATATTGTACTTCTGCCCTTTTCATTTTTTAAAGATTTTAATCTTACGATATACTTCATCACTGTATTTTTAAAACTACCATCTAAAACAAATTCACTTGTTTTTATCTTTATAGCTGATACTGTATATTTTAAAGTTTTATTTAATTCATTTATTTCATCATCTAAATCTCTCTCAGAAAAGACTATAAATTCATCAGAGTACATAACCATAGAATCTTTGTATGTGATTAAATTATTTATCTTAAACACTGCTTCATGGTCTATAAGGAAGCTAGTTATCCAGTCTGGTTGACTTCCCCATTTATCCCCATCTATAAAATAGATATAGTATTCTGGAAATTTTTCATTCCAAGAATTTACTATATCATTTCCATACGAAGATAAACTTCTTACATATGAGGTAATAGTATTTAAGTTTAAATCATAGAAATTTTTTGTTATATCATTATCTACTATTCTCTTATAATCATTCATATTACAAATCCGTCCTTAACCACATATATCCATTAGCTGGTGTTGTTGGGTCACTTGTCCTACTGTCTATTGTACTCTGAGTTAATCCGTTTAATTTAGTTTTATCTGAACTAGCCATCAATCCATTGGCACTTGTTGTAGCAACAGCAGTTCCAGCCTTTCCGTTCCAACTAGCTTTCTCTGCATCTGTAACGAATCTGTTACTCGCATCTTGTGTTATAATTGATGGTGGATGATTAGCTGGATGAGCGTAGTTATTTGCATTACTAGCTATTCCATCTAGCTTGGACTTGTCCGCACTAGCCATTAGACCATTAGCGGAAGTAGTTGCAACTGCTGTACTTGCTTTTCCATTCCAAGTTGATTTTTCCGTATCAGTTACGAACCTATTACTAGCATCTTGAGTAATTACACTAGCTGGATGGTTTGCTGGGTGAACATAATTGTTTGCATTTGTTGCTATCCCATCTAGTTTAGTTTTTAAAGCATTGGTAAAAGCGACTTCCATAGCGTTTAAAATAGTTAAATTACTATGGCTATGTCTTTTAGTTATAGAATCATTGACTTCTGTTGATAAATTGTCATTGTCAATTATTGAACTACTGCTATTGATTGAACTTACTATAGATACTCCATCCATACTTCCACTAGATGCTATCTCACTTAAAGCTGGTGTCCAATCGGTAGCATAATCACCCTTTTCAAATTTTAAACTGTGAATATAATAATCACCAGCCCCATAGTTCCATATTTCAAAAGAACCAACTTTATCATTCTGGTCAGAAGGAGCAGTAATATGATATATAAATTTTGTATATCCATTTCTAGTAGCTTGTTTTGTATCTAATAACGTATAAAATTTAGCCCTATTATTATAGTAAAACCCTATCCATAACCTACTAATCTCTGTATTTTTAATATAGAAGCTTAAAGTATATTTCTCATTTGAAATAAATTCCACGTTTTGAGATATGCTTCTAGCTGTTGGTGCAACTGTAAAAGCTTTTGAATGTAAGGCATTTATTGTTTCGTTTTCATAAACTGTTTCGAAATCAGAAGGAATATTCATCGTCCAACCATTCAAGGTTTTAAATGAGGTGTTTGAAGCTATATTTACCGTTCCTATTTGTATATCCTCAACTTTGTCTATAACATCTTCTGGTGCTGGTGTCCATCCACTAGGAATTGTTGAAAATTCCATCATAGGCTTAGATAGTTTTATATATCCATTTTTGTCCAATGAGAATGTAAATGCGATTTGTTTTGCCATATTATAGTCAGTAGTAGCCGTTGCTTTAAAGTATACCCACTGATTTACTTTAGTAGCATCAATTATTACTAAAGCAATATCTTTATAAGAGGATGTGTTTTTATCATATACTCTAGCACATATATTATTATTTATAGGAGTGTCAGCATTTAGTGGTATTGAACCATCTATAAAATAATAGCCCGATATAGTCACATTTGTTCCTTGAGGTATGTCACCGTACATTGGATAAATAACTTGCTTTCTAGAATTTCCAGATACCCAATTATCCCTTTTAACACTTATTGACGATACGTCATTAGTAACACCTAATCCAATTGAATTGGTATCATTCGATGTAACCCAGTTCTTCTCAAAATTTCTTGAATATCTTAATAGATTTACCCCACTTATTTGCAAATTGTCAATTCTACTCTCTACATCCTCTGGAGATGGTGTCCAATCAGTTTGTTTATTTCCCTTTTCTAGTTTTATACTATCTTTTTTTACCTCTAACCACTGACCATTTGCCGAAGACTGACCTCCTATAAACAGTTTATCTGAAACATTATCAGAATTAAATACAAACTCAAAGCTAACTTTGTTGTACCCAGCAGTATTAAGAGACCCAGAAGTATTAAGTAGTATTCTTTGGTGAGGAGAAGGTATTGTTAGTATATAAGCTTCTACTGTTCCTAGATTACCTCTTGCTTCAAAAGATAGAATATATTTCTCTCCCTTAACCAAAGGAGTAGTTAGAGGACTAGTAATAGCAGATTGTACTGAGGTAGTGTTAATAGTTATTTTTTGACCAGTAGTGGTAAGAGCAATAGTAGCATCATCGGATGTTCTAAACTTACCCCATACATTTTTAAATGATGTGTCTAAAACTAGGTTTCTTCCACCTATTTTCATATTGTCCAAATCACCTTTAGTCACTAATCCACCACTAGATATTAAAGCATTATTATCATCTACAACCTTTTGACCTTTTGCTGTCTTATCAACTAAATCTGCAACTAAAGCAGTGGCTTTCACATTCTCTGCTTTCAGATTTGTAATATTAGGGGTTGCCTTATCATTCTCAGCCTTTAGATTAGCAATATTTGCAGTGGCTTTTGTATTTTCTGAGCCTAAATTAGTTATATTAGGAGTAGCCTTGTCATTTTCAGCCTTTAAATTATTTTTGTTTGTAATGGAAGTTGCACTCTCTGCTTTCAAACTGTTTATGTTTGTAGTAGCAGTAGTGTTTTCAGTTTTCAATGATGAAATATTAGTTTCAGCCCTTCCATTTTCAGTTGCCAGACTTCCAAAGTTGTAAACTGCTTTTCCATTTTCTGCATTTAAGTTTGTAATATTAGCAGTAGCATTTGTATTTTCATTTTTCAAATTTGTTATATTAGTTGGGGCTTTATCATTCTCAGCTTTTAAGTTGTTTTTATTTGTAATTGAAGTTGCATTTTCAGTCTTTAAGTTGTTTAAATTAGTTATAGAAGTTGCACTTTCAGCTTTTAAATTGTTAATATTGGTAGTTGCTTTTCCATTCTCTGTTTGTAAGTTGGTTAATGCGGTTTTTGAATTTGCAATTTCTATCTTTAATTGTTCAGAAAGTTCTCCCATACCATACCTAGCACTAATAACGAGTGTTATTTCATCTCTAGTTCTACTTCTCAACATTATATTATTATTATCAACTATCTTTCCATTTGGTGCTACAAAATCAGAATCCTTATTTAAAACAGTAACAACTAAATTTTTTGAAGTTAAGTCATGTTTCCAAGTATAAGTCAAATTAGGCTCTGTACCAACCCAGTCAGTAGTTTTTATAGTTATTGATTTATTATCAGTTTCTTTGATTATGTTTTCAATCTCTCCCGCTCTGTCAATAAGGTCACTCAAATCCTTTGCAACAATTTTTCCCTCTGCATTTAAAGCGGTTAATTGTACAACAAGAACTTTTCCATCTTTAACATTTTGGTCAAGTTGGTTAAACCACTTATTAACTTCCGCTATATTAGCTTCTAATTTTATATTAAGAGCATTTCCATCGGCAATAGTTTTAAGTAATTTTGTATAAAGAGCATTTCCATCAGCAATGGTTTTAAGTAATTTTGCATCTAAGTCTTCACCTTTCTTAATAGTGGCTTTTAATTGTTCAACTATCTCTGATGCCCCACCTAGATATTCAATAGCTTCAAGTTCCTTTTGGATTTTATCCCAAAGTCCACCCATAGTTATTACATTTCCATCTTGGTCAATATTGTAAATTATTCTATATGGTAAAATATATATTTGGCCGATTCCACCATATTTCTTAGCTTTAAGATTTTCTGTATCTTTACGAGTAGGGTGAAACCATACCATACCAGTATCATAAGAAACTTTAAAGTTATTCACTCCAATTGGTTCTGCATCAAATACTTCTATTAAAGCATTTCCTTTATCATCAGCAATCTCAACCCTTTGTTTTTCATATGGTATTTGTGCTAACATTGCAATTGATGCAGATGAATAAACTTTTAATGGTTCATTTACAATTTGCTCTACCCTAATATTTCCGTTACTATCCCTATTGTAGTTTAAGTAAAGATTGCTAGTGAAGTTTTCAAAACCCATTAATATCTCCCCTTTCAAATTTAATTATTGTTTGATTATTTTCTATTTTAAGATATCCCAACCACTCATTTGTGCTTCTTCTTGAACCTCTGCTACAAATGAAAGATATTCTTCTTTAAATTCTTCTCCATAATTATGAATTTCTTCTTTATTAAGAACTTGAATGTTTATTGATATTAGTTCAACACCTCTTGAAACTTGTCCGTTAAACATTGCCAAAACTTTATTATCTCTTATAAAATGTCTTTCTTTTGTTATTCTTGTATTTGTCATAATATATAACATCTCCTTTTAATCCAAATTTATTTTTTAACATAAAAAAGAAGTGATTCATAAATCCAAAATCACCTCTATAAACCCTCTATTTAGTTTACCCTTGTTATTTCAAAGTAGTCAAAATCTCCGATTGCAATCTTTGCTACTTCATGAATTGTTCCTTGACTCGCATTTGGTGTTACTGGTTGGTCATACATCTTTTCAAAACTATGCACAACAGTATCTCCTTTTATAAAGTCAAACCTCAAAGTGTGGCTTGGAATATCTTTGTCAGTTTTATTTTTAAGAGACCCTATAAGCCTTACAGAAGTATCACTTACAGCAGTAACATCACAAGATATATCATATCCATCTCTCTTAACTGTGTACATTGTTCTTTGAGTGACTTTTCCACCAGTAACTTCTTTAAAAGTTTCGTTTTTAACCTCTTCCTCTTTTACGACTGGTGTTTCCTCTTTCTTTGATTCTACTTGCTTAGTTTCTGTTTTTACAGATTCTTCTTTCTTAGCAGTTGGTTCATTTGATGCTGTACATCCAGTGAATATTAAAGATGTAATTAATAATGTCGATATTATTAATGATTTGATTTTCATGCTTAACACTCCTTCACTTAATTTATGAGTTAAACATAGCATGATTTTCCAATTTTGTCAATACTTTATTTGATTTATTTGTTTTACCAAGTTCTAAAACATTCTATTGATATATTTGCTTCTATCCACCCCCTAGAATTTGAGTATATATCTATTTTATTCTTGCCTACCTTTAATATATTTGTAGGAATAGATATGATTGCTCCATCATTGACATTACTAGCAACTCTAGTTCCATTAACATCAATATATGCTCTACTTGGGTAACTAGAATCATCAAAACATCCTAGTTTCTCTGGATGTGTATGACCAGCAAAACTGACATATACACTGTGAGTATGGTCTGGAGACCAGTGATTATGACCATTGACCCAAATTGATACATCGTGATAATGTTCAAATTGAAATCTTGGAATAACGTGATAATGACTTGATTGACTTACATCTGTCATATCTGTAGCAAATTCTGCTTGAAAGTTTACCAATGTTTCAGTAGTACTTGAACTTCCAGTACTATATCCACCAGCAGTAGAACTTGTAACACCTCCACCACTTGGAGTTGTGAATGTATTGCTGACTTGTCCAGCACTTTCCATTCCCTTAGAATAAACTCTAAATGGATAAAAGTCTATGTATAATAAAGCACTTTTTATACTAGATACATTATCTTTTATTACTGGTGACAATCTTAACGGATAATACACGTCAACATTATTAGCACCTTGGAATTGTATCTCTGATAATATACCATTTTCATCTAAAACAACTCCATTACCTCTAGCTGAAACAATTCTTAGCTTTGCACGTCTAACACCATCAGTATCAGTCTCTAATCCTAGAAATATCCGCTCAACAGCATTTTGATATATACTTAAACCAAATCCATTTCTGGTAGAATTTCTTGTTTTACCTATAACAAAATCATTATCTGGACTTGTTATTATCAACTCTTCACCTAGCAATATTTTACCTATTAAATGGTCTGCGATAACTCCATCTGAGGTTATTGCAGTTTTAACTGTCTTCAAACCATCGTTTGAAAAAGCTATAACTCCATTACTAAAGAATAAGCACTTTTTCTCAGTCTTAGCATCCATTATAAGAACACCAGCACTATCAATATATATTTTGGTTGAGTTCTGATATCTTCCAGCCACCCAGTTTTCAGCTATATTTATTCCTTGCTCCATAGCTGTCTTAGCCCAGTTTGAACCTAATTGGAATGAATCCCACTTCTTAGTTCCATCAAAAACAGCATTTTTAGTTCCTAATTGTTTATTTAATGAAGAGTTACTTCTTTTATCAACATAAACATATGGTTTGTTTGAAAATTTTAATGTTAATTTTGGAGGTCTTTCAGCTTTATTAGAAGTTGGAGTATAATTCATCTCAACTAATCTAACATCTAAATCTTCATTTTGCAATTTTAATGATACTAATTTCCCCATCGACAAAACCTTATTCCAAGGTCTTCCATCTCTTCTTTTAACAGCAGATATAAATGAAGATATATCATTTATATCAAATTCTCTAACAACTTCTTGTAATTCTTTTAACTTATTCAATCCATTTACATAAAGCATTTGGTCTGTTAAAGCAGTTGAATCTTGATGTAACCCACATTGAGTAAACATGAATAATTCAGAAAGAAGTTTTTGATTAAATATTAATCCTTGACTATCGCTCGAAGTATTTTTATCAAGTAGCTTTGCAATATTTCCCATAGAACCTTCAACTTGTTTTTTTCTAGTATTTAAGTTATTTACTTCTGTTAAATTGTTAGCCATATTTTGTTCAACAACCGCTATCTGATTTGCAATAGAAGCTATTTCATTTTTAAATCCATCTGGGTTTTGGAAATATTCTGTTCTCTTTGCATTTAAAGATTTATATTGCTCATTGTATTGAGTTTGTTTTTCTGAACATAAATCTAACTTTTTATTTATATCATGCAATTCATTTTTTAAATTAGTAAAAGCTAAATCTTGTGATGATAATACAACGTCATATCTAGCTAAAGCACTTTTAAGTTCATCTGACATTCTTGACCTAGTTCTATCATCATAATATTCAATATATTCTCCGCCTAATGGATTTACTGTATTTATTGAAATACCTTGGTCATTTGACGTAACTCTAAGCTTTGTTACATATTTATCCTTAGAATCACTTATATTAACTTTTCTAATATAGTTACCATTTTCTAAGAATAGTTCTGGAATTTCATTTAAATCTTCTTCTGTGCAAACAGTTACTTTTTTATTAAAACTATCAATTAAGAATAAAGAACTGAAAGCATTTGATAAATCATCTGTAAACATTTGTAACCAATTTGATTGAGAACCCAACCATCTGTACTTATTTACATCTCCGATTCTTGGGTCATCTTTTACAGCATTTTCTGTAGCACTCCAAGTCCAAAATCCCATTGTTTGGTTTGTAAACTCATCCATAATACCATCAGAAGCATTTACAGCATCTTTTCTTATTTGCCAGTTATTATCATCTAAAAAACAATCAACTTTTTGCAATAAGAAACCTAAATCCATAGTTTTGATTTTTTTATAAGAACCTCTTTCTACATCTTCTTCTTCTGTTACATTTTTTATTATAAATGTATATTCATCATTTAAATTTATCAACATTTCATCTTCAAAAGAATCATAATGTTTATATTCAACAATATTTCCACTTATTTTTTCAGTATAGTATTTTGGTATAGTTAAATCCAAAGAACTAACCTCATTGAATTTTAAATTTAAATTATCTATAAAATCCTTTGGAATAGTTGTTATATAATCTCCATCCATTCTTGTTAATTCTAAATCTAATTTATAAGCATCTTCTACAAAATTAATGTTATGAAAATTCATTCTTTTCTCTCCCTTCTACTATTGTAAAATCTCATAAGGAGTTTCAATAGTAATTTTACATTTTCCTTTAATCTTGATTTGATTTATTGTGTTATTCATAAGTCTAAACCATTTTCTATTAAAGTTATTTTTATCACCATATTTATAAGTAGAGTTATTTATAACAATTTCTTTTGTGTCATTATACATTTCAATAATTGCATTATCTGGTAGATTTTTAAACTCTACTACTTCATTCGTACTAATATTGTTTATAGTTATAGTTCTAGCGTTTTCCAATGTTTGTATTTTTAATATTGGATATGTATAACCATCTACATTAGAAACATTATCCACTTCAATAGTTTTTTCAGCATTGTAATTTGTAAAATTATTCGCAACACTTCTAGTAAAGGGGTGAGGATACCCAAACTTAACATTTAATGTTATATATCCAGTATTATCTGGTTGTATTATATTTCTTTCACTACCTTTTGAGAATTTTGCAACATAGACTAAATCCATCTCTGCATCAAATGATAGAATTCCATACTTACCATTAAATAAATATCTTGAAATCTTTTCTCTATAATTTCTAGCTATTGGTATTGGTTCAAAATAATAAGGTTCTGTTTCTAAATAGTTGTGAAAATATTCTCTGCATAGAACTATTTTAAACTGATATTCTAGTGCATTTAATTTATTTCCATAATTTAAGAAAATTCCATTAAGACTTCCTTGTTCGTCCATAGATTCATAAGAACCACCAAAACTAGGTGCTTTCAGTTCACTTTCTTCCGTTTCAATTATTCTTAAAGATATTCCCTTTTCACCAGTAAAATCTTTAGATGATTTCCCATTGTATTCAAAATAAATTGAATTACATATCAATCTATTCAACCCCTTTCTTTATATTTTATAATTCATTTATTATTAACTATTATATTTAGCTACTCATTTCACGTAATAAGCACCATTAATATAATAGGGTGAGTGAATTAACACCCACCAAACTACATTAAAATAACAGATAAAATTACACTTTTATTTGATTATTATAATTCATATCTCATATTTCTTTGGAACATTTTTTCTTCCATAGCATCAGTAGCTATATTTGCAATATCTGTAGCCATAGCTTTAAATTTAGCTACAAAACTATCATCAACTTTCCCATCTATTTGAAATTGGAAATTCATCTGGATAGGCGATGATTTTTTGATTTTTCCATCTGATTGTACATAATCTTTTATAGCATTGAAAGCATTAGTTCCAACAACTTTTCTTGGTACATCTATTGCTTTTGGATTAGCTAAATCTGCTACTGTTTTTATTCCAAATTGTGATAGTATTTTTATTATCTCTTCGATTTCATTCTTACCATCAATAAGTTTTTGAACAAATTCTTGTTGTAAAGTATCACCTAACATTTTAGTAGCATTATCCAATAGCTTTATTTGAGCATCTGCATTATTCTCAATCTCACGCTTTTCATCTTCATATTTCTTGTTTTCATCTTGTCTTGCTTTATCTCTATATTTTTCTTCCAACAATTCTTCTTGTGCCTTGATTTGGTTTTCTAAATCTTTCAATCTAGCTTTCCCTAGTGCGGATTGGTCTTTTAAAGCATTTGCTCTTAAAGTTTGCAATTCTTGAAGTTTTTTACGTTCTTTTGCTATTTCTCTCTCATAATCTTCTTCATCGTTCTGCTCATTGTATTTTCTTTGTGCTTCATCTAGTGCTTTAATTCTTGCATTTTTAACTTCTTCAATTGCTTTCTTTTGTCTATCTATTTCTTCTTGGATTCGTTTCTTATTCTCTTCGAACTCCTTCTTTTTGATTTCTTCAATTTTCTTTTGAGCATCAATTATTTCATTGGTAATATTTTTAATTTCTTTTTCTGTAGATTTTATATTATTGTGTTTTAAATCTGACCACTTTTTATATAAAGCTTCTAATTCTTTATATTCTGCTTGTCTAGCCTTTTTAGTATCTGCATCATCTACAGCATTAGCCCAATTAACCCAGTCATGGAATCCTTGATTATTAGTTGTTCCATCAGAATTTATAAGATTTTTAGACCGTAAAGTATTTGCCATACTTTGTTCTTGTCTAATTTGTTCATCTTGTAAAGCCCTTAATTGACGTTCTTTTTGTTTTAAAAGTTCGATTTGTTGTTGTGCATATTTTATTTTATCTTCGCTATTAGCGTTCTTTTCAGCAACTTCTAATAATTCGATTTGGTGTTTTGTTTCAGCAATAGCATTTTTAAGATTTACATAAACATCAGTTTCAGCTTTGATATCTTCTTGCTTTGCCTTTGAAGCTTTAGAACCACTAGAAGGTCTATCAGCGGATGTATATCCAGCACCACCACCACCAACAGAACCAGCACCGATAGAGCCGAGATTTGCAAGGTCTTTCTCCATCTCCATCATTTGTCTATTCCAGTTAGCTATGGCTTCATATTCCTCTCTCTCAGAACCACTCATATAACCGCCACGACCACTAAAGTTTTGACCGTTTAAAGCTTTTTCTTTATTTCTCGCATCGATTCTCGCTCTGATTTGTGCTATAGTTTGCCTAGTACCATTTACTTCAACTTGAACCATTTGCTCCATAGCTAATCTATGTGCTTCTGCAACATTAACTATAGTTTTTCCTTCTGCATCCATAGCTGATATAGTATTTTCAATCAATCCTATATTTGTAATATGAGAATTTCCATTATTATCTATTGTAGTAGTTAATCCAGAATAGTAACCCTTTAAAGCATTTATAACTTGTGAAAGTCTTTCTTTTTCTTGAGCAGATTGATTCTCGATTTGAGATAATCTAATATACTCATTATAAAGATTTCTAATCTCATCAGCATTATTAACTATTGCTTGGGTTTCCTTCATAATAATATCTGTAGCATTTGACATAGCCAAAGAATTTTTAGCTTCTGTCAAGGCATATATTTCACCAGTAACTTCATTAAACGCTATTCCACTAGCCCTTAATTCTTCTCCAGTTTTACCAACTTCTTGTGATAACTCTCCAAGTTTGTTGGTTAATTCCATAACTTTTGCAGAAGTTTCGTCCATTCCTCTAGGGTCTATTCCTTGGAAATTGTTTGTTTGTTCTTTTAAACTCTCAAGTTCTTCTTTTACAGATTTTATTTCTGCAATTTTTACTTGCAAACCATCTTGTTTTTCTTGAAGTCCACTTGTATCTATTGCAGAACTTAATTGACCAGAATCCATTGAAGATATAGCATCATCTAAAGTTTTTATTGATTCTACATTTTTACTAACTGCTTCATCAAATGCTTGTTGCTCTTGTCTATGTTTGAAGAAAGCATATGTTAATCCACCAAGAACAACAGTTAAAGCAGTAAGAGCCATTCCTAAAGGAGTTGCCATAAATGTTAATGCAGAAGCAGTAGCACCTTTTATAGCAGTAGCTAATCCAGCAAAACCAGTAGATAAGAAAGCTAGTCCACCAGCACCAGCTGTAGCAGATGCTTGAACAGCAATCATTTGTTTAATCATTGAAGCAAGTAAACCAGTTACCTTTTCTCCAGCCATAACCGCATTGAATGTTTTAAATGCTTTAGTCATTGCCACAAATGTAGTTACAAACGCTAGACCAGTTTTAACAGTTCTACTATCAAGATTCATTAAAGTATTTAAAAGATTGTTAAATCCTCCGATAATATTTCCAAGAGTTTCAGAACTCAGCATTTTTTCATAAAGAGTTTCAAACGATTGCTTTAATCTATTTGCTTGTGCTTCTAAAGATTTTTCATATTTATCAAAAGCTTCGGAAGATGAACCAGCAGATTCAGCAACTTTTAATTCAGCTTGTTCAATTTCACCTAAATTTTCAACCATTGCTCTACCGATATTAATTTGCCTAGTACCGAATAATTCTCCAAAGATTTTACTTTGGTCAACTTGTGACATAGTGTCTATTTTAGCACCAAGGTCTTTCATAACATCGTTATAATCTCTAAAAGTTCCTATATTACTTCTTAATTGGATATCTTGCTCTTTAAGAACTGCTTCAAGGTTTGAGATATCGTATCCTTCTTGGTCTTCTTTTAGACCTTGTTTAACTGCTGAAAATCTTGTATAGGCAGTTTTCCGCTCTGTTACTTTCATCTATTAAATAGATTACTGACTAGATGTTTATCTAGCGGTTAAGGTTCTTCTTGAAAGTGTCTTTACACTTGACCTTAACTCTCACGTTTCCTTTCTAGATTATAGCGTGAGACCAGACTATCACATCCACTTAATTAAAAGTGGTTCTCTTATTTAGTCGTTCAGCGTAATTTATGTTTGTGATTGTTTATGTTCGTAGATATAGTTGTTAATTGGTATAGATTTTTCGATTGCTCTTACCAACTTGTTTTTACTACAGTTGGCAAAATTACACGCTTCTTTGTAACTGTTGAAAGAAATGATTTCATTTGTATCAATGTTTTTAGATATTACTGATACAGAACCACCATGTCTATTAGTTTTCAAAGAATAGTCTTTTAAAGGATTATAGTTTTTAGAAAATATCCAAACACAATTATTTGTACTTTTTCTATTTCCATTACAAACAGCAGATATTGACCTTAGTTTTGAATTTGTTTCAATACTCGCTTGTGTTAATGAATCATATTCCTTAATCAACTCTCCATTTTTGTTGAATTGCATAACCTTTTTGCTCGAATCTTCTCTTTCTAATTCTTTTATTTCATTACGCTTTTCATAAGACCATAAAAATCCACCTACAGATTTTCTACCATATTCTCCAGAGCATAAAGAACTTATGTGTGTATCATTTAGACCTAACTCTTTAGCAACTAGTTTTACATATGACCATTCTTTGATAAAATTACCATCTAAATCATACTGATAAACCTTTTTGCTATTAGGATTATTTTCACCTTTAAATCCTTCATATCCAGAATTCCCATCTCCACCAAGATTTCTATTGTAGCCTTTTTTAAAACTGTTATATAATTGAATGTATAATTGTTCTTTTACATTCAACTCATTTTTCGAAAAAGCTACATCAAATACTTCATTAACAATAAAATTATTAAACCCATATTTTTCTATAGAACTAAGAAGATGTTTATTATGTTGAAATCCGTTCGTATATAAATCTTTGTGATATTTATATACTCTTTCTATACCATTTCCCCTTCTAGAATATCTTTCATCAAACCCTTGTACAGTTTGACCTATATAAATTTTTCCATTTATTCTATTTTCAATTTTATATATTATTCCATATATATCTATATTCCCTATTTTCATTTTAATCACCTTCAAATAATTATATCATTGTTCGTTTATTTTGTCAATTCTTAACCATTTGGGTTATAACTAATATCTTATAATCTAATCACAAATATAAATCTTCGCCCTTGTTGTCCATCTCTGGATTTCCAAGTCAATTAAAGAGAATTTTTTCATGGTGGTTTATTTGTTATGCCACCATGCCCCTATTTTCGAAAAGGGCATTACCTATACTCTCTGCTGAAAGCCTAGTCTTGGAAGAAATTACTGTAGCAGTCGAAGCTAATTCTTCAAACTCAACACCAACTGCCTTAGCACTGAATGATGAATATTGAAGAATTTTTGCTATTTCAGCAAAACTTGTTGAATAATTGTTATCCAGTGTCATAAGAACATCATTAACGTGTTCTATACTCTCAGCTTGTAAGTCATATCCATTTTTTATTGCTATAAGCTGTTCAGATGTAGTCTTAGAATCTTGACCACTTATCTTACTAGCTACAATATTTTGTTTAACCATTTCTTTTGTAGTGGCATTATCATAACCAGCCCTAAGCATTTCCTCAGCACCAGCCATAACTTCTAAATTGGTAGAACTCATTTCCTTAGCAAGTTGTTTAAAATCATTTGTAATATTTTTAAGTTCATCACCAGTTTTGCCAGTAACCATTGAAACGTTAGTCATAGCCTTATCCATTTGCATTGTATAATCAACAGCATTTCTCATTTGTTTAGAAAATTCGTTCATAACACCAGCAACGCCAACAAAAGCCATAGCTTTTTGAGCAGAGTTTTTAAGTGCTGTTCCTAAACCATTGGCATCTTTAGTTGTTTCTTTTAAAGCATTGTTTTTAGCAATGTTCGTCATTTCAGCATTTAGTTTTTTAGCTTCACTGCTTAAAGAACCAAGCCCAGCTTTATTAAGTTGAGAAGTTCCATTTTTCAATTCTTCTACTTCTTTTTGCATTTTATTCATTAAAGAAACAAATTGCTCAGATTCTGCCTTTGGAACTAATTTACCATACTTTGTTTTTAAGTTGTCAAATTGTTGTTGGTACTTTATAATTTCATTTTCCATCTTTTGTACAGCAAGTTCTGCCTTAGACATTTCGCTAACAAACTTCTGTACATCTGTTGCATTGTTAGGATTTATAGAACTTAATTTAGATTGTCCTTTTGCAAGATAATCTTTTGACAAAATCCCATTGTTTTTTATTTGACCAAAAGTACCTTCTAAAGTGTTCTTGGTTGCGAGAAATTGTTTATTCATATCTTGTTGCTGTTTTATATTATCCGAATATGCTAAGTTTACAGTTGAAAAAGTTTTTACCAAAACATTATTTGTTTCATCTAATTCAGATTTCCACTTCATAGTTTCAGTTACAACTTTATTCATTGTTTGGTCAATATATGTTATAGTAGCTGATTTTATTCCACCTTCTGAATCAGTATTAAGCTTAACTTTCGCAAGGGCATCGGCTTCGGCTCTGATTTTCGCAACTCTTTTCTCTAGGGCATTTATTCCTTCCCAACTCATTTGAGATTTATCTGTTTTATAGATAGTCTCTCTTTCTTGTCTTTTGATTTGTTCCATCAATTCTTTTTCTTGTTGGGCTATCTTTTGCTTTTCAAAAAGCTGTTTCCTCATTATCTCAACTGATTGGTCTTTGGCAGTAAGGCTTTTTAGATTAAAAGTGCCATCAGTCATCGTGTATTTCATTTCATGCAATACATTATTAACATCAAGAAGTTTCATTTTTAAAGTATCTAACTCGCCAGTATTAGGATTAAATACTTGCTCTGTAATCTTTAAATCTCCTAATTGCTTATACTTGACTATAAGTCCATCCATGTCAATAGTTGCTTTTTCTATATGACCTTTAAGGGCTGTGTCATCTATTTTTATATCAACACCCTTTTTGGCTTTTGCATCAAATTCTTTCAATAAGTTGTCAAACTCTTGTTTACTTTGAGCAATACTTGCTTTATCTAAAAAGATTTTCAAGCCTTGATTAATTTCAGACATTTATTTTATCACTCCTTTCTATAAAAGAAGCAATAAAATACTTCTTTTATCTGTTATACTTCACTTGGTCTATTGTTAATAATTTCTATACGAACTCCAATCCCCATTCTTTCTCTTATGAGTTCTTCTGCTCTTTCTAAGTAATGTCTACCTTCATAATCATGAAATTGGTCGCTTGTATTTTCCCAAAGTGTTTCTGTATGTCCTTCTTGAACCCAATAAGGAACTGCTTCACTAACATTTCTGCTATAATCATATACAGATTTGTAGTTTAGTTTTGAACTATCTATGTAAACATAAATGTTTCCATTAGCATCAATCTTGCTACTAACACTTTTCACCAAATCATCTGTTCTATCATATATTTCTGGGGAATAAGATTCGTATACTGTTTCTAATATTGCATCTCTTAAACATTCTTTTGCGACAAGTTCTACTTGTCTTGCAATTTGTCTTAATTGATTTCTTATCGCACTATCAACTGAACTCATAGATTATTCCTCTATCAACTCTTCTTTTTCTTGGTTTTCATTCTCCAATATTTTCTCTAATTGCTCTATCTTTTCTATATCTATAAATTCTTTGTGTTTTTCTTGAACCTTTAACATATTTTCATGAACTTCGCTCATTGATTTAACTCTTGTAAAATAGTCATCTAACGAAGATGTTACAAGGTTTAAAACGTGTTCAAATCCATTTCTAGGTGTTCCTATTAACCCACAAAATTCTTCATATTCAATATTCATGTCTACAGAAACTATTAAAGGAAATATCTTAAATAAAACCTCATTATCACTTATCTTTCCTTCTCCAATTTCTGCAACAATTTCTTTAGCTTTTTCAGTATTTATTTCATATGGAATTATTTCACCTTCTACTTTAGGTTCAATATATTCAACTCCATTATTTGTAAAAATTAACTTTCTACATTGTAAAAAATCTGACATTTTAATCATTTAATATTACACTCCTTTTCATTCATATAGAGAAAAAATAGGGAGGACACTTAAAAAAGACAAAGCATCCTTTTAAATATATCCTCCCTATTTTTTTATTAGTTGATTATATCAACCATTACAAACTTAACTCCATCTTTAGTCATTATACGTTCTGCTAGAACGTCAAACTCCATATCGAAAGCTGTAACATTTTCAGCACTTGCTTCTATTCTAAAGCTAGTAGCTGGTGTAACACTTCCAAATCTGTAAGTTTCAACTTCAACAATACCTTCTTGGTCTGTCTTGTAAACTTTTAACCAAGCTTCAAACATAATTGGTTTAGTATTACCATAGTAAGACATTTTTTGTTTATCTTCTGCTTTAACATAACCATCCAACCAGAAAATTGTCGCTTTTGTAACACCACCAAGTTTGATTGTTTTAGTAGCATTATCAAAAGCATACTCACCAGTAGAAGGTGTTTCACCAGATGCTTTCTTGTATTCAGTCTTTCTATCTTCTGAATAAACTTTCATGTCTCTTACTGGAATATCTGCATCGTCAATAGCTGGTGAAACACCACTATCATCAGTTTTTAATTCAAGAGTATTTAACAGTTCTATTCCATTTCCAGCACCTTTTTCAACTACTCCTAAATCATAAACTTCTTTTCTAATATAATCAGAAGTAGTTTCTGCTTTAACATTTAATTTTCCAGTAGCTGGTTTTAGGAAAGAAACCGCTGGAATACCTTGTATTCTTGCTTGAAACAGTTCTTTAGTAATATCACTTTCAGCACTGTTTATATGACTAAAGTCTATAACTTTACCATTGTCTTTTCTTTTAAGTATAAGTTGTGGAACTGAACCCACTGCATACAAAGTTTGATATGCCATATTTATCACTCCTTATTTAATTTGTTTGTTTATTTTAAGAAGTCTATTAAAGACCTTCTTTTCGCAATTTATCACTCCAATGTATTAAATCTAATTCTTTGAAGCCCTTTTCTGTAACATGAGGTATTTGACTTACATTTTGCTCGTATGTTTGTTTGTAATATAATGCTTTATATCTTTGATGTAATTGAAATACAGTATAATCAAGAATTTGTTCGTAATTACCATCACAACCATTTGAATGAACAACAAAAGCAAATATTGTTTCAAATTCAGAATAATATTTCTCTTCACTCTTTCGTTTTAATGCTTCAATTTTTTCTCTCTCAGCCAGAATTTTCTCCATTTGTCTTTTAACTTCTTCATTTGGATAAACTCTAGGTTTTGCATTTTCAAGTTCGTAATAGCTTGTACAAGAAGTATATCTAACGACATTACAGATTTCATCAAATATAACGCTATCTATTATAAAATCTTTTCCATCTTTTTTAAAAGATAAAGTAAAATCGTCCTCATTCACAACTATTTCATCTTTTATATTTAAAAAGAATTTTAATGATTCTATTGCCTTTTCCAATATATGATTTTTTTCCATCATATATTGTTCGCATATGTAGTGCCTTATAAAAACCTCCAACATACTCATATTGTCAAGTTGTGTTTGTGTAGTTGTAAGATGTGTTCTTAGCATCGTTTGAGTTTTTAATTCGTACAAAAATTCTATGTTTTCACTACCTAAACCACCTAACACTTCATCATTTAAACCTTTTTCAAAGTCTAAATAAGCTTTGTGGTTAGCATTTATTTCTCCCATAGCAATATCATCAACGATATTAAAAGCAAAGAATGTCTTTGGATATCTGGCAAATGCTATAAGTTCTTTATGCCAATCTTCACCAATATCCATTATTTCCTCAATTTGAATTTGTCTTATATTTAATCCACAATCAAGTTTGAATGGGGTTTTCAAATATTTTTGAAGTTTATTCATCAAGCCACCTAAATATCAAATTTATTTGAGTTATTATAATTATTGTATTTATAATGGAATGATGTAACTGTTTCATAAATCAAGTTCATTCCATCCCATTCTTTTTGAGTGGATAGAGTTTTTGTTCCTTTTGGAATCATAGTAAAACCTTCATTCAACCAAGGATTTCCATTTATTCTTTTATCAATAATACTACAAATAGTATTAAATCTATTTCCATAATCAGTATATATACAAGAATTGTGAATAAGAATTGTAAAAACTAGACTCATTTTTTGTGTATTTAACCTACCAAATATTGGTGAATTGATTAATCTTACAAGTATAATTATTTCTGATTCATTTTCAACGTTTAACATTCTATTTGAAAAGTATATTTTAGGAATAATTGGTTTATTGTCTTGACCCAGCACTGGGGTTTCTTTTTCAAACAATATATATGGATTTGGTATACTAGGTTGGTCTAAATAATTTGGTTGAGGATAGTAAATAGCCTTTTGTAAATCTTCATTTTCAACAAACATAAATTTAATCTTGTCCATAATTACTTGTTTTTTATCAAAAAAATTCATATAACCCAACCTCCTTACTTAGTCAACTTAATTGTTTCTTTTATAGTTGTATTTGTTTTCGACTCAAAAAAGCTTATTACAAGAGAACCTAAATTTCCACCATTATTTTTAATTGTTATTTGATTTTCAATTGAGGTATCTATAGCTATCTTTGTAACATCTGTTACATTAGAAGTGTCAACTGCTATATTATATGCTGTTCCAACATTTTGATTATTAACATACTTCTTACATACATATGTCTTAGCGACAAATCTTTTTATAGTATAGTCATCATTCATCAAATCTTTATTGTCTATATAGTATTGAATATCAGTAGATGAAGCTTCATCTAAACAGATGATAGTGAATGTAGCTATATCTGTAAAATTATCTTCTTCATACGTTACTTTCAGTACGTTTTTACCATATTTAGTGATTTTAAATTTATCACCATTTCTCTCCAAAGTAGGACACTCTCTCATATCATATTCAACATTTTTAACAGTGTAAGGTAATCCATCTTTGGTTATTTGTATGGGTAGAGTAAATTCTTCACTAATGTTATAAGTAAGAACTTTTTCATAAGAAAGTTTGATGTTTGGTCTTTTAAAATATTTGTATCTATCTGCCATAAGAATATCATCAGCATTAAAATCTCTATAGTTTTCTTGCATAACGATTCTTAGAGTTCCTTCTTTAACTCCATAACCACTATAAAGACTGTTTTCTCCATCTATTTTAACAACCTTAAAATGTCTTCTATCCAAGAATAATCTTTGGTCTTGGGCTATGCTTAAAGTATTATCATTTACTTGAACTAGAATATTACCCATACTTGAACTAGCAGTAAAATCTTCTAATTTACTCTGACCAATTCCATACTGAGTAGAATCTCTAAATACACAATATTGTGTGATTATATTTCTATCAACATCTAAGAAGTAAACCTTATCTTTACATTTTTGAACAATCATAGATGAAACATTTGTTTTTGTATTATGAGTTTCAATACAAATCCATACGAATTCATGTTCAGAATCTCCGAATTTAAAATACTGACCAACTCTAGCCCTATAACTTATGTTTTGAAATGATATTCTTTTAAAATCATCACTATTGTATAAGTTAGTCATTAAGTTTGACTTTGAAATACCTTTATTAATTCTTACTGAAACATCTTCATATTCATCAGTCAACCCTATTTGTGCCTTTATATTGAAAGCATTTCCAGAGACAGTAAAATCTCTATCAGAGACTTTTTGTGTTAAATCTTTATAATATTCTGTATGAGTTTGTGGAAGGACTGACATATAACTTATTTTTGCATTATAAGCCAACTTTATCACCTTCCCCTTCCTCTCTTATCAAAAGATTTCTTGATTTCTCAACCAAGTCCAAACATTGAAATGTCTTTCTTTTTATACTTTTAAAACTTCCCATAGATAATATGCTTTGTAAATTAAACACCAATTCTAAATTAATTGGAACTTGTAACATTTTATCCATAGCTATTAATTCTTCTATAAGTGATTCTATATATTTAGATAGGTTAGGGTCATAATTTTCTCTTAGTGGAATTATTTTAAATATTTTCCCTTTCAACTTATCTAAATAATTTGCTAAATCTTCATTCCTTATCGCTTTTTCATATATAGTCATCATGGCTTGTCGATATAGGTAATGTACCAACTATATTCATTTATAAGGCTTTTCGTTTCCTTTTCCAAGCCTTTTCTTCTTCTTTCTAAAGCATCAAGCATATTAGCTTCACTTATTCTTTTAAAATCTACATCTGTAACAGATGGTCTAAGATTCAATAAACTATTAACTTCTCTTTCAAGCCATATTAAAACCATTAAACTTGCTAATATATTCATAACATCTTCATCTATTAATTCAGTAAATTCCATTAAAATATCGTCAGAAACTTGGCTCAATGTTTTATTCGATTTTCCAACTTTACACTGTCTAAATCTAGTTCTTGCAAATTTTAAATACATAACTACATTTTCTTCATAATCAGTAATACTTTTGTTAAATAAAGCATCTAATTCATAGTCTTTAATTAGCGTGTCAAATCTTTCAAAAATATCTGAATATTTTGTACCCATATCTCCACCTCCCTTCAAGAAAATATCTTATATTATTTCCACTCTAATATACTTGCCATCTCTTTTATATTAACTCCTAAAATTTCAGAAACAAAATCCAATTTTCCTCTGTTTAGAGCGTATCTAGTATCATTTGAATTTATTCCATTGATAAATAGATATTTAATAGATTCTTTTTGTTCCTTTGTAGCATTTTTAAGTGTTTTAGTAATTTCAGCTTCACTTTTTTCTATAAGTTTTGTCATTTCGTCATGTGTCATTAAATGTTTATATTCTTCTTCAAGACCTAACATTTTCATTGCCTTTTTATCATGAACATAGAATAATCCTTCTCTAGCCCACTCAGCATATTCAGTAACAACATGGATTACATTTTCATATGACATAACTCTAGTAACTCCGAATGAAGGGAATTTAAAAGCTGTGTTATGCACTCCGAAAAGTGTTAAACCACCATCAAATAAATTTGTAACCTTTATCATTTTATTCATCGGAATCTCTATAAAATCTTCCTCATTATCTTCTTCAACATTATTTTCCATTGTATATTCAACAGCAGTTTGTTGAACAGTTTGTTTTTGCATAGCTTGAAATTGTTGCATGAACATACTCATTTGTGCTTTCATATCTTCCAATTCCTTTTTAAGTTCTTCCTTTTCTTTATCTACTTTTGGGGTATTCTTCTTTGGTTCTACCACCTTTTCATTTTTGACTTCTTCATTTTTCTTATTTGCCATTCCTTTTCTCTCCTTTTCAATCACAATAATAAATAAAACAGACAGAAGAAAATTCCTCTGTCTGCAATATTTTTATTAAATACTATTTTAATTTTAATATTAAGCTAACTTCATTATTCCATGTCTAAAGCTTGATACAGCCTTTAAGTCATACTTCTTGTTGAAAGAGTATTGGAATAAAGTAGAAGCAGAATTCATTGGATTAGTTTCAAATACAAGTGCTTCTCCTTCAAAACCGATAGTTATTAACTTATCTGCTCCTTGTGATGCTATGATAACCATGTTGTCATCTAATAGTAATTCACCTTCTGTGTTTGGTTTAACAACTTGTGGTAAAGCTACCAAAGAAGTTCCCATGTATTCACCTAAGTATCCCTTAGCGTTGTATTCAGCACCTAAGCCGAACTTTAAGTATTGGTCATCTGGTAATAATTTGCTTAATGCAACTTGAGTACCGAAAGCAACAGCTTTAGCGTTTCCGTTCATAGCTGTAACTTTTTGAGCAAGTTTAACGAATCCATCTTTAGAGAAGTTTGCTTCTTTTAAAGTTGTTGGTAAAGTAGCGTAAGTACCAGTTAAAACATTATAAATGTCAGTGTACATTTTAGTTTCAAATGATAAAGCAACTCTTACTAACCAGTTTCCTAAATTAACCTTTCCAGCAAGAACTCTGTAAAAATCTTCTTCTATAGTGATGTTCTTGTTAGTTGGAGTTAGTGGAACTTGATTGTTGTAGATTCTTTGTGGCTTACCAAACGCTATTCCATCTGCTAATTCAGATACAACGAATAAGTCATTGTTAGGAACTCCAATTAATAGAGAATCTCCCCAAGCAGCGTTCTTAACATTAACGAATTTTCCCATAGAATCAGCTATAGTAGCTGGAAGAACAACATCTAATATTTCAGAAACGATAGCGAAAGCTTCTGTTCTAATGAATGGTTTCTTGAAAGCTTCTCCTTCTGCAAAGTGGTCTACATTTAAACCTAATCTCTTAACAGCTTCTTTTTCAAGTCTATCCATGAATTTCTTTTCTTTATCTTCATAACTACCTATTGCAAACTCTGCATATTCTTTCTTATCAGCGTGAAGGTAAGCATAGTGCTTAAATAACTCAACTCCACCTTGAACTAAGTCCTTTGATTCTTGTGAGAATCCTAAAAATCTTGTACTATGATTTGTTATAGCCTTTATTGCCATATTGATACACCTCTTCTTTTTAAATTATTTTTTTTATTTTAACGTTCTAGTTATTTCCAATATAAAAAAGAGAGATAAAACCCCTCTTTTATTTGTTTATTTTATTAATTGTCTATTAAGCTTTTATAACTCTAACAACATATCCTTCGATAGTCTTTAAATTAGAACCATTACCAACTCTTACAACTCTCTTATCATTTTCAATTACACAAGCTAATGGAGAAGTAGCTAAATCAGTCTTTAAACCAGCTTTAAATTTAAGTTGTCCTACTTCTGGAATTAAATACTCATTAACCGCTGGTGTTCCACTTACACCATCTTTAGATATGAAGAAAGTATCTCCTTTAACTGGTTTGAATATTCTACAAGGTCTTCCCTTTAAAACTTGGAATAATGTTGGGTCTTCTACTCCTTGAAGTCTTCCAAACCCTTCTAATTCAATTATAATTGGTGCATTTACCATATAAATTGAATCTACTTCTAGGTCTGCAATTTTACCAACTTTATAAGTTGATTCACTAACACCTCTTTCTCTAAGAGCAACTAGCATTCCATTTTCTAAAACTTCTTCACAAACCCCAGATGTTAATAGTGATGGGTCTGTATCCGCCATTAATAATTCTTTTACAAATAATTGTGCCATAATTCAATACACTCCTTTTAAAATTAAATTTATTTTTTTATTTATTGATTAACGTTTATTTATCTTCATCATCCCATTTTTCGAATATTGAAGTATATACTTTCTTTTCTGTTTTTTCAGTTTTTGGGTCTTCTGTCTTAGGAATAGTTATCCTTCCAAGACCAGATGGTTCAGTAGTTGACATACTTGAAAATCTCTTGAAAGCAAGGTCTTTTATTTTATTTTCAAATGCAGAATAATCTTCTTTAGATTTTAAGTTTTCAATTAAGTCATTTAATTCACCAACTTCTTCTTGTGAGAATTTCTTTTCAACTGTTACAAGGCTTTCTTTAGCTTTAGAAACTAATGCTTCTACTTCTTGTTTTTCAGCTAAAGCTTTAAATTCAGCAAGTTTTGATTCAAGAGTTTCAACTTTAGATTCGACAGTTTCTTTTTCTGCTTTTATTGCTTCAAATTTTTCTCCTAAAGTTATTGTAGAATCTTTTGCTTCTTCTAAAGATTTGTTTAACTCTCCAACTTGTCTATTCAATTCAAGATTTTCTTTGATTATTTTATCCGTTGAATATTTTTCTGCTGAAAACTCTTCTTCCTCATCGTCATCAGAATCTTCATCATCTTCATCATCGGAATCTTTGCCCTCTATTGGTTCTTCGCCCTCATCTTCTTCATTTTTAACCACTTCACTCTCGGACTCTTCATCTTCAAATTCAGTTGTTTCTACTATTGGAGAATAAGTAACTTTTGCCTTTTTTGCACTTTCAAAGTCTATATTAGGAACATCTCCACTCATAGTATAAGATAGCATAACTATAGTACCAGATTGATTATCATAAGCATATACATATTGCTCATCAAAATCTCTAAACCAGAATCTTACACAATCGTAAACATAACTTCCATCTCTCATTTCAAACTTATATTCCCTACAAACCCTATCAAAAGCATCAGCTAATTGCATTGCTGTAAGACTGAAATTTTTTGCTATTTCACTTTTCTTCAACTTCTTTTCACCTTCCTTTTCTTTAAAACTATTTTTATTTATATCTGTATCAACTCCAATATCTTCAATCGGTTCTTCAACTGGATTTTCGGTTGGTTCTTCAATACTAGAATTTCCAGAAAATGCTCTTTCAATAGAATCATTTAACTCTTTAAGTCTATCAATAGATTTTTCAGAGAATGATAATTCTATTTGTGAACCCTTCATACCTTCTGGTATATCAGATGATAACAAAGTTACACATAGTAATTTCCAAGATTTAATTTGATAAACACCTCTTTTTTCATCAGCATCTCCATCTAAAACCTCTAATTCAACACTACAAGCCCTTTTGTTATCATTTGCATTTTCTAATATATCTACTGCTCCATTGGAATAATATCTGTAAATATATCCATCTACTTCTACAAATGTTTTATCATATTTTTTGTCATATACAAACTTTGCATTGCAATGACGTGGTTCTACAATCCCAAGAATTTGCTCATCTTCATCGTGACCAGAAAAGTCTTTTTCACCCCTTCTATTTCTAGAAAATCCAGCAACAATAGGGATTCCAGCTATAGAATTTGTAACATATTTCTTAAAATCTCTCTTCAAATCTTTTAAAAGAATTTCTGAGTTATTTGCATTAATACCATCGTGCATTAATTTGAGGTGAACTTTTGCCAATCTATCATCTTCTTCAAATGCTTTTATTTCAAACTCTTCGATTGGAATAGACAAATGTTTGTTTTTACTCATCTAATTCACCTCCTTTAAAAGCAAAGTTTATTTCCATAACTAATCTTAGATAAATCAACTTCATCAAAACAAAGTTTTTCATTATTTTGAAATATGTAAACAATATTATTGTTTTTATTAAACTTACCTACACAAGTCATGGATTTTTTTAATTTTTCATATATATCAGAATCAGATGTATATATGAATTTTTTCTTGTCCACTATATCACCACCTACATCTTTCTATCTCCGTTGTTTATACTATCATCTGTTTTATCAGTAATTTGACTTCTACTGTCTTTTTTATTTAACATATCATTAGTGTTTGTGGTGTAACTACTCATCAATGGAATTAACTTGCTCTTAGTATCAAGTATTCTTTCCATTTCTAAACAACCTTCAAATTCTGCTTGTGTCATTCCAGCACTAGCAACAAGTTTTGTTATTGGGAATCCATTTGTAGCTAAATCTTTATACATATTCACAATATCTTTTTCTGTAAATTTAGTTGTATTAACAAAGTTTGCTCTCCATCTGTAGCTTTTAATTTCTTTTCTTAATATATAATTTAAGAATGATATTAATTGAGGAACTAATGTAGCTTCTAATTTTGTAGCATCTGCATAATGCGACAACATAACCGCTACCGCACCACCATCAACTCCACCGCCCATAACATTCTGATTTATACCAACACTATCAAAGAAGTTGCTTTGACCAGTGCCAACAATATTATCTTTTGTTTGAGCATTTTTACTAAAATCAACTACTTTGGTGTCATCGAATACTGATACCGCACTCGTAACTCCTTTAGGAACACTTGATTGAATTGAACTATTAAATATATTAGCCATATCAGCGGTTATATTTAATTCGTTATGACCACTAGCATCTTTTTGAAATCCTACTTTATTCAATAGCAATTTCCAGTTTCCAATTACCGCACTATCAAAATACATCTGCTTATAGTTTTCTATAGCAAGAGCATCATTGAATAACCCAGCTAATGGAGGTTTTGAAACTGCTGTATCTAGGTCATATTTAAAAACCCAACCAAATCCTACTGGAAGTTCTTTCCAATAAGCATAATACCCATCATGATTTTTCATTGTTTCAACATCAAGTGGTTCTGGAATTATTCCTTTTTGACAACATTCCATTTCTGTAAGTGCATCTTCCCACCATTCGCCATATTGACGTACGTCAACACCAACCTTTTTAAACCATAACATATTAAAACTTAATAAATACATATTAAGTTCTTTACTCCATGCTGTAATTTTACAATACTCTCTAGGAAGTGGTACAAGTCTATATCCATAGTCATCATCACATTTTGCTAGATAATAGAATTTTGAATCTTCCATAATGATACCTTCACCAAGTTTGTGACCCAGTGCATTAAGTTCCATAGCATCTATCAAATTTATAGCTTTATAATAGGACTTTTTAAAATCTTCTTCTTTTTTATCAAATTCATCAATCCCTACTGGATATGTGTAACAATTATATTTATTTATATTTGCATAATGCTCTACTGCATTTTGATACTGCAATATTACATTTTTAATATAATATGATAAAGATACTAAACTATCTTCATTATTTTGAGGTGCTTGTAACATTGTATTAACTTCTTCTCTAGTATATTTCTTAGGTAAAGAAGTCAATGTTTTTAACACTTCATTAGCTATGTAAGGATTCATAGTCATTAAATTCATTCCAGTCATAGCTTGAAACATTGAGAACATTTCCAATTCGCTTTTAGGTCTATTCATATTTATAGCATCAAGTGGATTAAAATCCTTTTTAACCTTAGCATTTGCATAGGATTTTCTGGACTTTCTATTACCATTTGCCATTCATCTTCCTCCTTTCTGATATATTGTAATTAATATTGAGTAGGTCTACTTCCCCACCCAATCATATACTCTGATAAATCACTCTTCTTAGGAGTTTTCTTTCTTAACATATCTTGTCTCCTAAGTTCATATAATTTGTGAGCCAACATTATTAAAACGTCCGCTCGGTCATCTTTCGCATTAACTTTTGGATTCGCATATTTTACAATAGTTCCAGTTGTAGTATCTTTAATCCCTTGGAACTGTAATATCTCTGATTTCATTGCATCTATATTGATTAATGCTAATCTTTCATCAAGTGATAGTTGTCTATTAACCAGTTCATATACTGGCTTACCATCTTCTCCAACTTCTCCCTCAACTTTTTTCTCAACTATTATATGGTCTTTTCCATCAAATTCTTTTGGGAATTTAATTAAGTCCATTGACATTAACTCTACTAACTCTGAACACATTTGAAATTTATTTGCAGTAGTAGCTTTTACAAGCTTAAACCTTCTACTAGCATTAGGATATTTAGGGGCTTCTTCTTTATAAGTATCATGCTTGTCATCAATAAAGCCTTTATGAGTTTCACCAGTCAAATCTTGCCAATCCTCTAATAATAAATCGGCAAGAGACATACCTTGTCCACCAGCACCTCCATCCATTAACATCTCTTCAATGTTTTCATAGTCTGGAACACCTTCGCCATTGTAATCTAATACATAACGTTGGATTTTCTTTAATTGTTCTGGAATCTTTATGGACATTTTCTTAGATTTACTTCCATCTAAGAAGTTTACACAATTGACTATCTCTCCGTATAAGCCAATCTTATCATCTCTTCTAACTCTCATAACTCCTAATATATTGTTATCCCCAGAACGTGCTGGGTCATTTGCAATTATAAATTTCTCTGTACTGTCAGTATTACTAAGCACTGGCAATTGGAAAGTTGAATTTTTAATTATACTAGCATTTTTAACCATTTGGTCTTCTGATTCAGCATAAGGAAAATTGTAATACTCTCTTTGAGCCTTTTGCGGATTAACTTTCATTTCATCATCTATTTGTGACTGCTTTAATAGCGGTGTAAATGGTTTTCCATCTAACAATGGTGCTAAAGGAATCCTACAATCCATAGAAGTTACAAAATATCTTCTATCACCAGCAAACATTTTTAAAGCGTAATCTTGGAATTTTTTATAGAATAAACACTCCGTATCATTCATTGATGATGCAAAGAGAAGTTGTGTAGGGCATTTTGACTTTTCTGTCCTTGGGTCATATCCATCATCCGTACTTGTTTGGAAATCTGTATTTTGTGTTGCAAAGGCGATAGCAGAAACTAAAAGTTCTTCTGAGGTAAATGCACTTTCATCAAAGAAAACTAGAGTGCTTCTCTTACTTCTTACGTTATCTGGGTCACTATTTAGTGTGTAAATAGCACTGTCATTATAAGCCTTAACAACGTGACTTGATTTGTCATGCACAAAACCAGTTTTACAAGCTGGGCTTTTTACTGTTTCATTTGCAACTATGTCCTTTAAACCCTTGATAGATTGTATTCTCTGTAAAACAATGTCTTCAAGCTTCTTGAAGCACTCAATACTTTGAGAACCAACTGAACCAATTATATAAATTTGTTGCCCTTCAAACAATAACCATTTTAATATCATAAATATTGATGCTAAGAAAGACTTTCCAAAGTTACGTGAACATGCTAAAACACTGTATTCGGCTATCCAAGCATTTTGTAGAATAACTTTTTGTGCATCAAGTCAAAGTAGCTTAATTCCTAACAAGTCCTCACACGCTATATTTGGATTCCTCCTATAAAAAGCAATTATTTCAGCATTACTTTCGTACAGTTCTCGCTTTCTCGCAGATAGCATATCTTTTGAACGTTTACCATTAAGCTTCATCTTTGTATCACTCCTTTTCGATACATAGATTTTAACCACCCATATACCTATGTTTTAGCGTGTGGTCAAGTATCTACTCAACTATTTAAAGTTGATTTGTATATAAACTGTATTATTTACGCTATTTTATTCGTTTATTTTATTATCCTTGTGTATTTTCAGAAATAATCTCTTTTAAATCTCTAACTTCACAAGCTAACTTTCTATTATCCTCTTTTAAATCTAGTATTTGTTCTTGGTATTGTTGCATCATATTTCTTTGATGAACAAAAACTTCGTTTTGTTTATTTTCATCAAACTTTATAATTTCTAATATAGATTGATTACTAATATCCAAGGATTGTCTCATACCATATGCTTTATTCATATCGTAATAATCTTGCTCTGCTCTATCAAAACCAGTTTCCCTAAGTTTTTTCATCGTAGCAGTTAAGTTGTTATTTTGATTTTTAGCACCACTTCTATGTTTAGAAGCAATCTGGTTTTCTTTAGATAATTTATCATTAACACCATTTAATTCTTTTTTTGTATTAGTTAAATCCTTGATGGTGTTGGAATTATCTATAAAGTCTTGTATTGTCTTTGACAATGACGTTATTCCCATATCACATTTTCTTATTTGTAAGTTGTTTGAAACTATTTGTATAACAACAGAAACCTTGAATTGGTCTTCTTGTGTATCTTCATCTAAATAACCAGATAATTCTGGATACAAGAATTTTTGGTCTTCAATATTATTAGTTTCAAATGGGTCATAACCCAAAACATTTAAACAGTGGTCTTTCGCCTTTTGCTGTTCATCAGTCATTTCATTAGGGTCAATCTCAACTGTTTCAACAGTTCCATCTTCTTTTTCTTTTTCCACTATTTTAATAGCAACTTCCTCTACATTATCATCATGAAGTGGGTCACTATCATCAAAAGAATCACATTTAATATCCATTTTTTTTATAATAGCAGAATTCAACTTTGTGACATATGCTCCGAAGTAGTTACTAGCTTTTCCTTTTGTAGCTTGTGAGATAACTCCTTTGTAAGCTGATTCTATAAAGGCATAATCTAATTTTCTGCAAGTATAATATATTGCAAGTCTTTCATCTTCATATTTATTGTAATAATCATCATAAATACCCCACATACAAGTTTTGCATACAGAGTGTCTTCCATCATTATGTAAAGAAGATTTACTCATGTAAAACTTATTAGGATTCATTGTTTCTCCGCATTTAGAACAAGTTTTATCTAAAACTTGTTCTTCAACTGCTTTAGCTTTAGCCACGAGCCAAACCTCCTTTTCAATTCTTTATTGTTTTCTTTCTCTTTTCTGTTATATTCATTTACGAGGATATTGTATAAGAGTTATTGTAATTGAACATCTTTTATAAGTTCAACTTTTCCATCTGCAAGTATAGCTATTGTTTGAGTAGCCATTGTACCGCAACCAAACTTGACAGAATAGTCATTGTAACCACTTAGACAACCAGAAGTAATAATGTATCTTCCATTGTTTTCTGATTCCATTCTAAAGTTGTGCCAATGTCCTCTGAACAATATATCTATAAAATCTTCATTAATAGATATATCTGCTTGTAATAATTCTTTAGGGTCTTTTATTCTCTCATCACCATGAATGAATTTACATTTAACCCCAGCTATTTCTTTGTATAATTCTAAAGATAATAAACCATCTTGATTTATCTTCAATCTTTCTTTTAATATAGGGTTATCACAATAATCCATTATATCTTGAAGATTTCTTAATAACACAGTATTTGCATTATCATTCTTCATAGACACGTTTTTATCACCCATACTTCTGTCATGATTTCCAGAAATACCATCAAATTCTACATAGCAAACCTTTGAAAGATTTACTAACATATTCATAATTAATCTTTGAGTTTCTGATATTTGTACAGATTGATTGAATTCAATGTTTTGATGCTGATTAGGTCTCATGTAACAATGTTCAATTAAGTCACCAGTTGAAACTACATATACCTTTTCAATATCATACATTTCTATGTATTTATAAGCTTCTTGCATAAGCTTGTCTATTCTTTGTTTGGCAATTTCTAAATTGTAACTATTCTTTTTGCAATTATCAATAATCAGTCCTATATGCCAATCCGACAACTGTATAACCATAGCTTTGTTATTTGTGAATTCTATTGGCTTAAAGTCATAATTTTCAACAAGCATTGTAAAATCATTTTCTTTCCAATAATCTTTTATATCATTAGCTACTTGAATACTTCTGATAAATTCATCTTTTATCTTCTTCAATTGCCTATTTTCAGTTCTAATTTCAGCTTTCTTTATGTCCATCTCTCCGATTATGTCTTTTACTTCGTTTAATTTTGAAGTAGGTAATTTCGCCATTTCTTCTTCATCCATAAGTTCAATAAGTCTTTTCATACCATACATTCTCTTACGAACTTCACTTGAATTGAAACAGTTACCTTCTCCAAATAGTGTTTCACTTAATTCTTCGTAGTCTGTATCTATTGTCTTATTTACTAATTTTCCTAAAACTATATTTTTAACCTTCTTAAATTCGCTCATCTTAGCACACTCCTTTTTATCCCATCTTTTTGAAATACAAAAAAGAGTAGCAAGGGGGGGAGTGCTACTCTTCATATCTATATATTAAATTGTGATAATTTCTTATGTTATAATATTTAGTTTTTATATAAAGATACTAATACCAATACTAATATCTTTATATAAAAACTAATAAAATGT
Organism: Clostridium sp. LS3; assembly: GCF_055330225.1. Taxonomy (NCBI): domain Bacteria; kingdom Bacillati; phylum Bacillota; class Clostridia; order Eubacteriales; family Clostridiaceae; genus Clostridium; species Clostridium sp. LS3. The sequence continues at coordinate 167,787 of NZ_JBUZVV010000002.1, forward strand.
TGTTTTTATTAGTTTTTACATCTATTTAAATCAAGTAACCAGTTTGACCTAAATGAGAAATTAATTTTTATCAATGATAGAATTAATTATTATTATAAATGGTCTGAGCGGAGGGATTTGAACCCTCGACCTCGTAGCCCCAAACTACGCCTTCTACCGCTGAACTACACCCAGATATTGATAGCACCACATTTTATAATCCCTTGCATGGATTGGGTATGCACCACTGTTATAAGAGCGTGGACTCTAGCCTAGCTATCTTTTTGTTCTTTCGGCTTTTTATTGGTAGTGGAGAAGAGATTTGAACTCTTGACTTTCGGCTTATGAAACCGACTATCTAACCAACTGATATACTCCACTATAAATGGTGGAAGTGGTAGGAATTGAACCTACGGTGTATCTTACGTAACAGATTTACAGTCTGCTGTCCTCGCCACTAGACATACACTTCCATATAATTGGCGGAAAGTGAGGGACTTGAACCCCCATCGGCTATTAACCTACATTAGTTTTCAAGACTAATCTCTTACCAATTAGAGTAACTTTCCTTATTATTGGCGGAGAGTGAGTGATTCGAACACTCGGAGGTTTTACCCTCACTTGTTTAGCAAACAAGCACCATAAACCACTCGGACAACTCTCCATATTATTGGCATGGGTGGAAGGATTTGAACCTTCGATACATAGTTTTGGAGACTATTGCCTTACCACTTGGCTACACCCATATATTATTGGAGCAAGTAGTGGGGATTGAACCCACATCATCTGATTGGAAGTCAGATATAATAACCATTATATTATACTTGCATATTATACAGTATCCACTTTATTGACCATACTGCGGTGAATCTTGTACTTCGATTCTTTATAGTGGTTCAT
>NZ_JBUZVV010000003.1:0-8990 GCF_055330225.1 Clostridium sp. LS3
AAGGCCCATTTTCATTATAAACAGCCCAACTTTGCATATGGGGATGTAAATTTAAAAATTTTCCGATTTGTGACATTAATAAATCACTCCTTTTAAAAATTTAATATTGCCGGCTTGAGTGACTAGTCATTAATTATAAAGAGAAATTTAAGCAAACTGTAAACTAAAAAAAAAAATAAAAAAAATAAAAAAATATGTTTACAAAGGGAACGTATGTTTGCTTATATATATATGGGAGGGGATATATATGGAAAATGATATGTTTATAAAGATAGTAAATTCTAGGAAAGGAGACAACAATTCTTTATTAGAAATTATAGAGATATTTAATCCCTTAATAAGTAAGTATTCTAGATTATTAGATAGAGAAGATACAAGGCAAGATTTAATTATACATTTAATTGGAATTATAAATAATATACCAATAGATAATCAAAAGTTGTTTGAAAATAAAGCTATAGTTGGATACATAGCTAAATCTATAAGAAATGAATACATAAAATTATCAAAGAAAAGGGATAAAATAAAGCTTAACGAAATGGAGTTCAATGTAGAAATAGAAATAAGTCACGAAGATTCTGAATCTGAATTTGAGCTTCTTGATATATTTAAAGTTTTAACTAAAAAAGAAGCCTATATAATGAAATTATTATATGTGCATTATTTATCAGTAAGTGAAGTAGCTGATTATATGAAAATATCACGTCAAGCAGTAAATCAGACTAAAAATAGATCATTGAAAAAGATAAAGAATATATATTTAAATATATAGTAAAAAGCAGATATTTATTTAAATATCTGCTTTTTTATATCTTCAAGATCATTCTGAATTTCAGGGAGTGTATTACTAAGCTGCTTTATTATATTCTGATAATTTTCTTCTCTTATTTGATTTTGTTTTAAAACATAAAGTAGAAGATATCCAAATAATAAGGCAAAAACCCCCTGAGTAGTTAAAAAATTAAATAGTTCACTATTCATAAAATCACTCCTTTCAATATATATAAAGAATTATTATTATAAAACAGTAAACTATTATCTTTATTAAAATTATAGTTTAAACTTAATTTCACTAAAGTTGAATTTAACGCAATTTTAAGGCCACTGATAATTGATCAGTGGCTTTTGTTCATTAAAGATACTTTTAGTGAAGTTTAAATGATATAAATTAGAAATTTTAAATAAAAAAAGGGATTATTGAAACATCTCCCTTTTTTATTTTAAATATTATTCTTTATTATTCTTATTATTAGCGCTAATTATTGCATACTTAATTACAAAAAATAAAATTACAAAATATAATGCTTGCATTATTAATGTTGGAAATACTTCACTTAGATATATAAAAAAATTAGTCATTTTCGAACACCTTTAGATTAATATTGTTTTAAATCAGCCCAATAAGTTGCACCATTTACATACATTGTATAAATTAATGTAGCCGTTTTTCCAGAGCCGATTGGAGCATCTCTAAAAATTTTAGGGGCGTATGTTGCCGTTGCAGGACTATTATTATCACCATATTGTTTAGTAATAGATGGTGATGGATCACTTACAACAGAGCCATTACTAATGTGAGCATAACCAACAGACTCAACACTATTTATTTTAGATTGGACTCCATAAAACATTGATATATTCGCGAAAATAGAAGCTCTGCTACCTCCATAGCTGGCTTCAACCGTTGCTCGCGGTATGTTTCTCTCATAGGAGCTGCTTAAAGAATATGAACTTATGTTATTTAAATTTGTATCATTTTTTTTCATAATTAAATATGATTCATCATCAAAAATATATTTAATTTCATTTTTAAATGCTAATGACTTAAAAAAATCATCTGGTATAGAATTAAATTTTTCAGGTATTTCGCAATCCCACAATTCACCATTTTTTTTCTTTTCAATTAATTTATTCTGTACATCAATTGAAATACCATCTGCTGTTAATTCATTTCTTAAAGTAATTTCATCTTCTTTAGAAAGTAAAGATAATTCATTATTGCTAGATATAGTTATATTACTATCATTTACTTCCGCGGAAACAGGATTATACTTAGTAACTAAAATCGAAGTTGTTAATGATAAAGTTAATAGTAACGAAATTATTTTTTTATTATTCATATAAATATAGATCCTCCTTATAGAAATATTTATTACTTGATTATTTTACCATATAAATAATAAAATTACAAATTAGTTAAACCTTACTATGAAAATAAAGCATATTCTCTTACTTTTAATGTCGTTATAGAATAAATTAAGTGAGAATATAAAATTTTATATTTAGAGATTTATTAAAAGTGAAATGACTTATCATTAATTAGAAGAAGTTGCTTATTAACATAGATTAATAAAAGTACTATAAAGTTTTTATTAATAGGGATATATTAGAATTTTATAAAATAAGCATTAAAAAATCTTGCATTATGTAAATTAAACTAGTAAAATTAAGATAAATTTGGAAATTGTATATTTGAAATATTTAAAAATGAATATAGAAAAGCACCCCTCAAAAAGAGAAGTGCTTTACGAACTTCGGTTCTTTAAATTGTCGCCAAACGATTTAAAGTAACTTAAGGTATTATCAGTACCAAGAAGCTAAGGACAAGCCCAACAGAAGTTTCATATCAATATTGATAAATTGAGTATAATTTATATTGATATAAATTTCAAGTGGTAAATAATAAATTGTTACTTAACCTCTAGGTACTAACCTAGAGGTTTTATTATTTTAAAGGAAAAATAGAAAAGCATGGAGCATAGACCTTAGATTTATGCAGTTGCCCTATGACTTACAGATGGGAGCTTTGAATGGTTATGTTGAGATAACAGTAACTTAAGATAAAGAGTCTTGCAAAGACTATAAAGATTTGCTTATTTAAAGATAAGCATACAGAGAGCACAACTGACGCAAAATAGTGCCTCCAAATGTGTATACCGTCCCCCTATTGTACGGTGTTTGGGTTGAGAGTGACGACAACTTAAAGGTCGGGTGTGGGAGTTCTAGGATCATAGGTGATCGGGAACCATGAGAAGATTTAGCATTAGGATAGAACCGTAATGTAGAAAGCTTGTGGGTGTAATTACACGTAACAAATAGGGTGCAGATAGTGAAGGCGACCGAGGTTATACCTTGTATCAAATTTAAAGTCTTGATGTAGTTATTTCCTTACTGATAGTCATAATTAATTTTATGACTATTAGTAAGGGAATAACTGCGTCTTTCGGCTCGCTTAGTTGCCCTTGTATTCTATGCCTTCGGCACCAAATTGCAAGAAATTTTCTTAATATTAATATTTAAAATAAATTAAAGGATTTTAATATTTAATTTAGAATTAATTAAGTAGTTAACAGTTAATTAACTGTTAAAAGTGAGGTGTTAAACTGTATGTATGATATTAATAGAGTTTCAGAGTTAACTGGAGTTAGTAAAGTAACAATATATAAGAAAATAAAAAAGTTAAAGGAATTAGATCCTTTTATAGTTCATAAGGACGATAAAACCTATATTTTAGAAGATGGGTTACAGTTAATTAAAGATGATTTAACAATTAACAAGAAAGTTAATTTAAATGCTGAATCAGAAATTGCAATTGAAGATATATCAATGGATTTAACTATTAATAAAGAGTTAATTAACCTGTTAACTGAGCAATTGAGAGAAAAGGATATTCAATTAAAAGAGAAGGACAAGCAAATAGAAGAATTACATAAGCTAATAGAAAATAGCCAGATCCTTTTAAAGGAAGAACAAAAGAAAAGTGATAAGCAGCTATATTTAGCAGAGCATTTTGAAGAAGTAGATAATAAGCTTCAGGATCTTAGAGAGAAAATGGAGCAAAAAAGAAATGAGAAAAAAAGTTTTTTCAAAATTTTTTCAAAGTAGGTTTACAAATTTAAGATTAAAACACTTATATTAATTAGGGGCATATGCCCTAATTTGAAATTATAAAAAATACATGGATTGTATGCCCTAAATATTTATAAAAAGTTTTAAATAGTTTATAATATAATTGTAAAAGGTCGGTTGGGTACAACAATCATAGATTTTAAAATTTAATCAAATTTATGTGTGGATAGCTAAGTATCAGTTAGCTATCTTTTTCTTTATATAGAAATTTTAAAGGACCGTTCACAGGGGTAAGTGTAAGTAAAACTAAGTAATTTTATAAGCTAAGGAAACAGTTCATTACTAAGTTATACTAGACACCTCATCCCTGCTCACGGTAGTGCAGGATAAACAGTTGCATACAATACTACTGAAACAGTTGTTCCAACTGGATTTGTTTTGCATACAATACTTGATTTATGTTATTATATTTGTATACAATAAAGCTAGAATGATTGATTATAAATGCTTATAGATGCATACAAGGAGGAAATATGGCTGATACACAAGTAAGAATGGCAAATCATATTCATGAGAAAGTAAAAAGCATAGCTGAGAAGAAAAATGTAAATATAAAAGAAGTTTATGAGGAAGCTATGAAGAGATATATACAAGCTGAAGCTCAAGAAGATCTTTTAAGAGAAACAGATATAGAAAGAATAATTAATAATAGAATAAGTAAAACTGAAGATCAAATAAACAGAAGTGTAGAAAGATTAGCTGCGTTAGAAGCAAGAGTTGGTATAGATAATTCAATGTCTCTAATGGGGATAATTGTATTATTAGAAAAACTATTAAAGTTAGATAGAGAAAATATTCAAAATGAGTTAAGAAAACAAGGATCATTATATTTTTCAACAGCAATCAAAGAAGATAAAAATAAAAAATAATAAAGGAGTTTTATGGAAAAAAGTAATGAATTATTTGAAAAATATTTTAAAATGGCGGCAGGCAATATAATCCATGAAGGTATGAAATGCACAGAAGAAGAAAAAGAGCTAATAAGATTAAAGTATTTTGATTTAATTTCAGAGAAAGAATTTATTGAAAGAGTTTTGGAATTAGCTAAAAAACAATAAGGTAATAAAATTACTTATTTTTATTTAAAATAAGTAATTTTACTTGAAAATAAATAAAAATAAATAAATTTACTTGAAAATAAGTAAATTTATTTGCTTATAAATAGATATATAAAGCCACAAGGCTTTCTAAGGCTTGTTTAATTTTCAATTAATAAATTTATTGTACAAGCTTTAAATTTGATTATAGAGGCAAATGAACATAATATAAGATGAGTTAAATATAGTTTTGGATAAATTATTATATAATAAATTCATTTCTTGAAAAGTGGCAAGGGTGAACCTTTTTATAATTTTTATTCTTATGTTGGCCCATGATCCACTAAAGTGGAATGTGCAGCCAAAGAAAAAAATTATAAAAACCACCTTTCAATTCATTTTTTTATTATCTTAGTAATTATCAAAACTTATATTTATGTTATAATTTAATAAATTAAATTTGGTTGCTCCCTCGATAGCAACGAAAATATGAGGACTGATACTACTCATTGTCAGTTTAAATAAAGAGTACAGCGACCAGAAAGCTGTATAAAGCCCATAGGCTTAAACGAATACTGGTTTAAAATAAAACATTAAGGCATTACTTCTAAACTTGATTAGAATTAATGCCTTTTTACTTAATCTGAATTTTAAAAGTCCTCCCCATTTTTAAAGGGGGCAGGATAAGGTGGTACCGCCACGAGCCACAAATTCAAGGCAAAGCCTTGAAAATACTAATGTTGATAGGTGTTACACCGATGGACTTTGATCAAAAAAAGTGTTACGTTAATGGACTTAATTTATAAAAATAGTGCTTCAATTGGGGGGATAACTAGATTTTAATGCGGTACAAATGCTATAATTATTCTAAAGATCGGACTTTTAAAGTTAAAATATTGTATTTAGGGCATATGCCCTATTTTTACTTTTTAAAGTGAAAAGCTATTATTTCGCATCTAGTAATGCGAAATAATAGCTTTTTTTATTTATGTTTAGAGATACTAAACAGTTAACTACTATTTTTGTATTATATCATACCTTACAAATGGCTTAAAATCGTTATTCTTTATTTCTTCGTGAAAAGATTTTTTAGCGAAATAGCTAAATCAAAAGTAACAAATTATATTTATGCTAAAAAATATATGATATACTGCAATTAAGAAAAATTATAATTAGAAAAAGTAGAGGTAATCCATGGTTGTAAAATTTAAAAATAATATAGAAGACGTAGAAGTTTTACTAGAATATAATTATTTATATCTTATTTGGTGGAAAATATACTACATAGTACTAAGTACAATTGGAATATTAACGCCAATTACAGTTATTATTTATACTATTAAAAGTGATCCTGAATTTTATTTTCATATTTTTATATTGAGTTTTTATATATTAATGACGATAGGGCTTACTTTATTTGCTATATATCTTTTTTTTAAGATATTACCTAAATTGATAATGAAAAGACTTAAAAAACTTGCTTATAAGCATTATAAAAATAAACAACTTTTTTCAACAGAAAAAGTAATAGTATTAAAAGATGAACGTATAGAAGTTACTTATAATGATAAAAAGTTAAATATTCCATTAAATAAAGATATTTTGGTAGATCAGTTTAAAGGGTATATAATTATATCATCTGTTTTTTTTAATAATAAAATAAGTAAAGTTTATCCGGTAGTAATTCCAGTAACTATATTTGAAAATGAAAAAAATAAAGAAGAGTTTATTAAAAATATTGAAGAAAAAAAGATGTTACTCTAATCAAAGTAACATCTTTTTTTCTTCAATATTTTTAACTTTTTTATACAGAACCATTATTTTTAAAGGAACTAAATATTGATGTAACGAATATTACAACAGCTGTAGCAACTGCACCAGCAAATATCTCGATACCTCCAAAAATACATACAGCAATTAAAGCCAAAATAGTTACAATTATGGCGAAAGGACCCAATACCTTTCTTAGATATTCTACTAAATTTTCTGCTGCTGCAGTAGGATTGATATTAATTTCATCCTTATCAAATTCAATCTTTAAAATTTGTTTTAGGGTTCTATTATTTGATATTTTGTGAGATTGCGTAAATGAAACACTTATAGTTTTTGAAGTACTAGCAACAGATATTGATGTACTATAATTACCTAATTCAAGAAGTGTTTTTTCTACAGATATTTCAAATTGTTCAGCAAGCTTAATTGCAAAATCAGCTAACTTTGTTTTATAAGTTCCACCTACAATCTTACCATTTTCTACATTTAAAATTATATCATCTTCATCAGAGCCTATATTATCAGAATTTTGTAAAGTAAGCTTAAATGCACCAGATTGAGCAATTAATATTTCTTCGCCTGTAGTAGCAAATTCAACACCAAATTTTTTAGCAAAACCTAGTTTGTTAATTTCTTCTATTGCAGAAGCATTATTTATATTTTTTCTTACTGCATCTATTATATTTGGCAAGAAGGCATATAAATATCTACCAGGACAACCAGTAGGATTAAAATCTTTATGTCCATATATACTATCAGGGGATAGTCCATATTGTTTACATAGTCGAGTTAATAATGAAACTAGACTACTAATTTGGAATTGGCTTGGTGAAGAACTTTCAAAATTACCAAACAAGCAGATACCAATACTGTCACTATTTCTTTCTCCTTTTGTATGAGCTCCAACATATTTGGTTTCACGTCCTTGCATTGTCATTCCAAATTTACCTATTCCGTAATGATACCCTATATCACCCCAATCTAAGCTTTGATGATAGTTTTGAATAGACTGCATTTGAGCTATATCAGAATTAAATTGTTCTGCCGCTGAATGATGAACTATTATATATCTAAATGGTCTAGTTCTTTCACCGCTCATTCCAGATGGAATTATAGGTTTAGCGCCCCATTCATATCTACTATAAACTCGGAATGAAGGATCTCCAGTGCCTATGTCGCCACCAGTACCACCACCAGTAGAGCCACCACCAGAAGTATCTCCATTGCTATATTCAGGAGAAGAAGTAATAGAACTATCAGGATCTCTAGGAGCCCAAATAGCACATCTACCACAAGATTCAGTTTGAATTATATAAATATCTCCACCTTTTTCTTCAAGGATTCTATAAGATAATCCACCAAATTTAGCAGGTAAGACATCACCTATTTTATAATCTTTAGTATAAGGACCATTGATATTATATACAGCCCAACTTTGCATATGAGGTTTTAAATTTAAGAAAGTACCAGAACCACCACCAGTAGAACCACCACCAGAAGTATCTCCATTACTATATTCAGGAGATGTTGTAATAGAACTATCAGGATCTCTAGGAGCCCAAATAGCACATCTACCAAAGGATTCTGTTTGAATTATATAAATATCTCCACCTTTTTCTTCAGAAATTCTGTAAGATAATCCACCAAATTTAGCAGGTAAGACATCACCTATTTTATAATCTTTAGTATAAGGGCCATCAACATTATAAACAGCCCAAGTTTGCATATGGGGTTTTAAATTTAAGAAAGTACCAGAACCACCACCAGTAGAACCACCACCAGAAGTATCTCCATTGCTATATTCAGGAGATGTTGTAATAGAACTATCAGGATCTCTAGGAGCCCAAATAGCACATCTACCAAAAGATTCGGTTTGAATTATATAAATATCTCCACCTTTTTCTTCAAGAATTCCGTAAGATAATCCACCAAATTGAGCAGGTGCAAGATCACCTTTTTTATAATCAGTAGTGTAAGGCCCATCAACATTATAAACAGCCCAAGTTTGCATATGAGGTTTTAGATTTAAGTATTTTCCAGTACCAGTTCCAGGAACAAGGGAACCACCACCTGAACCATTACTATCTCCGTTAAGATGCATCCTTTCAAAAGTAATATTGCTATCATTATCAGCAGGAGCCCAAATAGCACATTTTCCAAAAGATTCGGTTTGTATTACATAAACATCTGAACCTTTCTCATCTAAAATCATATAAGATAGCCCACCAAATTGAGCGGGTGCAAGATCACCTTTTTTATGATCTTTAGTAT